>JBBIHV010000190.1:0-5884 GCA_037446835.1 Sunxiuqinia sp. | reverse complement strand
TCAGGAACGCCGGGAACCTTGCAATTAAAGGCAACAACTCCAAAGTTGTTCCTGAAATCGGGTGTTTTGGCCTCTGTTGGCGGGACAACCATTACCCTGGATGCAGCAAAAGTCGAGATCAAAAACCTGCGGGTTGAGGAAAATTCCGGGAATGACGTTCAAAACCAAAGTGGGGGCCAATCGGGCAGCACGGGCAGCGATGGCAAAGATGTTGCTGAAACGAGTTCACCGGCTGAAACCGGCAGTGCGGGCGACCTGTTGCTGTCGGGGCCATATTTACTTGATATTATTAACGGATCTGCTTCCATTGATCAGGTAACCGTTCAGCCCGGAACTTACAAAAAAGTGAATTTCGATTTTTACGCCGGAAATGAAAACAACGGCCATTCCATTTCGCTCAGCGGGCTTTTCACCAATGCACAAGGTGGCATTGTGCCGTTTACACTCACTTCAGATTTTGCTGGAACAGTTCAGTTGCCCCTTGCCGGAAGCGGGTTACAGGTTAGTTCAGGAGGTACGTCAACCATATCTATACTTTTTGATGTGAACAATTGGCTGAGCAGCCTGGACCTGGGCACAGCAACCCAGGCCAATGGAAAAATCACCATTTCGAACAACGAAAACCAGGGGCTTTATCTGGCCTTTATTACAGAATTATCAAAACATATTGAAATTGCGAATTAAAAAATAAACGCTGGGTTTTTGTGAAGGCTTAAAAACAGAAAACAGCAACCAGACAGGGCTTTGTATCCTAACCGACACATGGCCCTTTTTATTTGAAAAACGCATTTTAATCAAAGATTCTTATCGTTAGGAATGCACCGCATGGCAGATCGGACAACCTTCCGGGCGAAAATAATTTCTACGACAAACTGTACCGGCAAGTGCTGGCAGCTATGCCGTTTCCGATTCGGTTATATTTATTTACCCTGAATAATCTGGTTTGAAAACTGAACAAACTTGCGAAGAGTTGTGTCAATTCCATTTTATAGCTATCATTGAACTTTAATTCAGGAGTAAGGTTAATAATGGAAATTTTCAAAAATGAAGTCAATTCTTTTTACTTTAATTTTTGCGCTGGGAATCCAGGCAACTTATGCCCAATCAGACAGCATCCGGAGCAACAAAACAGTGTCGAAGCCATTTTTCAGGAAAGAGATTGTTCCGTTAAGTTTCATTACAGTGGGTTCGCTGCTCAATATTGGAACGATAAAACACCACATTGAAGATGCCCTTCCTGAAACCCATATCAGCGTTGAGAATTATCTGCAATATGCGCCCATGGCCGAAATGTACCTGTTCGATATCGCCGGGGTCAAGCACCGAAACACCGTATTCGACCAGACCAAATACCTGCTCATTACCCAGCTGGCTTCCGGAATAATCGCTCAAACACTGAAAATAACAACCAAAGTGGCACGGCCAAACGGAGCAACGACTTCGTTCCCTTCAGGACATACAACTTTGGCTTTTGCCGGGGCAACGGTTTTGTACCACGAATTTATCGATACCGATCCTTGGGTAGCATACAGCGGTTTTGTGGTTGCAACAGCCACCGGCTGCCTGCGGTTAACGAACCGAAAACACTGGCTCCCGGATGTACTGACCGGCGCCGGGATAGGGATTCTGACCGCCGACGTGGTTTATTATTTAAAACCGCTGAAAAAACTTGAACTCAAATCAGGAAAGGGCAAAGTAACTTTTTTCCCGGCCATCGGGTACAAATCGTTTTCGTTGGCCTGCAATTTCTAACTTAGCTTTGTTCCGATGAGGAAATTTACGGCCTTCACACTTAATCTGATGCTTTTTGTTCTTCTGGCCATTCCGGGAAAAGCACAACTGTCGCGCCCTGATTCGCTGATCCGGAGGAACCGGCTTAAAGCTGAATTCCGGCTCGATGTCGGGAACATACTTCCAACCAATAGTTATGTGAGGCTTCAAAATACCGAGCTCGAAGGGGTTCCCCATTATTTCAGTTATTCACTGCGTTTGGCCAAACAAACCACCGGCACAGAATTGTGGCAGCAGCTTTACGGCTATCCGGAGTACGGGATAGGCATTTATTCGGCCAGTTTCGTTAACACAACAAAATTGGGTTCTCCTTATGCGGTGTATGGATTTTTTAACGCCCCTTTTTTCAGGATAAACAAATTAAGCCTGAATTATGAGCTAGGCCTGGGTTTTACCTATAACTGGAACCATTACGATCCGGTAACCAATCCCGGAAATATAGCCATCAGCACCGATGGAAGCGTTTACATTGATGCGGGTTTAAACCTGAAATATCAGCTCGGTAAAAGGATGAACCTGAGTTTAGGCTACGGATTTACCCATTTCTCGAATGGCCGTTTGAAACTGCCGAACAAAGGACTGAATACCGGGGCGGCCAGGATCAGCATCGCCTACGATTTGTGCGACGCTCCGATTCAGTACAAATCGCAGTTAAAACCAAAATACACAAAACATTACGAGTGGATTATTTCAGGCTATGGAGGCATGCAAAATGTTGTTTACCTCGGTACCGACGTGAATGTGGTCACCGGCATGAAAGGGATCAACCTTCCGGTCCTGGGGATTAGCAACACGTTTAACAGGCAATTGGATTACAAATCGAAAATCGGGTTTGGGTTCACTGTTGGCTATCAAGGTTCTCAAAATTCACAGATCATTGTTGAAAGCGGAAAGCTCGACGAACAGGAAGTTGCCTTCGCCCGTCATTTATCGCTGAGCATTTATCCCTCTTACGAATTGGCAATCAACAAATTGTCGCTGGTCATTCAACCGGGGTTCTATCTTTACCGGAAACAATCCGCCAACATGAGCCCTGCTTTTTACCAGCGGGTGGGTGTCAAATACCATTTCCTGAAAAATACTTTCGTCGGGATAAATCTGCGTGCCACAAAATTTTACATTTCCGATTTCATCGAATGGACTGTCGGCCAGCGGTTGAGCTGGTAAGTTCACCGGCGAGCAATTCGTCATTTTTTAAAATAAATAATCCAGGCCGATGTAAAACGATTTTGTGCCATCTCTTTTATCCAAGGCCCGGCCATAATCCATGGCCACGATGAAGTTATGATTTACGATAAATCGGATTCCGGCACCGGCAGCATAGTGCATTTTTTCACGTCCTGCCTGATAATCAAAAGCTTTGCTGTTTAGCGATTTATCTATCCTGTACTGATCCGTAATAATTCCCATGTCCTCAAACACATTGAACCCGATGCCCAGGTTCCGGTTGAGCAAAATGGTGTGGATGGGTATGTACCGAAATTCAAAATTGGCCAAAGCAAAACCATTTCCGAGCAACCTTCGGTTCAAAATGCCCCTGATTGTTTTATTTCCGCCCAGCGCTTCCTGCGAGCGATAGGTGCTTGCCAGCTCAGGCAGCATATAGAACGGGATTTGGCCGCTTAATTTGGTTTGATAAGCCAGCCGGTACGCAAACACCAGTTTTGAGCTGATCGGAAGGTATTGATGAAAGATAAATGAGACTTGTGAATAAGCCAGTTTATTGAACAAAAATTGCAACGCATTGATATAAACCGCTTCTGCCCAAATTCCTTTTGTTGGGATTGATTCATCATTACGCGAATCATAAATCAGTCCGGTTTTCAGGAAAAAAGTGGATCCGCCATTTTTTTGACCAGACGGAATAACTCCCTGGGCAATGTATTTTTCGAACAGCGTTGGCAGTCGTTGAGCGCTTGGCAGTCTATGCCTGAAAGGCAAGGTCGATAAGTGATAATAGCCCAATCCTAAATCCCAGCGCAAATGCTTGACCGGAAGATTTCCTTTCAGGTCAACCGAAATTGTTCTGGTTTTTTCTTCAAAAAAATAATAATGCCGTGAAATGAATTGGGGCTTCGTCTGATCCGTGAAGTTCTTATTATATAGGGCATTGTAGCCGTTAAACCCGTAAAAATGTTGATAGCCCCTCTTCAGCAGCGACATATCAACAGTTAATCTCATCCCTTTTGGCAGCAAACGCCCTGAATCGAAAAACAAAAAATTTACATACCCATTTTTTGTCGTCCGTGAACTCTGAAGGTAAAGGTTGAACAAATAATTCGGATAGATCGTGCCTTTGCCGTAGTAATAAAAGTTTGCCAGGGCGCCATACTGAAGGCCTTTATCGGTGTTGTAAACAAATGACGGCAATACCCCAAAATCCAAACCTTTAATTACTTTTTCCTTTGAAGCAGCATTTTGTCCGTATAAATCGGGAGCCTGAAAATAAATGCCCAAAATAATCAGGCAATAAACAGTCCATTTTTTTAAAAGAGTGAGCAGCATTTAAAAAATTTGAATCGTTGGGGTATGCAACTAAATGAAATACGTTTTCCAAGTTGTGATGATTGGCCTGAAATAATCCTTCCCTTCTCCTTCCAAATTTCAATATCAAGCTACTAACTAAGATTTCTAACTTGTAAAACAGTTGGGTTCTATTCAAAAAAAGTTTCTTTCGTTGTGGAAGGTATCTGTTAATTCTAAAGAAAATCTAAAGGAAGGCCGGTTCCCGGAATTAGTCTATTCGTCGTGTACTGTAATCGTTAAAATTCTCACTCCGTCGTTTTTTTTTATTGTTTATTGAAATCAAGAAAAACTACTTTCTTTCATTTTTGAAAAGAAGTTTTCCTACTTTGGGGCTGAAAAAACAATCCAGATTTCAGGAGCAGTGAAACGACCACAAAAAAAATTTCTCAAAACACCTGATAACACACAGAAATTCAATTTATTAACACTATTATTCCCGAATGAAAAACCGATTTTTGACAAAAAGCTTAGTGATTCTTTTTATCTGTGGGTCATTTATATCGTGCCGGCAGCAATCTGAAGACCCTTCCATCGTCAGGCTGCGCAAATACAAAGAAAGTCTGGTGGAAGCCTATAAACATGTGGGTTTGTATTGTGCCACCAACCAAATTCCGGGGTTAACAATTGCTGTTTCCATCGACAACGAATTGGTTTGGGCCGATGGTTTTGGTTATTCCAACGCCGAGTTTAAAGTAAAATCGTTGCCATCCCATAAATTCAGGATTGGTCAGGTTTCTGAACTGGTTACCGGGTTAACCGCGGCAAAATTGTACGAGCAAGGCCAATTGCAGATCGACAAACCTGTATCAGATTTCTTACCCGATTCAGACAAAATCAGGACCAGCTACACCATCAGGCAACTGGCCGCACATACCTCGGGAATCAGGCCAGAAAGCGCGCCTGCCGGAACCGAAAAAATAAACACCCCGGAGAAAATTACCGCTTCGTTTATTCACGACAAACTGGTTTTTGAACCCGGGCAATACTACGGGCATACCGAACTTGGATATGACCTGATTGGATACCTGATTGAAAAAGTGATGAAATGTCCGTATCCCAAAATTGCTAAATCAACCGTTTTAGATAGCCTTAAACTGAACAGTACGGTTGCCGACAATCCGTATCAGATTTTCGACAACAAAAGCAGCAATTACGAAGAGAATTACATTGGCCAGCCTATTGTGGCATCTCAAATCGACCTCAGTGGAAAAGAGGCATCGACAGGCTACCTGAGTTCGGTGCTCGATATGGTTAAAATGGGGAATGCCATCCTCTTTCCGGGATTTCTGAAACAGGAAACCATCCATTTAATGACGACTCCATACAAGCTAAAATCCGGAGTAAATGGGGTTTACGGCTTTGGCCTGATTTCTTCGAAAGACAGCCGGGGCGAGCAGTTTTACGGCGTTCGCGGATCGGTCACTGGTGGAAGTGCTTCCTTGCTAATTTATCCTGAAGAAAAAATGGTGATTGCCATCGCCACCAACATCAACAGCCAAACACTGGAACTGCCTATTTTCGAAATTGCTTCCATTTTCAAAAAGCAACTTCATCCCGAAGCAAAAAA
>JBBIHV010000189.1:0-6017 GCA_037446835.1 Sunxiuqinia sp. | reverse complement strand
TCCGGAAAGAAATCATTCAGGAAGTAAAATCAATCTGCTCCCGATTTTTGAATGCACCGGCAACTGATTATGAGGTGTTTTTCACGTCGAATACAACTGAAGCCATCAATCTTGCAGCCGAAAGTTTTAGCCGTGAATTCGGTGAAGAAACCGAACCGGTTGTTTTAAACACTTTGCTGGAACATTCTTCAAACGAATTGCCCTGGAGAAGGATTCCAAATGCTTCTGTCATTCGTTTGTCGATCGACCTTGAAGGTTTTATTGATCTGGCTGAATTGGAAACGATACTCCGTGAATACAATCAGGAGGGAAAACACGGGAAGAAGCGAATCAGGTTGGTTGGAGTGAGCGGTGCATCGAATGTACTTGGAGCCTGCAACAACATTGTCGAAATTAGCCGGATTGCCCATCAATTCGGTTGCAGGCTGCTTGTTGATGCAGCACAACTGGTTGCCCATCGCAAGGTGGATATGGAAAATTGCGGAATCGACTATCTGGCCTTTTCGGCTCATAAAGTTTACGCGCCATTTGGTTCCGGGGCGCTGGTGGTCAGAAAAGGGATTTTAAAATTCGATTCAGAAGAAATCGCACAAATTCAAGCTTCAGGAGAAGAAAATGCAGCGGGAATTGCCGCTTTGGGCAAGGCATTTTTACTCCTGCGAAGGATTGGAATGGAACTGATTGAAAACGAAGAACAAAAACACACCGGTAAAGCTTTGCTTGAAATGGCAAACATTTCAGGAGTAAAAATTCATGGTATAAAAGACCCGAAATCTCCGGAATTTGCTTCAAAAATTGGTGTCATTCCTTTCGAATTAAAGAACAAAATCTCCACCGAGACAGGCAAAGCACTGGCTTTGCAGGGAGGAATCGGAGTGCGTTCGGGTTGTCATTGCGCCCACATCACGGTCAAACATATCCTGAAAGTGAGCCCCGGATTGGAGAAGTTCCAAAAACTGATTGTGACCCTGTTTCCCAAATTATCGCTTCCGGGAGTGGTGAGGGTGAGTTTCGGAATTGAAAATACTGAAAAGGATGTCGATGCTTTCCTAGAAGCACTAGCAGCAGTAGCTGGTAAGGAAAATTCAGGATTGAAAAAGTCGGTGGTTATACAGCAGATAAACGATTTTGTCCAGGCGACAGCAGAGCGGGTTTATTGCAAGGCCAGATAAAGAGCAGATTATAAAGGTATTAAAAAGGTTTAAAGCGGAGAAAATTCATTTTTTCCCACCGTACGTCAGTTGTTGATTCACTCTACCGGGAAGCCCCGAGCTATTATTAAGAAAACTTAACAGGCATTCGTAAACAAAGCTCTTTGTCGGGGGTTTCAGGGATTAAAGCAATACGGTAAACATTAAAATTGAATCACGATGAAAAATCTTCTAATATTCATTCTTTTTATGGGACTTATTCAATCAATTACAGCACAATCGCTTAAGGCAGTGAAATATGCCGACGGCGCACAGGAACTCAATGGGCTGGTCACTTCCAATGCAGGGAAAAACCTGCCCGGCGTGCTAATTCTTCCGGCCTGGATGGGAATTGACGATGAAGCCAAAGCGGCCGCCCTCGAACTCGAAAAGCAAGGCTACATAGCCTTTGTGGCCGATATCTACGGAAAAGGAAACATTCCGACCGACTTTGGCAGCGCAGCTAAAATTGCAACTCAGTTTAAAAACGATTACCAGCTTTACCAAAAGCGCATTTCGCTGGCGCTGGAACAACTGAAAGCCTCCGGTGCACAAAGCGGCAAAATTGCCGTCATTGGATATTGTTTTGGCGGGACTGGGGCGCTGGAAGTGGCGCGTGCCGGGTTTGATGTTGCTGGTGTTGTTTCCATTCACGGCGGACTGGGAAAAGATTCGAGCCGGCCCAACGGGCCGATTAAAACCAAAGTTCTGGTTGAAAATCCTGCCGAAGATAAAGGCGTAACCAAAGAAATTTACGACCAACTGGTTCAGGAATTGAAGGATGGAAAGGCCGATTGGCAGATCATAACCTACGCCAATTGCGGACATACATTTACCAATCCCACCTCAAAAGAATACAACGAAGTAATGGCCAAACGCGCCTGGAACCATACACTTTTGTTTTTGGGCGAATTGTTGAAATAGCCGGACGAAAAGCCTTCTGTTGTTTTAACAAGCTTGTGATGGAGCGTCATGCCGAACTTGTTTCGCCATCCCACAATAAAAACTCTTCTTTGAAATCGAGGTATTTCGGGGAAGAGTTTTTATATTTAGCAGAAATATCATCTAAGAACCCGAAAGGTTGTTCGTTTTTGATCTGAAAGGCAAGTAAAAGCACGGCAATAAAAAAAAAACACAAATAAGATCAACCCAAAACCATGAGAATCAAATTCCTTTTCCTCTTTACTTTCTTCTTTTTACTGCTGAATAGTTTCGGACAAACAAATTCAGCATGGAGCAACTGGTCGTGGTTAATTGGTGAATGGAAAGGTGATGGAAGCGGTCAGCCCGGACAAGGAGGCGGAATATTTTCGTTTAAACCCGATTTGGATGGGAAAATTTTAGTTCGGAAATCGAAAACCGATTTTCCGGCAAGCAACAACCGGCCGGCATTCAGCCACGAAGATCTGATGATCGTTTCTCTGGATTATTCCGGTTCAGCCACAAAAGCGGTTTATTTCGACAATGAAGGCCATACCATCAATTATTCAATCACTTATGCAGAAAAAGCCATTGTTCTCGTAAGTGAGAAAATCCCGAATGTCCCGGTTTTTCGCCTTACGTATTCCTTACTCGACGACCAGAAAGTAAACATCAAGTTTGAGATGTCTCAGGACGGCGAAAAGTTTATGACTTACCTTGAAGGGAAAAGCATAAAAGTCAAATAGTCAAATTCAAATCTTTAGGTTCTGGAATATGAGCAATATGGTTTATTTGAATGGGGAGATCATTCCAATTGAGGAAGCCTTTATTTCTCCGGAAGACCGGGGTTTTAATTTTGCCGATGGCATTTACGAAGTGATTAAGTATTACGGCGGAAAGCCTTTCCGTTATGCCGACCACATCGAACGGCTCAAACGAAGTTTGCACGAAATCCGGATTGACTTTGAAGATTTAGACCAGTTCGAAACGGTATTTCAAACCCTTCTGGAACAAAACCGACTGACCAATCAGGAAGCCGGTATTTACCTGCAAATTACCCGCGGAAGCCATCCGCGAATTCACCGGTTCCCCGAAAACATTAAGCCAACAGTTTATGCCACAGCCTTTCCCTTTGCGTCAAAACAGGACCAACTCGAAAACGGGGTCAAGGTGGTCACTGCCGATGATATTCGCTGGCTGCGTTGCGATATCAAATCTATCGCATTGCTTGCCAATGTGTTGAGTGCACAAATTGCGGCTGAGAATGGCGCCGAAGAGACCATTTTTATCCGGAACGGCGTGGTCACCGAAGCCTCTCATTCCAGCGTAATGGGCGTGAAAGATGGAACCGTTTTTACTCATCCAGACTCGAACCTGATCTTGCCAGGAATCACAAAAAAAGTGGTGCTTGAAATTTGCCGGGCAAATGACATCAGGGTAATTGAAGAAGCGATTCCAGCTTCAGAACTGGCCAGCATGGACGAACTAATGATTGTTGGCACAGGCAGTGAAGTAACACCGGTAGTAAACATCGACGGTAACCTGATCGGGGATGGAAAAGCGGGTCCGGTAACACGTTTCATCCAGAAAAAATTTTTGGGACAAACCAGATCAAACTAAAAGCATTTACCGCACATCCTGCCGAAATCAAAATGAAGGAAAACCATTTGAGCTCATTCCGAACAAGCAAAAGCACCGATTGGTATATCTTATCTTCAAATTATTAAATTTGCAGAAAATCAGAAAGAAGAAATTATAATGACAAGCGATTTTACACACAACGATCATAAAAACATTCTGAAAGGACTGCAATCAGCCGATTCGCTGAAGGTGATTGAAACCCTGAAAGAATTACGGGTTTCGGGCAAAGTATCCGATATTCCGGTTTTGCTTGAAATGCTCCACCTGAGCCAAAATCCCGAAATCAAATCAAAAATCACCGAACTTTTTGCAAACCTGAAGGAAAGTAATGCCATTCCGTTGATCGTTGAAGCCATTCAGGATCAGAAATATGCACCGGAATTAAAAGAACTTGTAGCCACTTGTTGGGAAAACGGCCTGAATTTCAGCAACTACATTTCGCTTTTTATCGATTTGCTCATCGAAAATGACCTGGAAGTTGCACTGGAAGCCTATACCGTGATTATGAACACCGAACATAAAATTCAACAAACAACCATCGATCAGGAAATTGAGAAACTCGATAAAGCATTGCCTTCTGCAGTCGAGCAAAAAAGGCAGCTCCTGCTCGACGTGATCGACTTTTTGCCTTCCATTGGATTTTAAGGGTTTTGCCTCTGCCAGGGATTATGTTTCAGGCAAATAGTTTCGTTCGCCAAAAATGTTGCTTCCAATCCTGACCAGGGTACTCCCCTGCTCCACTGCAATCCGGTAATCGCCCGACATGCCCATCGAAATCTCCGTAAATTCAGCGCTTCCGGCGAAATATTCAGCTTTCAGTTTTTCAAAAACGCCTTTCAATCCCGCAAATTCCTTCCCGACCTGGTTCTCGTCGTCGGTGAAGGTAGCCATTCCCATGACTCCTGAAACCCTGACATTTTTCAATTCCTGAAATTCAGGTGAATTCAGCATTTCAACCGCTTCATCCATCGAAAAACCGAATTTGGTTTCTTCTTCGGCAATGTGAAACTGGAGCAGGCATGGAATGATTCGCCCGGCTTTTTTGGCTTCCGAATCAATCGTTTTCAGCAATTTGAACGAATCGACGCCGTGAATCAGATGGACAAAAGGAACAATGTATTTTACCTTATTGGTTTGCAAATGCCCGATGAAATGCCATTCAATGTCTTTAGGCAATTCGTCGTGCTTCCAAACCATCTCCTGAACTTTGTTTTCGCCAAAAGCGCGCTGTCCATGGTTGTAGGCTTCATTCAAAAGCTTGGCGGGCTTGGTTTTCGAAACGGCCACCAGCCGCACGTTTCCCGGCAAATTCGATTGAATCTGATCAATATTTTCGGCAATGCTCATGGTTCAAAAATAATATTAATAGTCATTCAATGGTCATTTAATGGTCACTCAAAATTTGTTGATACGCGGCCAATGGTCACCCATTTCGCGAAGCAAATAATAAATATCGGCTTTGGTTTTCTGAGACTGAACACGGATCACTTTTACTTTTCCCTATCTTTGACCGCTGATGACCGAACTGCAAAAACATACCGTTGAGCGCATGAATGAACTGGGCCGACTTGGCCGGTCCTTTGCATTTATCATCGACTACGACTTTCAGAAACCGCTGATTTTCGAGGACCTTCATGCCGACGGATTATTCTGGAAAACTCCCGGTTCAACCAATTTCAGGCCAAAAAAATTTGAAGAAAAGCATGTTGGCTGGAACATTTTCCCGGTAAATTACAACAGGTATAAACAGGCATTCGAGCAGGTTCAGCGGCACCTGCACCAGGGCGACACCTATTTGCTGAACCTGACCATGCCCACGCCGGTTAAAACAAACCTTTCGGCCGAAGAACTTTTCCACCGAAGCCGGGCGCCTTATAAAATCTGGCTCAAAGACCAGTTTTTGTGTTTTTCTCCTGAAATTTTTATCCGGATAAACGACGGAATTATTTCATCCTTCCCGATGAAAGGAACCATTGATGCCACCCTGAAAAATGCGGAACAACTGCTGCTCAGCGACGAAAAAGAGGTGGCCGAACACCACACCATCGTCGATCTGATCCGCAACGACCTGAGCATGGTGGCCTCGGAAGTGGAGGTGAAAAAGTTAATGTATCTCGACCGGATTAAAACGAATAAAGGTGACATTTTGCAAATGAGTTCCGAAATTTCGGGGAAACTTCCGGAGAATTACACCGAAAATATCGGGAATATTCTGGTCAAATTACTTCCGGCAGGCTCCATTTGCGGCGCTCCAAAACCAAAGAC
>JBBIHV010000188.1:0-6027 GCA_037446835.1 Sunxiuqinia sp. | reverse complement strand
CTGGGTTCGGCATGTTCGGTCAGCAAACTGATTTCAGAAGCAAACGATTCCTTTTTGCAGAAAGAATATTATACTTCCGCCGAAAAATACCGGCTGGCGGGCCCAAAAATAAAAGACAAATCGCAAAAACAAACCGTGTGTTTCAAACTGGCCGAAAGTTACCGTCAGTTGGGCGACTACCCGAAAGCCGCCATCTGGTACCGGAATGTTATCCGTTCAGGATTTAAAGATTCGACGGTTGAACTGCTTTATGCCGATGCCCTGCGTGGCGCAGGAAAACCGGAGGAAGCCAAACCGATTTATGAAGCTGAACTGAAAAAAGAGCCTAAAAACAAAGGGGCCATCAACGGGATGGAATCCATCCGAAGGATTCAGGGATGGAAAGACGTTCAGGAACTTTATCTGGTTGAAAACCTGAAAACCCTAAATTCGCCGGCAACCGACGAACTGGTTCAGATTTTGCCCGGAAAAGAGCTGCAGGTCTGCATCCGGTCTTCGCGCGATGACGTTCCGGAGAAAAAAATAAACCCGGCAACCGGACAGAAATTCGCTGCTTTTTTCACCTCTGCATTCGATTCCGTCAAACAAAAATGGTCGGCCCCGAAAATTATGGACGACCCAAAATTGTTGATTTCGCCTGACGAAAAACTCGCCTTGAATGTCGATCAGGCTTCGCAACTGATTGTTTTTGCCAAAGAAATTCAGCAACCACCCAAACCGGGAGTGAGCCGGATTTTCTATTCGCTGAAAAATGACGGGAAGTGGGCCCAACCGGCGCTTTTGCCTTTCGAAACCGACGATGCCGATTACACCAGCCCAATGCTTACCGACGATGGAAAAACACTTTGGTTCGCCTCCGACCGGGCCGGGGGAATGGGTGGTTACGACATTTGGAAATCAGAAATAACAGGGCCGGGCAAGTTTTCGGACCCCGAAAATGCAGGCCCTGAAATCAACACGCCGGGCAACGAAACCTGCCCGTTCCAGAAACCAAACGGATATTTTTATTTTTCGTCTGATTTTCAGCCCGGGATGGGTGGCTACGACATTTTTCAGGCCCAAAAAATTAACTCCGAAAAATGGAACGTTGAGCAAATGCCGCCACCAGTGAATTCTTCGGGCGACGATTTGGCCATCCAATTCGATGGTGACCGTGAAAAAGGCTACTTTTCGTCGAACCGGAAAGGCAGCCGCGGACTGGATATTTATTCGTTTTACCTGCCACCGAAATTGTTTCAGTGCTTCGGTCATATCCGCAACAGCGAAACCGATTCAATCCTTCCCGACGTAAACATCAGGATTGTAGGTTCCGACGGCAGTTCGCAGAAAATCAGGACGGTGAACGGACGTTTTCAGGCCGGTTTAAATCCCGGAAACGATTATGCCATCGTGGTTTTTGCCAGTGGCTACCTGAACGCGCAGGCCAAAATATCAACCCGAGGGCTTCGCCAGGCCAAGCAATTTGAAATCAACATCAAATCGGTCCCAACAAACCAGCCCATCCGGATCGACAACATCAACTACGAATCGGGGAAATGGGAACTGCTTCCCGAATCCAGAAATTCGCTCGATAAGTTGGTCGATCTGCTCAAATTAAATCCGGGCGCAGTGATCGAAATCTCGTCGCACACCGACGATTTGGGCGACGAAAAGTTCAACCAGGAACTTTCGGAAAAGCGGTCCGCTTCGGTGGTGGCCTATCTGACCGAAAAAGGGATTCCGGCAAAAAACCTGAAAGCAAAAGGTTTCGGGAAATCTGTTCCGCTCATTGTAAGCCCAAAACTGGCCAAACAATATGAATTTCTGCACCCGGGCGAAGCCTTGACCTCAGAAAACCTGGAAAAACTGGGGAACAATAACCTGAAGGAAATTGCGCGTGGCCTAAATCGCCGGACCGAGTTCAAAGTTGTTGAGGCCGGGATGTTGTCAGGGCAGAAATAAATAATCAGGAACCACATACTTTAAAGAAAGGTTTTCCGTTTTTTAAGTTTGGATTTAAAATGGTTACTTTTACCGCAAAACGTGAGATGTCGAGATGAAAAAACCGGGTTTTTCCAAACTATTTTTCCTGCTGTTAATTGTTATACTAGGCTCGTGTTCAGCACGAAAATACATGAGCATAGCAGCCAATTCGTACAACATTGGCGAATACTATCAATCGCTTGAAAAATACCGAAAGGCATACCGGAGCCAAAAACTGGCCAAAGAAAAAGGCGACATTGCCTTCCGGATTGGCGAATGCTACTTCAGGTTAAGCGATTATGCCAAAGCCTCGATCTGGTATAAAAATGCCATCAAGCGAAACAATTCGGAGCCCGATTGCATGCTTCATTATGCCGATTGTTTGCGCGCCACCCAAAAATACGACGATGCAATTACCTGGTACCAAACCTATCTGGGCGTTAAACCCGACGATGAGCGTGCTAAAAACGGGCTGGAAGCCAGCAAAATTGTGAAAGGTTGGCTCGATAAACCAAACCGCTATATCGTTAGCCCGGTAAAAGAATTGAATTCGAAAGACAACGACTTCTGCCCAGTTTTCGTGGGAGGCCGCGACAACGAAGTGATCTTCACCTCAACCCGCGAAACGGCAACAGGCAAGCGTACGAGCAACATTACCGGGACGCATTATGCCGATTTGTTCACCAGCAAATTCGAAGTTCAGAAACAAAAATGGGAAAAACCAAAACTGCTCGAAGAAGACCAATTGATCAACACGACCAACGACGATGGCGCTGCAACCCTTTCTGACCGTGGCGACATGATGATTTTTACCCGTTGCATCTACGATAAAACAAAAGACCAGGGCGCCCAATTGTTTTCGACCAACCAGTCGCGCGGCGAATGGTCGGAACCAACCCTGATCGACCTCGTGGGCGACAGCCTGATTGAAGCCCAACCTTCGCTGAGCGCCGACGGGACACAGTTGTATTTCGTTTCCGACAGGCCGGGTGGGTACGGGGGAAAAGACATTTGGGTGGCGACCCAAAAAGGAGGATCGTTCGACAAACCGGTAAACCTGGGGCCTGAAATCAACACACCTGGCGACGAGATGTTCCCGTTCATACGCGACAACGGCGAATTGTATTTTTCGTCGAACTACCTTCCCGGAATTGGCGGGCTCGATATTTTCAAGGCTGTTAAAGACGACAAGGGCCATTGGAAAGTGGAAAACATGAAAGCCCCGATCAACTCTCCGGGCGACGATTTCGGCATCTGCTTCATCAAAGGCGAAACCGAAAAAGGCATGTTTTCGTCGAACCGGAAAGGATCGAGAAGCGACGACATTTATTCCTTTTACCTTCCGCCTAAAGTATTCACCGCTTCCGGAGAAGTTTACAACAAGGAAACCAACCAGAAAATTGACGGGGCAATGATCCGCATCATTGGCACCGACGGGACAAACCTGAAAATGCGCGCCGATGAAGGACGTTTTCAGTATAAACTGAAGCCCGAAACCGAATATGTGTTTGCCGCCTTCAAAGATGGCTATCTGAACGATAAGGCAAAAACCAGCACCATCGGGCTCGAAGACAGCAAAGATTTCAGGTTTATGTTTAAGCTGACCCCAACCGACCAGCCCATCAAGGTAAACAACATCAATTATGCCTTCGGAAGCTATGAAATAACCGAAGAATCGAAAATTGCCCTCGATACGCTCGTGCAGTTGCTGAACCTGAACCCAACCATCAAGATTGAACTGATGGCACATACCGACTTTGTGGGCAGCGACCAGTTCAACTCCGAACTTTCGCAAAAACGAGCCCAGTCGGTGGTAGATTACCTGATTTCGAAAGGCATCAGCCAGGCACGGCTCGTGGCTAAAGGGTATGGCAAAACCTGGCCTAAAGTAGTGACCAAAGAAATTGCCAAACAATACGATTTCCTGAAAAAGGGTGATGAATTGAATGAAGAGTTTATCATGAAACTCAAACCCGATCAGCAGGAAATTGCCAAAATGCTCGACCGCCGAACGGAATTCCGGGTGCTGAGCAACGACTTTCACGAGCAGTAAATATTTAACCCAGCATAAGTATTTTAATGCCCTGACAGGTTTTGAAAACCTGCTCTTCTGGAAATGCCTAAAAGTTCGCAGTAGCTGGTGCAGATTTGGAATCTGCACCTTTTGACTTATGATTTGTAATCCCCCGCTCTGATCCTTTTTTGAGCGATAGTAGTAACGAGTGGTTGTTGGTTTTGCGTCTGAAACGCGACTTAAAATTGCCGAAAGCGAAACTTTTCCCTTCGAAATGCTTTATGTTGTCGTTGAACGAATTCCATGACATGATTGACCATGCAAAACGAGATAGCGATGCCGGTCGGGTTGTTTCTCACCAGGAACTCAAGAAAAAGGTGAAAACATGGAAATGAGGTAGCTGTTTTTTCGTTTGAAACGCGCTATAAAACCATGCTGAATATCAGAAATTCAGGCTAATTGAAAATATCGCACTTGCGGAAGTCCGTCAGGAATACTAAGTTTGTACAAAACACGGATATGCAACAATTACTTACAGACAATATGGAGAAGATTCAGGCATTATGCAAGGCTCATAATGTTAAGGCATTATTTGCCTTTGGGTCTGTTTGTACTAATAAATTCAACGATGAAAGTGATATCGACTTGCTGATTTCATTTAATCCGATGGATTACGGCGACTATGCCGACACCTATTTCGATTTGGCCGATCAGTTTGAAATCCTATTTCAACGTCCTGTTGATTTGGTTACGGATAAATCCTTATCCAATCCATATTTTATCGATTCGGTGAATCAAACAAAGACATTACTTTATGCAGCTTGAGATTAAAAAGTATCTATTCGATATCCGGGAATCAATTGAATCAATCGAGAAGTATCATGGGGATAAACGGGATTTAAATATTTATCTGGCAGATAAGATGCTGCGCAGGGCTATCGAGCGTGAATTCGAAATCATTGGCGAAGCAATGAGCCGGATTGAAAAACTAGACCCATTTATTGAAATATCAAGCAAAAGACAAATTATCAGTATGCGAAATCGGGTAATTCATGGATATGATAAGATCGACAATGAAATTATCTGGGGTACAATCGTCAGACATTTACCTGCTTTGAAAATTGAAATAGATAATCTGCTCAAATAATTGCTACTTCACTTCCGGTCTAACCGAAATTGCCGTCTCCAAATTATTCCCCCAAAAATATTACCTTTGCCACCGAAATTTTCAGATTGTATGTCAGCAGATAACCGGTATATGGCGCGTGGTGTTTCGGCTTCGAAAGAAGACGTGCACAATGCCATCAAAAACATAGACAAAGGCTTGTATCCAAAGGCTTTTTGCAAGATCATCCCCGATATTTTGGGGGGCGATCCGGCTTGGTGCAACATCATGCATGCCGATGGCGCTGGCACCAAATCGTCACTGGCTTACCTGTATTGGAAAGAAACCGGCGATATTTCTGTCTGGAAAGGCATTGCGCAGGATGCCATTATCATGAATCTCGACGATTTGCTTTGTGTGGGTGCAACGGATAACATTTTGTTATCGTCAACCATTGGCCGCAACAAAAACCGGATTCCGGGCGAAGTGATTGCAGCCATTATCAACGGAACCGAAGAACTTTGTGCTGAATTGCGCGAAATGGGTGTCAACATTTACCCGACAGGCGGCGAAACTGCCGATGTGGGCGATGTGGTTCGCACCATCATTGTCGATTCGACCGTGACTTGCCGCATGAAACGCGAAGATGTGATTTCGGCGGATAACATTCAGGCTGGCGATGTGATTGTTGGTCTGGCCTCCTTCGGACAAGCAACTTACGAGAAAGAATACAACGGCGGAATGGGCAGCAACGGTCTGACCTCGGCCCGGCACGACGTTTTTGCCAATTACCTGGCACAAAAATATCCTGAAAGTTTTGATCCTGAAGTTCCCGCCGAACTCATCTATTCAGGAAATATGAAACTGACTGAAGTCCTTGCCGGAGTTGGTCTGGATGCCGGAAAACTGGTGCTCTCTCCTACCCGCACCTATGCGCCGGTAGTGA
>JBBIHV010000187.1:0-6077 GCA_037446835.1 Sunxiuqinia sp. | reverse complement strand
TAGCGTTTTTATAATGACGATTGACTTTTTTCTGTTAAGTTCTAAGAATAATTAAATATCGCATTTCTAATACTTCCAATACTTTGACTCACCCCTTCGTCCCGATCATTCGGGACTCTTCCCCTCTCTACCCGTAGAGAGGGGGGAAGCCCGAGACTTCGGGCTTGGGGTGAGTGAGTTATAAAATACGGCAGTATATTTTTACCATTATTTAATCCTGTTAGTTAATGAAAGAAAAAAAGGAAAGATTTGATTGAATGACCCTTTCATTTCTGGCGACGAAAGGTCATTTCCCTTTTCCTCCTTCCTTTTTCAGAATGACCAGCGACTCCATTTGAACACTCTGTCATCCAATCCTTCCATTCGTGTCAGATAAAATCCTACTTTTGCAGCTTCAAAAAAATTGGATGCGATGAGTAATCAGACAGAAATACGCCGAAGAAGAACCTTTGCCATTGTCAGTCACCCCGATGCGGGAAAAACAACCCTGACTGAAAAACTTTTGCTGTTTGGCGGAGCCATTCGTGTTGCCGGAGCCGTTAAAAGCAACAAAATTAAGAAAGGCGCCACTTCCGACTTTATGGAAATCGAACGCCAGCGAGGCATTTCGGTGGCTACTTCGGTTATGGGTTTCGAATACGATGGCTACAAGGTGAATATTCTGGATACACCCGGTCACCAGGACTTTCAGGAAGATACGTTTCGCACGCTGACCGCGGTTGACAGTGTTATCATCGTGATCGACGCCGCCAAAGGAGTGGAGCCTCAAACCGAAAAACTGATGAACGTTTGCCGGATGCGCAAAACTCCGGTCATTGTCTTCATCAACAAGCTCGACCGCCCAACCCAGGATACCTTTGAATTGCTCGACGACATCGAACGCCAGCTTCAGATCCGGATTAATCCATTGAGTTGGCCAATCAACAACGGGCCCGATTTTAAAGGTGTTTACAACATTTACAACAAAAGCCTGAACCTGTTCAAAGCGAACGTTCAGGAAATAGAACCCGGAATTTCGTTTTCCGACATCAACAGTCCTGAATTGGAAAAACACATTCGCGCCGATGCCAAAAAGCTGCGCGACGACCTGGAGCTGGTTTACGGCGTTTATCCCCCATTCCACCACGAAGAATATCTGGCCGGAGAACTGGCGCCCGTATTTTTCGGAAGCGCTTTGTATAATTTCGGAGTTCAGGAATTGCTCGATGCGTTTGTAAAAATTGCGCCCTGGCCCCGCGCCAGTCAAACCGAAGAGCGTGAAATAAATCCGGAAGACGAAAAATTCAGCGGATTTGTGTTCAAAATTCACGCGAACATCGATCCCAACCACCGCAGCCGCATTGCTTTTGTAAAAGTTTGCTCCGGAAAATTTGAGCGCAACAACCTGTACAAGAATGTCCGCACCGGGAAAACCTTCCGCATCTCGGCGCCGACAGCCTTCATGGCTTCCCAGAAAGAAATTATCGAAGAGGCGTTTCCCGGCGATATTGTCGGAGTTCCCGACAACGGCTCATTCATCATTGGCGACACGCTGACCGAGGGCGAAGACATCCATTTCAAAGGTTTGCCCAGTTTTTCTCCTGAATTATTCAAGTTTGTGGAGAACGCCGACCCGATGCGTACCAAGCAGCTCAACAAAGGAATCGATCAGTTGATGGACGAAGGGGTGGCACAGTTGTTTACCAGCCAGTTTAACGGGCGAAAAATCATTGGAACCGTTGGCCAGCTTCAGTTTGAGGTGATTCAGTACCGGCTCGAACACGAATACAACGCCAAATGCCGTTTCGAACCACTTCAGATGTACAAAGCCTGTTGGATTAAAAGTGACAATCCGAAATCGCTGACTGAATTTAAGAACCGGAAGCATCAGAAAATGGCCACCGATAAACGCGGGCGCGATGTATTTATGGCTGATTCACAGTTTATTTTGGACATGGCCCAGGGCGAATTTAAAGACATCCGGTTCCATTTCACCTCCGAATTCTAGTTCAATCGCTGAAGTTTTATCCTGAAAAAAGTGGTGTAAAACCGGAATGAAGACATCAGGAGTGGAATTCCCATGGTGACATAAATCAGCGCGAGGTTTTGCGGCGCCATCACACCCGACTTGCGCAAGGTGATTCCGGCGGTAATCATGATGGTCATCAGCAGGTAGCTGCGAACATTGAAAAACGAGAATGCGCACGGCTTTTCGAGCTTCATGTTCGATATCCGGGTAACATGTTTCTTCGATATTTTATCGAACATCACGCCGTAAAACGCCACACCGCCCACAATACAGGCTCCGGTTTTCAGGAAAAGATGCTCGGGTTTGGCCAGCGAATACACATATCCCCGGAACAACAACATCCCTCCGGCAATGGTCCAAACCAAAGCTGCAATAAACAAAAGCCAGGATCGTGGCACACGCGGAGTCAGAAAATCAAAACGCATACTTCAGAATTTAAGCTGCAAAGGAAATATTTTTTGACAATCGGGAAAGAAAACCAGCCAACATTCACCTTTTTTAACATCCTTCATTTTCCTTCCTGAAGTGTTAATTGTAGTTTCAAATTGGTATCTTTTTCAACAAAATTTCGGCGAATCTTAAATAAATTTGTGATCTTTGTCATACTTTGCAAGCATTAAAAGTCAAAAATCAACCCAAGAATCCTTAAAAATATACACCATGTTTAAGATCCAGACTTTAAATAAAATCGATCCGGAAGGATTGAAGATTTTCCCGCTCGACAAGTACGAAATTGCCAGCGAATTTACCAGTCCCGACGCCATTATTGTGCGCAGCCAGGCCATGCACGACCTTGAATTACCTGCAAGCTTGCTGGCTATTGCCCGTGCCGGTGCCGGGGTAAACAACATTCCAATTGAAAAATGTACCGAGAAAGGAATTGTGGTTTACAATACTCCCGGAGCCAACGCCCATGCAGTTAAGGAAATTGTGATTGCTGGTATGCTTTTGGCTTCCAGAGATATTGCCGGTTCAATTGAATGGGCAAAAACGCTGAAAGGCAAAGGCGCCGATGTTGCTCCGCTGGTTGAAAAAGGAAAATCGAATTTTGGCGGAACCGAGATTCGCGGAAAAACGCTTGCGGTGATCGGACTGGGTGCCATCGGAGTTCTGGTTGCCAACGCCGCCCAGGCTTTGGGAATGAATGTTATAGGTTACGATCCGTATATTTCGGTCAACTATGCCTGGAAACTCAGCCGAAATGTAAAGAAAGCAGAAGGCCTGGAATCCTTGCTGGCCAATGCCGATTTTGTGACCATCCACATTCCGCAGATGCCCGAAACCAAAGGGTTCATCAATAAAGACAAGCTGAAGATGATGAAAAACGGCGTCAGGATTTTGAATTTTGCCCGTGGCGGTTTGGTCAAAAATGCGGATATGATTGAAGCCATTGAATCAGGAAAAGTTGGGAAATATGTCACCGATTTTCCGGAAGATGAACTGATCAACGTGAAAAATATCATCGCCATTCCTCACCTTGGCGCTTCCACCGAAGAATCGGAAACCAACTGTGCCATCATGGCCGTCAACCAGGTGATCGACTACCTCGAAAACGGAAACATTGTGAATTCGGTGAATTTTCCGGCAGCCGAAATGGAACGTAATGGCGGAACCCGGATTGTGGTGGCCAACAAAAATGTTCCGAAAATGGTGAGCCAGATTTCTTCTTTACTGGCGCACGAAGGTCTCAACATTTCGAATATGCTGAATAAAAATAAGGATGAAATAGCCTACAACATCATTGATATCGACGGGTTGGTTCCTGAAAAAATTAAAGGAATGATCTCAGAAATTGATGGCGTGATTATGGTACGGATTCTTCCTCCAAAAGAATAAATGTCATTGAAACATTTTTAATGCCCGGTAAAAATAGGACGTAATTACTATCTTTACCGGGTAATTTTTTAGGGGTTCCTGAAACCGTTTCACAACCTGAATTTTATAAGAATCATCTTTAAACTTTAATCTTCTGTCAAATAATTTAAAATGGAAAAAAAACTCATCACAAAAGCAGCCGACAATGTCCGAATCCTGTCGGCAGCAATGGTCGAAAAGGCCAAATCGGGCCATCCGGGCGGTGCCATGGGCGGCTCCGACTTTGTAACGGTTCTTTATTCTGAATTTCTGAATTACGATCCCAGCGATATGACCTGGATTAACCGCGACCGGTTTTTCCTCGATCCGGGGCACATGTCTCCCATGTTGTATTCCATTCTGGCCATGACCGGAAACTACACCATGGACGAATTGGCCAACTTCCGTCAATGGGGCAGTCCAACTCCGGGTCATCCGGAAGTTGAACCGGCCAGAGGCGTTGAAAACACGTCGGGCCCACTTGGTCAGGGACACGTTATGGCCATTGGAGCAGCCATTGCCGAACGCTTTTTGGTTCAGCGATTTGGAGAATGGATGGCACATAAAACCTACGCGTTCATTTCGGATGGTGGCGTTCAGGAAGAAATCTCGCAGGGTGGCGGCCGGTTGGCCGGTTTCCTGGGACTGAATAACCTGATCATGTTTTATGATTCAAACGACATCCAGCTTTCGACCGAAACCAAAGAAGTTACCAAAGAGGATACCGCTAAAAAATACGAAGCCTGGGGATGGAAAGTGGTTACCATCGAAGGGAACAATGCGGATGCAATTCGCGCGGCGTTGAAAGAAGCTCAGTCTGAAAAAGAAAAGCCTACGCTGATCATTGGGAAAACCATTATGGGAAAAGGCGCGCTGAAAGAAGACGGTTCAAATTTTGAGCGTCAGTGCGCGACTCACGGAATGCCGTTGGGCGAAGCCGGCGCGTCCTTCGAAAAGTCAATCCTGAACCTGGGTGGCGATCCAAAGAACCCATTTGTCATTTTCGAGGATGTTCAGGCTCTGTTTGCCCAAAGGAAAAAGGAATTGATTGCTTTAGCCGCTGAAAAGAAGGCAGTTCAAGCAAAATGGGAAAAAGAGAATCCCGAATTGGCCAGAAAATTGGCTAAATTCTTCAGCAAAGAAGCTCCTGAATTTGATTTCGGTAAAATTTCGCAGAAAGCCGGATCGGCCACCCGCGCCGCATCGAGCACCGTTCTGGCAGCCTTTGCCGGTGCGGTTGAAAACATGGTTGTTTCATCAGCCGACCTTTCAAACTCTGACAAAACCGACGGATTCCTGAAAAAAACCAAAGCGTTCACCAAGGGAGATTTCTCCGGATCATTCCTTCAGGCTGGCGTTTGTGAGCTGACCATGGCCGCTGTGATGAACGGGATGGCCCTGCATGGTGGAATTATTCCGGTTTGCGGCACGTTCTTCGTGTTCTCCGATTACATGAAACCCGCAGTGCGTATGGCTGCCCTGATGCAGTTGCCTGTGAAATATGTTTGGACACACGATGCATTCCGCGTTGGAGAAGATGGTCCGACTCATCAGCCCGTTGAACAGGAAGCACAGATCCGCCTGATGGAAAAACTGAAAAACCACCACGGCAAAAACTCAGCCTTGGTGCTCCGTCCGGCCGATAGCGAAGAAGCCACCGTGGCCTGGAAACTGGCGCTCGAAAATACCGATTCGCCAACCGCGCTGATCCTGTCGCGCCAGAACATTAAAAATCTGCCTTCGAACGGCGACCGTTATGCTGAGGCTCAACAGGCTGCAAAAGGCGCTTACATTGTGACCGATTCAAACGGAACCCCGGATGTTATTCTTCTGGCCAGCGGTTCTGAGGTAAGTACATTGGTCGAAGGTCAGGCATTGCTTGAACAAGAAGGCATCAAATGCCGGATCGTTTCGGTTCCTTCCGAAGGATTGTTCCGCAGCCAAAGCAAGGAATATCAGCAGCGTGTTTTGCCTTCAGGAGTGAAGAAATTCGGGTTGACAGCCGGATTGCCGGTTAACCTGGAAGGCCTGGTTGGCGCCGACGGAAAGGTATTTGGCATGGAATCGTTCGGATTTTCAGCTCCGTACACCGTTTTGGACGAAAAACTTGGTTTTACCGCTCAGAATGTTTACAACCAGGTAAAAGAAATTCTTTCATAGATAACCATCAAAAAATAAAAAACAAATAAGGCAGCCCGATTGAGCTGCCTTATTT
>JBBIHV010000186.1:0-6101 GCA_037446835.1 Sunxiuqinia sp. | reverse complement strand
TAAAAAGAAATCCGGAAGCCAATCAGTGACCGATTGCTTCCGGATTTCTTTTTTTGTATCAGCAAAACCTACCAGGCAAATAGGGGCAGATTTTTCATCATGGCATTCACCCTGTTGCGAACCGAAGTATTAACTTCCTCATTCTCAATATTACTGATCACTTCGTCGATTAAATCAACAATAACCGGCATCAGGTCTTCCTTAACGCCACGGGTTGTGATGGCCGGAGTTCCGACACGCAAACCCGATGTGGTAAACGGCGAACGGCTATCGAACGGAACCATGTTTTTATTGATGGTAATGTCGGCGCGGACCAGGGCATTTTCAGCCTGTTTTCCTGAAATTTCAGGGAATTTGGTGCGCAGGTCAATCAGCATCGAGTGGTTATCGGTTCCTCCGGAAATAACTTTATAGCCTTTGGCCATGAACGCTTCAGCCATAACCGAAGCATTTTTCTTAACCTGAGCCTGATAAACTTTATACGATGGATCGAGCGCTTCGGCAAATGCCACGGCTTTCGATGCGATAACATGTTCCAGTGGTCCGCCTTGCTGGCCAGGGAAAACAGCAAAATCAATTACCTGCGACATCATTTTGGTGACGCCTTTTGGGGTTGTAAATCCAAACGGATTTTCAAAATCCTCACCCATCAAAATGATTCCGCCACGCGGGCCACGCAAGGTTTTATGTGTGGTTGATGTAACTACGTGAGCGTGTTTAACGGGGTTTTCCAGCAGCCCGGCGGCAATCAGTCCGGCCGGATGAGCCATGTCAATCATCAGCATGGCACCAATTTGGTCGGCGATTTTACGCATCCGGGCATAATCCCATTCACGCGAATAAGCCGATGCGCCACCAATTATCAGTTTTGGTTTGTGTTCGAGCGCCAGAGCCTCCATCTCGTCGTAATCAATCGTGCCGGTTTCTTCTTTCACATGGTAAGCAATCGGATGGTATAAAACTCCGGATGAATTCACGGGCGAACCATGCGACAAGTGTCCACCGTGTGCCAGGTCGAGTCCTAAAAAGGTATCGCCGGGTTTCAGGATCACACTCAAAACGGCTGCATTGGCCTGCGCTCCGGAGTGTGGCTGCACGTTGGCATAAACGGCGCCAAAAATTTCCTTGATTCGGTCGATGGCCAGTTGTTCGGTCATATCGACAAACTGGCACCCACCGTAGTAACGGTTTCCGGGGTATCCTTCAGCATATTTATTGGTCATCACCGATCCCATTGCTTCCAGGACCTGGTCGCTGACAAAGTTTTCAGAAGCGATCAGTTCAATTCCGCCGAGCTGGCGCTGACGTTCTTTTTCAATGATTTCGAATACTTTGGTATCTCTTTCCATTGCGGTAAAAAATTGGTTAAATATTGAGCGCCCAAAGGTACAATAAATTCAGGACGACTTTAAAATGAAGTTATTCAAAAAAACAGGTATTTTTAAACAATTAAACTTGAGTTAAAATGAAGGATCAACCCATTGTTTTCAAATCGGCCTGCATCTTTAGCCTTGCAGGCAGTAGCTTCGGTGTTTTGAGCATGTTATTTTCAACGATTTTCTTCAGGTATGTGTCCGAAAAAATAACGCAGTTCAGCAACATCACGGCTACGGAACTCATCAGTCCGCTCTATTTTGCCTGTCTGATGGCCGCTTTCAGTATTTCGCTGGCCGGCGTAATTAAAATTTACCGTCAGCAACGGGTTGGGCTGTATTTCTATCTGGCTGGTCAGGCTTTGATTCTGTTTTTACCGGTTTTCTGGCTGGGGTCCGATGCATTTTCGGTCACAAACTGCATTTTCACGCTCCTCTTTTCAGGAGTTTATCTGTATTACTACCGTATTTTGGCCTGAAATCGATGACAATCCGGTTGTTCTCACTCAAACGACAGATCGGCCATGGTGTCGCGGTAAACAGAGAAAATGCGGGCGCGTGAAATAAAACCAACATATTTGCCGTCGTCAATCACAGCCAGGTTGTAGCGACCACACGATTTGAATTTTTCGGCAACCGACTCGACCGAATCGTGTGGCGAGATAAAAAATTCAGGCATATACATCAAATCACTGACTGTAATCTTTTCGTACAAATCCTGCTCAAAGATCAGGTTCCGGATGTCATTCAGTTTGATCATTCCTTTCATCATTCCGTCATCGTCAACCACCGGGAACAAATCGCGTTTCGACCGTGCAATGTAATAGGTCATCTGACCCAGGTTTAAGTCGGGCGACAGAATTTCAAAATCGGTTTCAATTAGGTCTTTCACATTCATATAGTGCATGGCCGCCTTGTCTTTGTGATGAGTAACCAAATCGCCCATTTCGGCCAGACGCTTCGTGTAAATTGAATGAGGCTCCAACCGGGTGGCAACCACATAAGCCACTGTTGATGAAATAATTAGCGGAACCAACAACTGATAGCCGCCGGTAATCTCGGCAATCAGGAAAATACCGAGCAGCGGAGCATGCATCACGCCGGTCATCAGTGCGGCCATTCCTGCCAGGGCAAAATTCGCATGAATCAGGTGTAATCCGAAAAATGTATTGAGCGAAAGCGACAAAATATAGCCCCCGACAGCGCCCATGAACAAAGTAGGTGCGAATATTCCACCCACTCCCCCGCTCGATGTGGTAATCGCCATTGCTACAACCTTCATGATCAGGATGAGTATCAAGATGATCAGCAAAACGTGCGGATCCGATTTCCAATCAAAAAACACCGAACTATTCAACAGATCGGGCCCTGCCCCATTGAATATTTTGTTGATCGACTCGTAACCTTCGCCCCACAGTGAGGGGAAAATGAACACCAGCAACCCGATAGAAAAACCGCCCACAATAAGCTTGGTTAAACTGCTCCTGATCTTTTTAAACCGGTGTTCGACATACATTCCCATCCGGGTAAAATAAAATGAAATGAAACCGCTCAAAACGCCAAGCAAAATATAATACGGTATGTTGCCGTAGTCGAACTGGTTTTCAACCGAAAAATGAAAAATCATGGCATCGCCCATAAAAAAATAGGCCATCGTTGCGGCTGTGATTCCTGAAATGAGCAGCGGGATTAATGAATCCATCGTCAGGTCGAGCATCAGCACTTCGAGGGTGAACATGATGCCGGCCATTGGCGCTCTGAAGATGCCGGCAATTGCCCCGGTTGCACCGCAACCAATGAGCAAACGAACCTGGTTGTGGTTCAGTTTTAAAACTTGTGAAAGATTCGATCCGAGTGCGGCACCGGTATAAACAATAGGCGCTTCAGCACCAACCGATCCGCCAAACCCAATGGTAAAACCACTGGTAATCATCGACGAAAACATGTTATGCGCCTTGATGTAACTGTCCTTTTTTGATAATTTGGAAAGAATTTTTGAAATCCCGTGACTGATGTCGTCTTTAATCAGGTATTTGACGATCAACAAACTAATCAGGATACCGATCATGGGATAGGCCAGGTAAAAATAACTTTCGCTGGAAGTTTTAAAATGCCGGGTCAGGAAAAAGCTCACATAATGGATGAAATTTTTCAGCACAAAAGCGGCAGTCCCACTGAGAATGCCCACCAATAAACTAAGGATGTAAATCAGGTTCTTCTCTGAGATTTTAGACAGAACTTTCTCTAGTTTTCGAATCATTTGAACTCTTTTTTATTTGCTTTTCTTTTTAAACAGATCTTTCATGGCTTGCCAGAATGGTTTTTTAGCCGGTTCAGCCGTTGCTTGTCCTTTGTCTTCTTTAGTTTGTTCAGGCGTTTTCGTTGCTTGTTCTTTTAAAGCATTATTCGGATTATTCCCCTTTTTCCCAAATAAATTCTGGAAGAAACCTCTCCTTTTAACTTCAAGAATTTCGCGATAGGGCGGAATTGACATCAAGGCCAGATCTTCTTCGGAAGGCTGCTCAAAAACGGCAAGTTTCATATTCTGGAATTTACTTTGATGTAAAATCTGACTGTAAAACTCACCAACGATCGGCAAAGCAGTATGGCCTCCGGCGCCTGTTCCCAAGGTACGGAAATGGATGGAAGGGTCTTCTCCCCCAACCCAGGCCCCGGCAACCAATTTGGGTGTCATGCCGATAAACCAACCGTCGGCCTGGTCCTGTGTGGTACCTGTTTTTCCGGCGAATTCGGAGTCGATGCCCCATTCTGTCCGGATCGAACTTCCGGTGCCATCGTTCACGACCGATTTCAGCATTTGGGTAATAATGTGGCAATTTTCTGCCGATGCCACCTGTTCGTCGGGTTGGACATTCTGAAATTCCTCCAGTTTTTCTCCTGAATTGGATGACACCGATTTCAGGTAATAAGGAACCACTTTCCGCCCGCCATTCACAATTTCAGAATAGGCGCAAACCATTTCTTCGAGCGAAACGGAAGCTACGCCCAAGGCCAGCGACGGATATTCGGGCAAATCGGAATCGATGCCCATCCGCTTGGCCAGATCGACCACGTTCGAAATCCCGGTACGCATCAGCACATCAACGGCCACAGTGTTGATCGACTTGGCCAAAGCGCCTTCCATCGAGTAAAATCCGGTATAATCATCGTGCGAGTTTTCAGGCGACCAGTTGTTGTATTCAGTATAAACCTTTTTCTCGTTCGGGAAATAGGTGTCGGGCGAAATCCCGGATTCGAGGGCAGCCAGGTAAACAATGGGCTTAAACGTTGAGCCTACCTGACGTTTTGAATTCGTATGGTCGTATTTGAAATACCGGAAATCGTCGCCGCCAATATAGGCTTTCAGCTCTCCGGAATAGGGATCCATCGCCATGAAACCGGTATTCAGGATTCGCAAATAATATTTCACCGAGTCCAAAGGCGTCATTTCTTTCTGTTTGTTTCCATTCCAGCTAAATAATGAAATTGAAGTTGGGGTACTGAAAACAGTCTTGATTTCGGCTTCAGGTATCCCGTTTTTTTTCATCGAACGGTAACGGTCTGTACGCTTCATGGCGCGGTAAACAACCGACTGGTCGTCGCCCCAGGGATTGGATTTTGCCCAATGTTCGTCAAACAGTGCCTGAAGTTTCTTCATTTGGTCGGCAACTGCTTTTTCGGCAGCCATTTGCATATCAAAATCAATGGTTGTCTGAACTTTCAGGCCATCGGTAAATAAATTGTAGGTGGTTTTGTCTTCTTTCAGGTGATTGTCGCACCATTCTTGAAGGAAAGGCCGGAGTTTCCCCATCAGGTAAGGCGCGGGCCCGGCATTGTATGTAATCAGGTTGTAGTCCAGTTGAATTGGCTGGGCTTTGTTTTCCCTGGCTTCGCCTTCCGAAAGGTAACCGTATTTGAGCATTTGGTCAATCACCACATTTCGCCTTTCCAGCGATTTTTCGGGATTTGTACGGGGGTTGTAACTGTTGTTGGCTTTCAGCATGCCGATTAGTGAGGCGGCTTCGCACACGTTAAGCATCGAGGCTGGCTTGTTGAAAAAACGTTCGGAAGCGACACCGATCCCAAACGTATTTTCGGCAAACGGAACTGTATTGAGGTAAAGGGCCAGGATTTCATTTTTGGTATATAATCGTTCGAGCCGGTATGCAATGATCGATTCACGCAGCTTGTTTATCGGCATGGTCAGCGGGCCGAAAGATTTCCGTGGAAATAAATTTTTGGCGATCTGTTGGCTGAGCGTACTCCCACCACCGGCACTGCGGTCTTGAAGCATAATTGATTTAAAGAACACGCGCATCAAGGCAATTTCGTCGATGCCACGGTGATGATAAAACCGCGAATCTTCGGTTGCAACCAAGGCATTGATAACATTTGGCGAAATCTGGTCGAAGCTAACGTTACTGCGGTTTTCGACATAATAGCGCCCCAGCAGTTGCCCGTCGCTGGCATAAACTTCGGTAGCTACCGGGTTTTTTATCTGCTGAAGTTCTTCTGTTGAAGGTACCGGGCCGGTAAATCCCGCATACACAATCAGGAAAAGCAGCAAGGCCAGCAACAGCAAAGCCATGCCGGTTTTGAGAAAAAAGAGGAACAATCGGCGCTTAAAGTTCTTCTTTGAACTTGGTTTCTTCTTCGTGGTTTTTTTTGTTTTCGCCGATGATACTGGCGGTTTCTTTTTCATCCTTCGATATTATGGATTTGCTGAAC
>JBBIHV010000185.1:0-6199 GCA_037446835.1 Sunxiuqinia sp. | reverse complement strand
TACGCGGGCGCCGATCTGACAGGAACCAGCCGCATCAAATATGCCCAGAATGTAAAAATCATTCGTTTCCCCTGTACCGGGCGCATCGATTTCATGTTACTTCTGAAAGCTTTTGGCGAAGGGGCCGATGGAATTATCGTTTCTGGCTGCCATCCGAACGATTGTCACTACACCTCCGGAAATTTTCATGCACGCCGCCGCTGGATCATGTTCCGTGGGTTGCTCGATTTGCTGGGCATCGACGTCCGGAGAATTCAGTATTCGTGGGTTTCGGCAGCCGAAGGGGCAAAGTGGGCCGATGTGGTGAATACCACCGTTGCGACCATCCGTGAGCTGGGACCCTACACCGGTTACGCCAACATCGCTGCATACATTCAAAAGGAGGAGGCTAAAGCATGAACCAAATCATTCAAAAAGCGGCAGCGTTGCTCGAATCAAAAGCAGTTCAGGTGGTTATTGGTTATGGGAAAGGTTCTTCCGACCGGACACGTGTCCTTTTTGTAACTCAGCCTGCCGATTGTGAACAGTTGATTTTCGACAATCGCTGCATCCAGAACCTGGCAGTTTATCTGACTAAATCTGAAATCAAAAAACTGGGAAAGCCGGCCATTGTTGCGCCCCTTCCGGTTTTGAGAAGCATTATTCAACTGGCTGCTGAAAATCAAATTACCGATGATAGCCTGGTCGTTTTAGGCGTTTCTCCGGAAAGCGAACTGATCGAATTCGAATCACTTGCCGCGATTGATACCTATTTGTCAACCAAGCAAATTGCCATTGACGAGAAGTACCAGAAAACAATCGAATCCATTAAAGCCATGCCGGTGGCCGAGCGCTTTGAATATTGGGTGAAAGAATTGGAATTGTGCTTCAAATGTTATGCCTGCCGGGCTGCTTGCCCGTTGTGCTACTGCACCCGATGCACGGTCGAAAATAACCAGCCGCAATGGATTCCGGCAGGTTCACATCCACTGGGAAACCTGGAGTGGCACGTGATGCGCGCCATGCACCTGGCCGGAAGGTGTACCGATTGCGAAGCCTGCTACAACGCTTGTCCGATGGGCATTCCGATTCATCTGCTGACCAAAAGTATGCTTCAGGATGTGAACGAAAACTTCGGAAGTTATGGCCCGTCTCTCCATAAAGAGAACACTCTTTCGAGTTTTAAACCCGATGATAAAGAATCTTTTATACGGTAACTATGCAGACTGAAAATCACTTGATCAGAAAAACCTCGCTCGAAAAATTGTTCAACAATTTGATTGGGAATGGGAAAATCCTATACGCGCCAAAAACCAAGGGCGAACGGACGCTTTTTGAGCCTGTTCATACGTTTGGCGAAATTACCGAAGACTACATTGTGACCACCAATTCAGCGAAATCGGTCGTTTTTCCGCGGGTCGAAAAATTGTTTTCCTATAAAAAAACAAAAGAAGGTACAGAAATCACCGACGCGTCGGTTAAGGCTTATCCTGAAGTGGTTTTGTGGGGGACGCGGCCTTGTGATGCCGCTGCCTTTATTCCGTTAACCGACACCTTTAACGGCGACTATCCCGATGTGCTTTACAACAAACGCTGGGAAAAGGTTTACCTGCTGAGTTTCAGTTGCAGCAAATGCGACGAATATTGTTTTTGCACTTCGGTAAACGGTGGCCCCGGAAATACTGCCGGAAGCGATATCCTGTTCACTAAACTGTCAACTGGCGATTATCTGGCTGAAGTGATTACCGAAAAAGGGAAACTTCTGGTCAGTGAAAACGCGGGTTTGTTTGAAGTTAAGCCGGAAGAAAGCAAGGAACAAAACCTGGCCCGGGTGAAAACCTATTTTAATCAGGACGAAATTCAGGCTAAATTGCAGGACCTGTTTGAAAATCCGGTTTGGGACGAAAAGTCACGGGCGTGTCTGGGGTGTGGTTCCTGCGCGTTTGTTTGCCCGGTTTGCAGCTGCTTCGACATTCAGGACGAGGCACACGGCAGTAAAGGTTCACGCCTGCGTTGTTGGGATTCCTGCGGATTCGCTTTGTTTACCCTGCACACTTCGGGACATAATCCGCGCGAAACACAGGGAGCCCGGTGGCGACAGCGTGTGCTGCACAAATTTCTGTACATGCCCGACAAATCGAAAGTGGCCGGTTGTGTCGGTTGTGGACGTTGTTCGCGTGCCTGTCCTGCCGACATCAATATTCTGGAGACTGTAACTTCAATTTGAGGATTTGGGGATTTGAAGATTTGAAAATAAAAGGATGAGAAGCTATGAGGAATGACAAGGATAATTTAATTGTTAACCTTTCGGTTGAGTTCGCGGTGGCCATTATAGCCTATTGTGAATTGCTGGAAGCAGACAGAAAGTTTGTCATTGCTAATCAATTACTAAAAGCTGGAACATCTATCGGCGCCAATGTTCGTGAAGCGCAGAATGCCGAAAGTATAGCTGATTTCATTCATAAATTAAAAATTGCGGCTAAAGAAGCCGATGAAACAGATTATTGGCTCGTGCTCTGTGAAAAATCTGAAAACTATCCGGATCCTTCTCATTTGAAAGAAAAACTGAATTCTATTCGTAACGTAATTTCAAAGATTATCATTAGCTCAAAAAAGAATTGATTCTGAAAATCTAATTAAAAATAACACACTGAAAATGGACAATTTACAGCATACTGAAGAGGAAATCCTCAAATCTCCAAATCCTCAAATCTCCAAATCCTCAAACATATATATTCCGTATTTGATGCGGATTGAAAAAATTACGCTGGAAGCGCCCGGTGTAAAGACTTTCCGGTTAAAATTTGAAAACGAACAAGAAGCTGAAGAATTTAGTTTCAAAGCTGGTCAATTTGGAGAATATTCCATTGCAGGTGTGGGCGAATCGACGTTCTGTATTGCCTCGTCACCTACGAGGAAAGGTTACATTGAATGCACCTTCCGTCAGGTTGGAAAAGTTACCTCGGCGCTCGCTTCTGCCGAAGAAGGCGATGTGATCGGGTTCCGTGGACCTTACGGAAATACCTTCCCGTTGGATGAATGGAAAGGGAAAAGCCTGCTGTTTATTGCCGGCGGTATAGCGCTGCCCCCAATGCGCTGCGTCATCTGGAATGCCTTGGATTTGCGTGAAAACTTTAAAGATATTACCATTGTTTACGGTGCTCGTACCGTGGCCGATTTGGTTTACAAACACGAGCTGGAAGAGTGGGGGAACCGCCCGGATGTGAGGTTGGTCACCACGGTCGATCCAGGCGGCGAAACGACCGACTGGAAAGGCGAAGTTGGTTTTGTTCCTTCGGTTTTGGAAAAGGCAGCGCCTTCAGCCGAAAACACGATTGCCATTGTTTGCGGGCCACCCATCATGATCAAGTTTACCTTTCCGGTACTTGAGAAGTTGGGCTTTACCGAAGAGAATATTTATACCACACTTGAAAATCGCATGAAATGTGGCTTCGGCAAATGTGGCCGCTGCAACGTGGGCGAAGTTTATGTGTGTAAAGATGGTCCGGTGTTCAGTTACGAACAGTTGAAGTTGTTACCTGCTGAATATTAGGACTTTCAGGAATAAAAACTGGGGAAAAGGAGGCTGTTTCATTAAAATGTGAATGGCCTCTTTTGTTTTCCTAAGCAGCCATTTGCTGAATGTTGAACACCATGAAAAACAGCATCAGGGCAAAAAATACCAGCAAATAAATGCCAAATTTCCGGAAACGTACTTTAAAAAGTTCGAGTATCAGCGTAAGGATGGTCAGTCCCATGAAAAGGGCAACCCCTTTAAAATAGGCCAGAATTCTCACTTCTTTCGGAATTTGTGTTCCGCTGATTTGTTGAAGTGGTGTGCTCTGATTAAAAATGACCCAAAGTCCTAAAAACCCAAGTGCAAGGAAAATCAATTGACCGGAAAGCACAAAAGAGTCGCGCTTTTCAATCCATCCAAACAGGATGAGGGCAATTCCTGCAAAAAGCATCCACTGCGAAATACTGGTATAGACGAGCATCGGGTTTGAAAACATAGAGAAGAGTTTGTTCCGACAAAAATGGTAATTTTTAGCCAGTTAAAAAATTATTTTAGTTTATCAACAGCTTTTTGGGCCGCTTTCAGGATGGCTTCGTTCGAAAGGGGTGCGCCAACAGCCTGCTTCATCCATTCGTTGGGAGTGAGCTGTCCAAGCGCAAAAATGCGCAACACTTCAGGGGCAAATTCATGCGTTTTGAAATGTTCTTCGAGCTGGAAGTGGATCAGGTCGCCAAACGCGTAATTCGGCAGGTACATCGGCGAGTTGATCATGTGCGAATAAACGCCCAGGATCGTTTGGTCCTTCACGCCAAAAACTGTTGCAAAATAAGCGTTCCAAACGTCTTTGCTGATTTGCAGCACCGCGTCGCGCAACTGGGCTGACGTGGCATTTGGGTTGGCATACAACCACTGCCACATTTTCATATCGACCATTGAAACGCCCATAATTTCGTACAACGACCAGAAAATATCCAATGTTTCCAGGTATTCCTTGTCGGGATTGGTGTCTTTCATGTTCAGCAAAAACAGGTCGCGTTGCTGAAAAACAAAGGCCAGCGCTTCGGTAAAGGCGGTGTTCGGCACACCGTTGATCATGTAATTCGGTACAAAATTCATCGAGATGGTTTGTTCCACATTGTGCCCAAATTCGTGAACGGCAATGTTGTAGCCTTTGTAGTTCATGCCCGTTTCGGGGATTCGGGTGCGCAAATGTGCTTTTTCTGCCTTCATCGAAGCGCCCCAGGCATGGCCCGAACCACGCGCCGGGTCAACCGAAATGCGCGATGCAATGAAGGCCGCTTTGTCTTTTGTGAACCCGAGTTTCAGGAGCATGTTTTCCATGTCGGCTTCAAACGCTTTTGGGTTGGGGTATTTCTTTTCGGTAATGGCATTCAGGCTTTCTTCGGAAATGGAGCTGCGGGCCTTGAACCCGTCGTACCAAATGTCCCAGGGGGCCAGGTCGCGGCCCAGCCGTTTTTTGATGAGGGCTGCAACTTCAGGAATTATGGGGGAAGTTAAAAATTCGGCAAACAGCTTTTCGACTTCGGGTTGCGGGATTTGCATGTCAACCGAAAATGCCCGCTGAATGGCAGTCGGCATGTCGGGACTGTATTTGTCGATCGCCTGATAAACATGAAATGTGTTGAGGATTTGCTGATATCGGGCTCCGGCTTCCGAAGGTTTATCAACCTTTTTGCCTGAAACAAATACTTCGTTGGTTACCGGGTCCCAGTCTTGATTTCCGGAGTTGATGACCGCTTTTGGGATCGATTGGTCAACAATCCGCTGCATCACCCGATAGATCAGTCCCTGTTTTTCGAAACCGTTTTGCTTGTTGGCGTAGTCGGCTTTTATTTCGTCGCGCAGGTTCCAGTGACTGAGCAAAACCATGTTCTCCGGGAAGAGTTTCCGGTTGTCTTTGTTCAGCAAATGGCCCATGTAAATGTTGTAATCGGCAATGTAGGCATCGGTTTCGGCAGCTACTTTCGATTGCAGTTGAACCACTTCCGATGGGATCCGCGAACTAAACACATCGCCCATCCGGGCATATCCCCATTGCAGCGGTGTCCAGTTGTTGCCCAGCTTATTTTTTTCTTCGGTGGTGAAATACGGAAAATTAAGAGCCACCACAAAGGCTATTTTGTTACCGTACAGGTCGTTTTTCAGATGGGCGCCTGGATTGTAGGCGGCAAACATCGGATCGACGGGCAGCATGGCGCCTTTCATCAGTTGCACATTTTCCTGCATGTCGAGGCTCAGTTTGTTGAAATGCCCCCAAAGCGATTCGAAGTATTCGGCCAGGCGGTTGAAGGTGGCCTCCTTTGCAGCCTGATTGGGCAGGTAGTTTTTTGCACAGAACTGAATGAAATCGTCTGGCGTCCCGTCGGTTTCGCGCCAAAGCGAGGCAGCGTGGCGGGCACCTTTTTCGAGCAGGGCAAAATCGCCGCCCCGATGCTCATCCTGAACGGCATTAATGGCGCCGGTAATCGTTGCTTCGGAAATTCCGGCAGGCGAACTTTGTTCTTTTTCGGTTGGCTGACTAGAAGAAATCATAACAAAACTGGCTAAAAGGAAAATGAAATTTTTGATCATCGCTTTTGAAGGATTAGGTTTTGACGTTGAAAGGCCCTAAAGTACCAAAATTCTGAACCCCAGGAAATGATTATTGGCAGGGTAGGGCAGGGCTGTTTCAGTATCAGGAAG
>JBBIHV010000184.1:3152-6237 GCA_037446835.1 Sunxiuqinia sp. | reverse complement strand
TCCTAAACTGTAGATCCGGGTTCGATTCCCGGTGGGACTACTGAAGAAGAAGTTAAATTGAACTAAAAGCACTTAAATTCAATGATTTAAGTGCTTTTTTATTTTTGTAAAACAACCAAAAAAAACTGCTCCAATGACCTTTTGTCGTCGGATCAAACGGGCAACACAGGTTAAAACATTGGATCCCAGGGTGGCAGCATTTCTGGTTTTTGCTTGTAGATTTCGAGTACTTTGTCGCTCAGGTATTTTTTGTTTACCACAAACCTGAACATGTATTCGTTGAACCAGGCGTCGGTAAACGTGAGGTAACCTTTTTCTCCAGCAGTCGGGCCCCAACTGTTTTCAAACTGCCATTTGACAGGTTTTTGCTGTGCGTCAACATCAACGGCAACCAGCGCCATGCCGTGGCTCGAACCACTTTCGCCAGTTTCAATCCGCTGCGCTTTGTCCATGCCAAATTTCACCCCGTAAACCGATTCGAAATCAAAATTTTCGACATCCAGGATGCCCACGTCGCGGCGCAATTGTTTGGCCACGTCGCACGAGGCATAAAGCGCTTCGTTGTTTTTGATGGAAGCCACACAAAATTCCTTGATCGCATCGTTCGGAAGGTTCACATAGTGCCAGTTGTCGCCTTCCTGGGTGTTCCGGTAATTTTCAACTTCGTAATGTTTCCAGAACGGGCGCGACGGATCGTTCATAACCATCACGTAATCGTCGAGGTTAATGTTTGCAAATATTTCGGCCCGAAAACTTTGTGGCGTATAAGTTTTGTATTCGCTCACTTTTTTGTCTTTTGTGCTGAATCTCCACTTAAAGTCGGCAGGTGGTTCGCCCAGGTTGAGCGCCAGCATGCGGTAAACTTCCGAAAGCATTTCGAGTTTGCGGGCGTCCAGCTTTTTCTGATCTGCTTTGGCAAGCTTTATTGTCCGAAGTTCAAGTGCATCCTCGCGCAATTTGGTATCAATCAGTTTGACCATCCACGCCGTATTTTCGCTTGAATTGGTTTCTTCCATGACATCTTTCGGCACCAACCCGTATTTTTTTACCAGGTTGACAAAATTGATCCACTGTCCGCCATCGTCAACCGGAGAACGCAAATACCAGCGTACTTTCTGGTCGTCGATGGGCAGGTTGGCCGAATTTTCCATGTTATTCAGGAACAGGTTGGCCTTTTCAAGTAAATCGTAGAAATACAGGTAATTTTCAGAGAATTCAAATTCAGCCAGATTGAACTGTTTCATTACCAATGGCCTGAAAATATTGAGCGACGAAAACATCCAGCAACGGCCCGACTTTTTCTGATCGGTAATCCCGGAAACATCGACCCGGTAAGTGAAAAACTGATCGGTTTTGCCGACATTTTCACGGTTCCAGGCCAACTGGGTAATATCGGTTGATGAAAGGGCATTCTGCATGGCTTTCGTGTAAGCATCTTTTTTAAACCCTGATTTAACCTGATCCAACTCCCCCTTGGTCAGATCTTGCGCCAGTAATGACCCTGCTGCAAACAGGGCCACGATAAACAATTTAATCTTCATAGTACCTCTTCTTTTAATTTGATGGTGCTAAAAATAACCATTAATCCAAAAAACAGCCTCCCTTCGTAGAAAAAGATTACACTTTGGGAACGACAGAACATCTGAGAAATCAGCATTTAACCAGTTCGTCCCGAAAATTTTCAGCAAGGAACACCTACAATTTATTCTTGTATATTTGGGCCTTGGAAAACGAACAAACTACTGTTCGAACCCGTTTTCATTTTAAATGAATCAGATATGAGTTTTGATGTAACAAAAATCCGTGAAGATTTTCCAATTCTTCAACAAAAAATATACAACCGCCCACTGGTTTATTTCGATAATGCCGCCACCACCCAGCGCCCGCATCAGGTGATTGATGCCCTGACCAGGACTTATTCTGAATACTACGGAAACATTCACCGGGCTGCACATTTTCTGGCCGACAAAGCCACCATGGCCTATGAAGAAACCCGCAGAAAAGTCAGCAAACTGATCAATGCTGAAACCTGCGAGCAGGTTATTTTCACCAAAGGAACCACCGAAAGCATTAACCTGGCCGCCTTTTCGTTTGGCGAAGCATTTATTCAGGAGGGCGACGAAATTATTGTTTCTGAAATGGAACACCATTCCAACATTGTGCCGTGGCAACTGATGGCAGGCCGGAAAGGGGCAAAAATTGTGATGCTTCCCATCGACGATGAAGGCCGGCTGATGGTTGAAAAACTGGAAGGCCTGATTTCTCCGCGCACCAAACTCATTGCCATTGCCCATGTTTCGAATGTGCTGGGAACCATCAATCCGGTGAAACAATTGGCTCAAACCGCTCATTCCAGGGGCGTCCGCATTTTTGTTGACGGCGCCCAGGCCGCAGCACATCTTCGCCTGGATGTTCAGGATCTGGACGTTGATTTTTATGCCTTTTCGGCCCACAAAATGTACGGCCCCAATGGGGTTGGCGTACTTTACGGCAAAAAAGGGCTGCTCGAACAATTGCCACCTTACCAGGGAGGTGGCGAAATGATTTCGGAAGTCCGTTTTTCAGGAACTACCTACAACGAATTGCCCTATAAATTTGAGGCCGGAACGCCCAACATCAGCGGCGTTATTGCTTTTGGCGCGGCCATTGATTACCTTGAAGGTATTGGCATTGAAAATGCTGCCACCTGGGAAACAGAATTGCTGAATTATGCGACTGCCAGGCTAAAAGCCATTCCGGGATTGCGCATTTACGGCACACAACCCGCAAAATCGGGAGTGATTTCATTTAATGTTGAAGGGGTGCATTTCTTCGATTTGGGAACCATGCTCGACAAATTTGGCATTGCCGTACGCACCGGCCACCATTGTGCCGATCCGCTGATGGAACATTTTAATATTCAGGGAACTGTGCGCGCCTCGTTTGCGTTTTACAATACCAAAGAAGAGATTGATGTTTTTATTGAATCGCTGGAAAAGGTGATCGCGATGTTTTGACCAGGATTAATCTTCTTCATCCGTCTTAAAACCAATGCGTTTGCGGGGGGGCCTGTCGTTCCTGTTTGGTGATCAGTTCGTCGAGGTAA
>JBBIHV010000184.1:0-3052 GCA_037446835.1 Sunxiuqinia sp. | reverse complement strand
ATGCGTTTGCGGGGGGGCCTGTCGTTCCTGTTTGGTGATCAGTTCGTCGAGGTAACTGAAAACCAGTTCAATGTTCTTGTCCTGGTTCTGAACCTTTTTCCTGATCTCTTCAATCTCCAGTTTCAGGCTCAGGGTATCGGACAGCATTTGTCTGAGACGGGTAAAAATCCGCATAATCTGAATGTTGACACGATTGCATTCTTGCTGTTCATTACACTCGAAAGCATTGCTACTCCTTGTTCGGTAAAAGCCATTGGTGCGTATCTTAATCCCATACTGTCTGAATTGGAGGTCACAAATTGTGACCTCCAATTTGTAAATTCTTCTTTAGTCAATTCAAACATAAAATCATAAGGGAAACGATCCTTATTTCTTCGAACTTGCTGCTTTAAAACTTTCGTTTCCACATTGTACAATTTAGCCAAATCCCGGTCGAGCATTACTTTCTGGCCCCTGATCAGGTAAATCTTATCCATGATCCGCTCATCAGGTAACAAAATAGCAGTATTTTCTGTTGACATTTTGAAAATTTTGGAGAAACAAGTTGTGAATAAAAATCCTTCCGCATGAAATTCTTTCAGTAACCAAGTTACAAAATTCAAGCAAAAGGGCCACTCCGATTAACGAAATATTTCTTCTTCATTCGTCTTAAAAACAATGCGTTTGCTGGGGGCCTGGCTTTCCTGTTTGGTGATCAGTTCGTTGAGGTAATCTGCTGGAGTGGACAGTTATTTGATTTTCAGCTTCAATTCAACCAGTTTAACCACATTTTCATAATCTTCCGGCGAACCCATTACAACGGTAACACTTCGTCCAAACGAGCTTTTCTTCGCTTTCCGGTATTCTTCTTTGATGTTTTCGGCCACATCGCTGGCCTCAATCAGCGGCTCGGCCTTTTCGGGCAAAAGGAAACTAATCCTGAATGTATCTTTCTGTATCCCAACCCAATAAATGGTTTTTTTCTTCCGGAGAACACGGTACAGCCAGCATTTTCCGTCGTTGTAAAACCGCCACTGTTCCGAAATTTCTGAATGATGGTCGTACAAATAGCCGATAATTTGCTGCCAGTAAACACTGTTTTTGCCAATGATCGAGAATATCAGTTCGTCGGTTGGCTGAATATTGGGGTCGGTCAAAACAATAGGTTCCACTCGCTAAATGTTTTAAATTCAGGGGTTAAACTTTACTTCAATTCCGAATTAAATATACCGCTTTCAGGCCAGATACATTCCGGGATTGTCGAACTTTTTGGTTATTTTTATTGCCGTAATCAAAATCCAATTTCAATGACTACCATACAAACTTCCACCGTAAAACTGAACAACGGTGTTGAAATGCCCTGGCTCGGGCTCGGCGTGTTCCAATCGAAGGAAGGCCCGGAAGTTGAAAATGCCGTGAAATGTGCTCTCGACGCTGGTTATCGCAGCATTGATACGGCTGCCATTTATCAAAACGAACGCGGCGTGGGAAAAGCCATCGTCGAAAGTGGAATTCCCCGCAAAGATATTTTTCTGACGACCAAGGTCTGGAACAGCGACCAGGGCTACCAATCTACAATCGGGGCCTTTGAAAAAAGTTTGGATAAGTTGCGAACCGATTACATCGACCTGTACCTGATCCACTGGCCAAAAGGCGATCTTTCCATTGAAACCTGGAAAGCGATGGAAGAATTGTACGATCAAGGCCGCATCAGGGCCATCGGGGTCAGCAACTTTTTGGTCCACCACCTGAAACACCTGCTGCCACATACCCGGATAAAACCGATGGTCAACCAGATTGAATTCCATCCTGAACTTATTCAGCCTGAATTACTTAAGTTTTGTCAGGATAACCAAATTCAGCCCGAAGCCTGGCATCCCATAATGAAAGGCAAAGTGAACGGCATCCGGATTTTTCAGGCCTTGTCGGTCAAATATCAAAAATCGCCGGTTCAGATTGTTTTGCGCTGGGACATCCAGAAGGGCGTGGTAACCATCCCTAAATCGGCTACTCCTGAACGGATTATTCACAATGCCGACATTTTCGACTTCGAACTGAGCGCCGAAGACATGGCCAAAATCGACAGCCTCGATAAACATGCCCGCATGGGCGCCGATCCGGATAATTTTAATTTTTAGTGATCAACTTTTTATCAGGGCTTCATTAGAAGTGAAACCCTGATGATTACCTTTTCAAGATGCTATCTGTTCAAACTTCAAAAGTAAAACTATCAAACGGAGTAGAAATGCCCTCGCTTGGATTGGGCATTCACCGGGCCAAAGCGGGCGAAGAGGTTGAAACGGCTGTAAAATGCGCTCTTCAGGAAGGCTACCGAAGTTTCGATACGGCCACCTATTATCAAAACGAGTACAGTTTAGGCAAAGCCATTCTCGAAAGTGGAATCCCGCGCAACGAAATCTTCCTGACCAGCAAAATCTGGAACAGCGATCAGGGTTACCGGTCAACTTTTCGGGCATTTCAGGAAAGTCTGGACAAACTGCAAACCGATTACCTGGATTTGTACCTCATTCACTGGCCGCAAAATGAGTTGACCTTCGAAACCTGGAACGCAATGGAAGAATTGTACGGGAAAGGCCGCATCCGGGCGATTGGAGTTTCCAATTTTCTGGTACGGCATCTCAACCGGTTAATGGAAAATTCGCGGATCAGGCCCATGGTCAACCAGTTTGAATTTCATCCTGAACTTGTGCAGCCTGAATTGCTGAAGTTCTGCAAAGACCATCAGATTCAGCCCGAAGCATGGAGGCCAATTATGAAAGGAAGGGTAAATGATCTACCACTCTTTCAGGAACTTTCAGGAAAATATGGAAAATCGCCGGTGCAGATTGTTCTGCGATGGGACATTCAAAAAGGTGTAGTCACAATTCCAAAATCGGTCACTCCGGAACGAATCAGGCACAATGCTGCTGTTTTCGACTTTGAAATAAGTCTGGAAGACATGCTCAAAATTGATAGTTTGGATAAGCATGTCCGAATGGGAGAAGATCCCAACCAAATAAAAATATAGTCTATACTGTGATTTATATGATGGACTTTGATTATTCCAGTTTCC
>JBBIHV010000183.1:0-6319 GCA_037446835.1 Sunxiuqinia sp. | reverse complement strand
CAGCGAATCGGCCAGCAAATGCGGCATGAGCGCGCTTTCCAGTGAAATTTGTTTTTCAGGAACCGAACTTGAATTGATCACATTCAGCCGATGTTCAAACCCCAAACAGGATGACAGCGCCCATGAAATTCCGGCAGCATAAAGGAATTGAGTAAATTTCATTTCAAATTTTCCTTCTGAAACATTTTTACACTCAACTGGTTCATCAATAAAAGTCAAATTTCTGAACATTTGTAAAAACTCAAAAGGCCAAACCGTTAAACTATCCGTAAAGTAAAACCTATTCCAGGGCAAGACTTTCTGGCGACCAATAACTTTTTCCAAATTCCTTTGCTCGAATGGTTAGTTAACCTCCACTAAAAACTGCAGGATTTCTTTTTCGATCTCGAATTTACTGATTTCTTTACCAATAAAAACCAGCACATTTTCGAGTGGTTCATAAGGATTATTTACCGAACCCTCGGCGATGGAGGTCATGCCGGCCACCGCCTGAACAATGCCCATCAGCGGACTGTCTTCAAAGTTTACGATTCCTTTAATGCGATAAATATTTGGTTTGTGCAAAGAAGCGAAATATTTAAACCAGCTTGTAAACCTCTGTTCATTCAATAAACCTTTAAACCTGATCGTAAAACTGTGAAAAGGTGAAGCATCGGGTTCACTGAAAAAAGGCTTTCTGATCTTCCTGATAAATTCGTCCTGCAATTCAGATTGCAGGATATGCAAATATGGGCAGTTGATCCTAGCATAGTTTGTTTCAACAACATTGGCCGTTTTATTGAGTGCTTCAACTTTCTTACGGATTTCGGCCAACTGATTTGGATTGGATTGGCTAATCTTGTTCAGGATGATCAGATCGGCCAGCATAATTTGTTTCTGCTGCTCAAATCCCCGAACCTGTTCCTGAAAGTTGGCCGAATCGACCAGGCAAATCGTACCGCTCACATCAAACAACCTGATCAGGTCGGCATCGTGGTAAAAAGGCTCAATAATCGGACCCGGATCGGCAATGCCGGTCGTTTCAACGATCAATTGTTCAAGGTGGTCGTGTTTCTTTACCAATTCCTGAAGTGCAAGCGAAAATTCGTTAAAAATGGTGCAACAGATACATCCGTTGTTGAGTTCCACAATACTTTCAGGCTGATAGCCAGCCATTAACCGGGCATCAATCGACACTTCGCCGAATTCGTTTTCAATCAGGCCAAATTTGACCTCCTTGTTCAGGAATAAAAGGTGATTGATAAATGTGGTCTTTCCGGAACCAAGGAATCCGGTGACAATCATAACGGATATTTTAGGTTTTACAGGCAAAGCAATTTTATTTGAATTGATACTCAATAACTAGTGTTCTGAACGATATTCCTGACTTATTTCTTGCATTTAAGTTATAAGAATAAATAAATGTCGCATTTCAAATTCATTGTTTTATTGACTCACCCCAAGCTCGCATCGCTCGCTTTGCCCCTCTCTACGAGTAGAGAGGGGAGACGTCCGCTGGCGGACGTGGGGTGAGTCAAGTATAAAATGCGACAATAAATTGTTTCATCTACTTATTCCTGAAATAATAGCCGCAAACGGATAAAGCTTTCAAGTCAGGAAAATGTTTTCTGAATAAAGTTAATTCATTTATTCGACAATATAAATGGAAATGTGAAACCTCAGAAGAAATTTGTGGCAAATTCGGGGTTCCCATCCATTAAATTTAACTTCAGGAGATGAATTTAGCCGTATGAAGGTCGGGATCCGATTAGTAAATGATTGAAAAAGCTATCATAAAAGTGATAACAAAGACCAGAAATAATCCGGCGATAAAAATATTGTCGGCCAACCGTTCGTATTTTACCATTAATTTTTCTTTGCTGGCACGGATAGACAGGAATGAAAACAAACAACTGCCAATTAAAAGGATACAGGCAACTCCCGTAAATTCATCAATTTTTGAGACTTCGCTCATTTTTGAAATCTTGAGCGAGGTTAGTACAACCAGACAAAATCCAAGCAAATTCGAGGAGGTGTTTAAGATATGTTGCGATTTATTCGTAGTCATTCCCGATTTTTTCTTTCCTCAAAGATAAGTTTTGATTTTCAGAATGACTTTCGGTGAAACATGAAACTTTGTTAAAAAAAGCAACAGGAACTGAAAACTCATCATCGATTTTGCCGTCAAAACCGGATTTTCAGCCTTCTGATCAAAATATAAAAAACTGAAAATAAGACTTTTGTGATTAAATTCAGCCTTTGCCGAATATTCAGAATTTCGGAATTCGCCATTTTCTGAGTCAAAAAAAAGCCCCGCGGTTGCGGAGCCTTCAGTTTTTATTTGAATTTCTTCAGGAGGTCTTTTACTGCATCTTTGTGAACGGTAAAGCCCATCATTTTCAGCTTAATGTAATCGTCGCGGAAGAAATAATATCCGAAGTTCGGGCTTTTCGGGTCAATATTCCGTGAACCTGAACTTGAATCTTTGATGAGATACCAGTCTTTTCCGGTGCCTTTGTAGTTTTCGAGGTAGCCGATCAGTTGCATGCCGTGGTCGTCGGTGGTGCTTTCGTTTGAGAAGCGGAACTGACGGGCATCGTCGTTAATATAAGCCGACGGAATATCGAAATCGGGAATCATGGCGCAATTGGTTTCGCGGCTAAATCCAGGCTCCGAAACATCGCCGCCAATACTCAGTGTGTAACCGGCTTTAACGGCACTTTTCAGCGCTTTCATAAAATCGGCGAGCGGAACATTGTAATATTCCTTGCTGTGCCACCAGTTGTCGGGAACCTTGTATTCAACCTGTTGCCAGAAGGGTTCCTGTTCGTACGAAAGGATCTCGACATAATCGTCAGGAATTAGCTGCAGGTAATCTTTCAGGTAGGTTTGCGGTGTGTAAGTTTTGCCATCGACCACAAATTCGGCGGGCGGTGTGCCAAGGTAATGGTTCATGATAGACTTGATCGTTTCGAGCGCAAAGTCCATATTCCAGGCATTCGAGGTTTTCAGCGAATTCAGGAATGCGGTCATTTCTGCAACCATGGTGGCGTGGTTGTGAAACTTTCTTCCGTCAATCAAACCGGTATAGGCATCGAGGGGAACTGCCCCGTAGGTTTTCATGATTCGTGCCACAGCATTTCCTTCCGAACCTTCAGAAAATACCGAATTACCGCGCTGCTCAACAAACCGGCGGGCTTTTTCGATGTATTCGCAGTAAACCCAATAAATTTCGGAAATTGCTACCCGTTTGTTGTGTAAACGGAGCACTTCCGATTCGAAAAAAGAGGTTGTTGAAAAACACCAGCACGTTCCGGTGTTTCCCTGCGAAACAGTCGGGTTGCTCCAGGCTGTTTTGTATAAAGTAGGATCGTTTGGAAGGTCCATTCCGGTCTGGTCCATTACAAACCGCTTGAACGGCTCTTTTACGGTCAGTTTCTCGTCCACCGCCTGGACGTCCTTCATGATTGACTCGTAGTAAAAACCCTTGCCTTTCTCTTCGGTAATTACCTTGCCTTTGTCCACGTTTTGGGCCATGCTGCCAAAAAACAGCGCGGTCATCAAACCCATTGTTAAAATTAAGCTCTTCATGTTATGGATATTTTTTAGGGCTGGAAATATAAAGTAAACTTTTGATGCACTACCTGAAAAATATCAGGTTTTTTCCTTTCGATACGCTTCGCTACTCAGGGAGCGGTACTTCGATCTTCATTCTCCTGTCTCCTTTTTTCCATCGCCTTAGCTTATCGAGCTCCAGTTAAATTCGGTGTTTTTCATTTTCAGGAGCTGATGGACCAGAATTTGATTTTCTTTTGTTTCGAGTTTCGGATCTTCATCCAGAAGGTCGGATGCCTGGTTTCGGGCATGTTGCAAAATTTCGCCATCGCGCCCAAGGTTGGCAATCTTCAGGGTGAAACCGATGCCGCTTTGCTGGGTTCCTTCCAGGTCGCCGGGCCCACGAAGTTTCATATCGACTTCGGCAATCTCGAACCCATCGTTGGTGCGCACCATTGTTTCGATCCGTTTCCGGCTTTCGTTGCTGATTTTGTAGGATGACATCAGGAGACAATAGGATTGTTCGGCGCCTCGGCCCACGCGTCCGCGAAGCTGGTGCAATTGTGAAAGACCGAACCGTTCCGAACTTTCGATGATCATGACCGAGGCATTCGGCACATCAACGCCCACTTCAATCACCGTAGTAGCAACCATAATCTGGGTTTTGCCTTCCTTGAACAGGTTCATTTCGGCTTCTTTCTCTGCCGGTTTCAGTTTTCCATGCACCATGCTGATGGAATACCGCGGAAAAACCTGCTTCAATAGCTCGTATCCATCCTGAACATTTTTCAGGTCGAGCTTTTCCGATTCCTTGATGAGCGGATAAACCACATAAACCTGACGGCCCGCCGACACCTGTTCGCGAATGAAATCGTACACCTGTTTTCGCCGGTTCTCGTAATAATGCAACGTTTGAATGGGTTTTCGGCCGGGCGGCAACTCGTCGATGACCGAAACATCCAGATCACCATACACCGTCATGGCCAGCGTTCGGGGAATGGGCGTGGCCGTCATCACCAACACATGCGGCGGTATAAATTCGTTCTTTTTCCAGAGTTTGGAGCGCTGTTCCACGCCAAAACGGTGCTGCTCGTCAATAATTACCAGTCCCAGCCGATGAAAATTAACTTTGCTTTCGATCAGCGCGTGGGTTCCGATGAGCAGTTGCAAACTGCCGTCTTCCAGTTGTTCATGAATGAGGGTTCGTTTGCTTTTATGAGTCGATCCGGTGAGCAGGGCAATTTTGACGCCCAGCCCGTCGGTCATTTTTTTGATGGAATGGTAATGCTGAATGGCCAGTATTTCGGTCGGCGCCATCAGGCTCACCTGAAAGCCGTTGTCGAAAGCGATCAGTGCCGTCATGAGCGCCACCAGCGTTTTCCCGCTGCCTACGTCGCCCTGAAGCAGGCGGTTCATCTGTTTGCCCGAGCCCATGTCTTTGCGGATTTCACGGATCACTTTTTTCTGGGCATTGGTCAGTTCGAAGGGCAGGTGGTTTTTGTAAAACGTGTTGAGGTTGTAGCCCACCTGCGAAAAGACAAATCCTTTAAAAGCGCCTTCCCGCGTGTGTTTCAGGCTTAATATTTTCAGCTGGATGTAAAACAGTTCTTCAAATTTCAGCCTGAAAATGGCCGTTTTCAAAACTTGTGGATTTTCAGGAAAATGAACCTGCCGAAGCGCTTCGGGAAGGGACATGAGTTTGAGCTTTGCAATCAGGGAAGGCGAAAGTGTCTCAAAGATTTTGTCCCTGGTTACGGCCATCAGGCTAAATTGAAATTTATTCAGAGCTTTGCTCGTCATAAACTTCTTCTTCATGCTTTCGGTGGTGTTGTAAAAAGCCTGAAAAACACCTGTCGTTACTGGTTTATTTTCAGCCGGTTCCATTTCAGGATGAACAATATTCAGCTTGCCGTTGAAGATGGTTGGTTTTCCGAAAACAATGTATTCCAAGTTTGGACGGATATTTTCCTTCACCCACTTTATACCCTGAAACCACAGCAGTTCCATAACCCCCGATTCGTCGCGGAACTGTGCAATCAGTCGCTGACGGACTCCCTCGCCCGAAATTTCGAAACGTGAAACGGTGCCCTTGAGCTGAATGTACGACAGATTGCTGTTGACCTCGGAAACCCGGTAAAACTTGGTACGGTCGATGTATTTGTATGGGAAGTAATACAACAGGTCGCTGAAGGTGAAGATCTTCAATTCCTTTTTGAGCAATTCGGCCCGTTGCGGCCCAACTCCGGGTAAAAATTTAATATCCTGATCCAGAAACTCTGACATGCGACAAATATAAAAATTATCTGGCTTTTGTCGGGCGCGCATTTTGGCCCGGGGCCGAATGTTCGGAAAGTTGGACAACAAATAGGATATTTTTTGGTTTTACGTTCAATATATGTGTAATTTGCCTGAAATTCGGGTTTCAAAATGTAATAAACTGGCCAGGACTAAAACTAATAGAATCAAAAATATATCAATCTTAAAAGATGGAAACTGTTATTAAGCTGGAAAAAATTGTCAAAAACTACAAGGTAGGAACACAGATAGTCAGGGCTTTGCGTTCTGTTTCACTTCACATAAACAAAGGCGAATATGTGGCCATTATGGGTGCTTCGGGCTCCGGAAAATCGACGCTGATGAACGTGATTGGTTGCCTCGATACACCAACAAGCGGATTCTACGAGCTGAACAATCAGGATGTAAGTCACTTGTCGGACGATGAACTGGCCGAAATCCGGAACAAGGAAATCGGGTTCGTGTTTCAGACATTCAACCTGCTGCCGCG
>JBBIHV010000182.1:0-6427 GCA_037446835.1 Sunxiuqinia sp. | reverse complement strand
AAACAACAAACAATGCCCAGAAAACAGAAAACAGGAAACTTGAAAACACATTTGGAAAAATGATTCGCAGCCATACTGGTGTGAATTCGTTTAAACCGCAGTGAAAACACAACCAACAAACAGGCGATCAGGAAAAACCGGAATGAACGAGGAAAAAGAAAAGATTTTGAAAAACATCAGGAGGACAAAACATGGATCTGAACAATACAAAAGCTCAAATGCGAAAAGGCGTTCTCGAATACTGCATCTTGCTGGTAATCGACGGAAAACCATTGTATGCGAGCGACATCATTGACGAACTTAGCCGGTCGAAAATGATCGTGGTGGAAGGAACGCTGTACCCACTGCTCACCCGCTTGAAAAACGACGGGTTGCTTTCGTACAAATGGGAAGAATCGACCCAGGGGCCGCCACGGAAATATTACGAGCTAACCGAAGAAGGCAGCAAGTTCCTGAGTGAAATGGGAGACTCGTGGGACGAGTTGGTTGAAGCAGTCAAAATGATCAAAGAACATAAATAGGTCATCTTCAGTATAAAGAAAACAAATCTGAAAAAACAATCGAAAATGAAAAAGACATTTACAATAAACATAAGTGGAAGCGTTTTTCACATCGACGAAGATGCCTACGAAAAACTCCAGAAATACCTTCACCTGTTGAACCGGCATTTCGGCACTGCCATTGAAGGACAGGAAATCCTTCAGGATATTGAAGCCCGGATCGCAGAACTGTTCATCGAAAAAACCAACGGAAAAGTTGATGTGATAACCAGTGAAATGGTTGATGAGGTTATTGCCCGGATGGGGAAACCCGAAGACTTTATGGAACCTACTGAAGATGAAGCTTCAGGAAAAGCTCCGGAAGACACTTCGGGCCAAACGAACGAACAAAAAATGCGACGCCGCCTCTACCGCGATGGTGACAACCGGGTATTTGCGGGTATTTGCTCCGGAATGGCAGCTTACTTCAATATGGATCCGGTAATCCTTCGGGTCATCTTTTTTCTACTGTTCTTTGTTATCGGGCCATTCAACCTGTTGCTTTACTTTATCCTCTGGATTGCTGTCCCAAAAGCTAAAACGACCGCACAACGCCTCGAAATGAGAGGACAAGAAGCCACGGTTACGAATATTGCAAAGTCGATAAAGGAAGAAGTCAACGAAGTTGGTGAAAACTATAACAAATTCATGAATTCGCCTTCGAATGAAAAAGGCAGGCCTCGAATAGAACGGTTTGGCGATGTGGTTACCAGCGTACTCAAGGTTGCACTGCGAATTATTGTACTACTTTTTGGAGCAGTCTTGATTATTGGGGGAATTGCCGCACTCGTTGGGTTCATCACCACAATGGCCATCGGTGATTCGTTCCTGCATGGCGGGGCTTGGAACTTTAACTGGAATTCAAATGTGGATATGGCTACCGTAATCAATAACTTTGTGAGCCCGGGCGCCTACTCCATCTCGCTCATTGCCATTTCGCTTCTGGCCGGGATACCCATTTTAATCCTCCTTTTTATCGGCACAAAACTTTTGTTCAGGTACAAAACAAACAACAAATTAATCGGGCTTGGCGCCTTCGGATTGTGGCTCGTTGCCCTGGTCATCTTAATTTTCGTTAGCGTCGATCAGGTTGGGAACTTTAGCAAACAGACCAGCCAGACAGTTACCCAAAAAGTTGACTGCACGCATTGCAAAACCGTGTATTTACAAACAAACGAAGACTTGTATGAATCGCTGATCGACAACAAGATTTCGCTCGACCGCATGAAAATTGCCGTTGTGAACGGAAAACAAAGAATTTTGGGGCATCCGCAATTCACCATCGAAAAAAGCAGTACCGCCGATTATTTATTGCTGATAAAAAAACATGCACGGGGTCGCAACAACAATAATGCGCAGGAAAATGTGGAACAAATTGATTACAACTTCACCCTGAAAGATTCAACCTTGACTTTCGACCCATATTATTTTCTGAAAGAAAATGCCAAATGGCGTGATCAGGACGTTTCGTTGATACTAAAAGTTCCGGAAGGAAAATCGGTTTTCCTGGATGTGAAAATGGCCGGTATTATTAACGATATCCAAAACACTGAAAACATGTGGGACGGCGACATGGTTGGAAAAACCTGGACCATGACCGCTGAAGGACTGGCGCTGAAAAAACCGGCATCTTCTGCAAAAAAATAGCTCAAATTAAACACGCACGATTCTTCAATTTCATCTGGAAAGGCTGTCGGATTTCGATGGCCTTCCGTTTTTTGGTTTGATCAGGTAATGATTGGTCAGGAAAAGGACACCAACCAGAAACGGCAGAATGATCATGATCCAGGTTCCTTCGCGTATTCCGGAAGGACCGTGAAAGAAGAAAATCATAAAAATGCTCATCGCCAAAAGCAAAAAGCCGGCATAATGTTCATTTTTCCAGGCCAGATACAAGACACCAAACAAATAAAATGCAAAGACGTTGTGAATAAGAAAACCAGCAACTTTTTGCCAGAAAGAGATGTTTTCAGAAAAGACATCGAACGAAAAGAGCATAAAAAACAAGCCAACGAGTAACAAAAAACCACGTAAACCCCAGGAAAAATAAATGTTTCCACGGGTCAATTTTTTGGGAGTTTTCATTGTCTTCGATTTAAATTGTAATGAAAGATACGGAATTTTTCATATCCGTTGAAAATCAATTTTCGAGGGGGGAAATCCCCTGAACGTCTGCTTGTTCCTTGAATTCCAGAATTTCTTTTCGAATACCAACCAGGTATTGATCAGTCCGTGATCCAGCACCTGTAACCCTGGCGATTTTACTTTAATAATCAAAAAACCCGCCTTCTCGTAAGAAAGCGGGTTCGATTTATAGAGAGTAAGCAACCGATCCGCCTGAAGCGGTACTGAGGCTTACGAAAACCGCACCAACAGGTGTTGGCACGATTATATTTTGCCTGTAGAGACGTGATTAATCGCGTCTCTACAAATTGGTCATTATTTTATTTCCGACCCGTTTTTGACCTGTGTGGTTGGTGTGACAAATTTCAGCGAACCATCGGCATCCTGCGCCATCAGGATCATTCCCTGCGACATAATTCCCTTTAGTTCACGCGGTTCGAGGTTCACCAGAATGCTCACCTTCTGGCCAATGATTTCTTCCGGAGCGTAATATTCGGCAATGCCCGAAACCACGGTACGTTTGTCGATCCCGGTGTCAATGGTCAGTTTCAGCAGCTTTTTGGTTTTGGGCACACGCTCGGCTTCCAGAATGGTTCCGGTGCGAATGTCCATTTTGTTGAAATCGTCGAAGGTGCAGTTTTCCTTTGCCGGTGCAACTTGTGCATTGGCAACTTCGTTAGCTTTTTTTGTAGCCTGCAGTTTATTTACCTGCTTTTCAATCACTTCATCCTCAATTTTTTCGAACAGCAATTCAGGAGTATTGGTCTGATGACCAGCTACTAACAAATCGGTGCGACCCAAGTTGCTCCAGTTCAGTTCTTCCATGTTCAGGAAGCCGCGCAGTTTATTCATGCTGAAAGGCAGGAACGGAGCAAAAATGATGGTCAGGTTGGCGGTAATCTGCAAACTGACATTCATAATGGTTTCCACGCGCAGCGGATCGGTTTTCACCACTTTCCAGGGCTCGGCATCGGCCAGATATTTGTTGCCCAAACGGGCCAGATCCATGGCGTATTTCAGCGCTTCGCGGAAACGATATTGCGAAATGCTTTTTTCAACTTCGGCTTTGATAGCTGAAATTTCATTCAATGCAGCCTGGTCGGTATCGGTAAGCGTGCCACAAGCCGGAACTTTTCCATCGTAATATTTTTGGGTCAACACCAGCGCGCGGTTGACAAAGTTGCCAAGCACTGCCACCAGTTCGTTGTTATTTCGGTTCTGGAAATCTTTCCAGGTAAAATCGTTGTCCTTGGTTTCCGGAGCGTTGGCAGTGAGTACATATTTCAGTACATCTTCCTTGCCCGGGAATTCATCCAGATATTCGTGCAGCCAAACGGCCCAATTGCGCGAAGTGGAGATTTTATCACCTTCCAGGTTCAGAAATTCGTTGGCCGGAACGTTTTCAGGCAAAATGTACGAACCTTCGGCTTTGAGCATGACCGGAAAGATGATGCAATGGAAAACGATGTTGTCTTTCCCGATGAAATGCACCATTTTGGTTTCCGGATCTTTCCACCATTTTTCCCATTCCGGAGTGAACTCCTTCGTTGCAGAAATGTAGCCAATCGGCGCATCGAACCAAACGTACAACACCTTTCCTTCGGCTTCGGGAAGTGGAACAGGAATGCCCCAGTCGAGGTCGCGGGTAACGGCGCGAGGCTGCAGCCCGCTGTCGATCCACGATTTGCACTGACCGTAAACATTTGGTTTCCATTCCTTGTGGCCTTCCAGAATCCATTCTTTCAGCCAGGGTTCGTATTGGTCGAGCGGCAAATACCAATGTTTGGTTTCCTTCAGTTCCGGCGTATTTCCGCTGATCATCGACTTTGGGTTGATCAGCTCATTCGGGCTCAACGCCGTTCCGCAGCTTTCGCACTGGTCGCCATAAGCGCGCTCGAAACCGCATTTCGGACAAGTTCCGGTAATGTAGCGGTCGGCCAGAAATTGCTTGTTTTCAACATCATAGTATTGTTCCGACGTTTTTTCAATGAATTTTCCCTGCTCGTAAATTTTCAGGAATATTTCGGAAGCGGTTTGGTGGTGAATCGGATCGCTGGTCCGGGCATAAATGTCGAAAGAGATTCCAAAACGCCTGAACGAATCTTTGATCATGCCGTGGTATTTATCCACGATATCCTGTGGCGTAACGCCTTCATTCTTGGCTTTCAGGGTAATTGGCACGCCGTGTTCGTCGGAACCGCCGATAAAAGCCACTTCCTGGCCATTCATGCGCAAAAATCGGGCATAAATATCAGCAGGAACATACACGCCGGCAAGGTGGCCAATGTGTACCGGGCCATTGGCATACGGCAAAGCCGAAGTAATGAGGGTACGCTTAAAGTCAGTCATTGAAATTGATTTTTTTGAAGGAGACAAAGATAGTTGATTTTTTGAGCCGGAAGAATGCGGGTGCAGTGTTCAGAAAAACTTATTGCGCAAATTCAGGCAGAAAATACCTGATTGCAATTAAGATTCAGAAAAAACTATCAGATCGACAGTTTTACTCTTGAAAACCTGAAAAATATCGTTAGTTTTACTCACTTTTTAAAGAGAGATATGTACAATTCACCACTATACGGGAAAGAATGGAACTGGCGTAACATTAAAATGGAAACGCGAGAGTTACATATTGATTTGCAGTCATAAAGACTGGGAAAAGGGATTCTCTGTGGAAGCAGGAAATCCCTTTTTCTGTTAAAGCCTCCTAAATCCCCCGCAGGGGGACTTGGAAAATGTTTATAATCAGAATCTAAGATAACAACTAAATAAATTTTAAAATTATCATCATGGCCAGACAAAAGAAAATTTATCTCGACGAATCGGAAATGCCGAAGCAGTGGTACAACCTTGCACCCGATCTACCCACACCATTGAACCCACCACTTGGACCAGGCGGAATTCCGGTTACTCCGGAAATGCTCGCACCTGTTTTCCCGATGAACCTGATTGAGCAGGAAGTGTCGCAGGAGCGCTGGATCGACATTCCGGAAGAAGTTCGTCAGATCCTGTTCCAGTGGAGGCCAAGCCCGTTGATTCGTGCCTATGAACTGGAGGCAGCGTTGGGAACGCCGGCAAAAATCTATTACAAAAACGAAGGTGTTTCGCCTGCCGGAAGCCACAAACCCAATACGGCCGTGCCACAAGCCTGGTACAACAAACAATTCGGCATCAAAAAGCTGGTTACCGAAACCGGCGCCGGACAGTGGGGTTCCGCACTTTCGTATGCCTGTGCCCAGATTGGAGGAATCGAATGTAAAGTTTACATGGTTCGTGTCAGTTTCGACCAGAAACCCTTCCGCAAAATACTGATGCAAACCTGGGGCGGTAAATGTGTGGCCAGTCCGAGTATGGAAACTCAGGCCGGACGCGATGTTTTGGCCGAATATCCCGATACGCCCGGAAGTTTGGGCATCGCCATCTCAGAAGCTGTTGAAGAAGCGGTGAGCGATCCAACCGGAAAAACCCGTTATGCGCTGGGCTCGGTGTTGAACCACGTGATGCTGCACCAAACGATTATTGGTCAGGAAGCAAAAAAACAGTTGGCTAAAGTGGGTATCAAAAAACCGGATATCGTGATTGGTTGCTGCGGTGGCGGAAGTAATTTCGCCGGAATTTCGTTCCCTTTTATGTACGATAAAGTGAATGGGGCCGACATCCAGATCATTGGCGCTGAACCATTCTCCTGCCCGACATTAACCAAAGCGCCATTCATTTATGATCATGGCGATGTCGCTAAAATGACTCCGTTGCTGGCCATGAACAGT
>JBBIHV010000181.1:0-6436 GCA_037446835.1 Sunxiuqinia sp. | reverse complement strand
TTTTTTGCTCTTCCGGGGCTTTTTCGCAAAGTCGCACCAAACTGTCAACTTTTGGCTGGGAGAAAGTTGTTATTCCGAATACAAGGCCAATAAGAATGAGCAAAGTTCTCATCAAGTTATATTTTCAAGAGGGGCAATTTAATTATTTTTATCACACAATCAGTAAGTTATCAATAGAAATAATTGGTTCCCCCTTTAGCCGGAGCATCAGATTGGCCAGCGCCAGGGTATCTTTTTCGCAGTAACGGATAATCCGGTCCAGATCGCCTTCCTGATAATAAACATGGGCAACCTGACTGCCATCAATATCGTCTTTGGGTGTGGGGATGTTAAAAACGGCACAAAGTAAATCGAGCGAGGTGTAATTTTTATAGTCGCCAAATTTCCACAATTGCAGGGTGTCGAGCAGCCGGTCTTTGATTTCCCAGGGTTTCGCTCCGGCCATATCCAGAATACGGGGCACGCGCAAACCGTTGATCAGTGTACGGCGGGCGATGTACGGATAATCAAACTCCTGACCATTGTGCGCGCATAACTTTTTCCCCGGATGTGAGGTGAATTTTTCGAGCATTTCGTTGAATGCCTGCAGTAGTTTTTTTTCCTCCTGATCGTGAAATGATTTTACCCGGTAAAACCGTTCCCCATTTTTCTGAATGATGACACCCGCTGAAATACAGATAATCTTACCAAATTCGGCATAAATTCCGGCGCGTTCGTAAACGTCGGCTGGCTGTTGTTCGTTACTCCTGAACGAGCTTGATTTTTTATCCCAGAGATGCTGAAAATGCTCGGGTAATTCTGTAAATTCTGCCTTCTGGGGCGCAGTCTCGATGTCGATAAACAGAATGTCTTCGGAGGAAAGTGATTCGAACATTTATTTGAGGTTTTGTTGGATGTAATTGGTTAAGATGTTAATAGCCACCAGGTTGCTTCCGCCTTCAGGAACAATGATGTCGGCAAACTGCTTGGTCGGCTCTATAAACTGAATGTGGCTGGGGCGAACCGTTTTTTCGTAGCGGTCTAAAACCATTTGAACATTGCGGCCGCGCTCGATGATGTCGCGCTGGATGACCCTTGACAGGCGAACGTCCGAATCGCAATCGACAAAAACTTTGATGCTCATTTGTTCGCGAAGCATGGCCGGAAAAAGCACCAGGATTCCTTCAATAATGACCACTTCTTTCGGCCGTATTTCGCGGGTTTCAGCCGAGCGGGTACACGTCAGGTACGAATAACTGGGTTCCGGAATAGACTGACCTGCTTTCAGTTTAATGATGTGATCGACCAGCAACTCGAATTCGATGGAGGCCGGATGGTCGAAATTAATTTTTTGCCTTTCCTCCATGGGCAGGTGGCTGCTGTCGCGGTAATACGAATCCTGCGAGATTACAGCCACTTCGCCCGCAGGGAGTTTCTCAATTATTTTTTTAACCACAGTTGTTTTTCCGGAACCGGTACCTCCGGCAATGCCAATCACTAACATAGGTTCGATTTTTTATCAAAGATAATGAAGTGTCTGGCTTTTCCTTCAGCAAAACGTCAGGTTGTGAAACAGAGGGTAGAAAATGTTAACTTCGCAGGATGAATTTTTAAAATCAGAATGCTATGATTAACCATGTTGTATTGTTTAAGCTTAGGAAATACAACTCTGAAAGCGAAAAGCAAAATGTGATCAGTTCGATTGAAGACGCGTTGCTCGGACTTTCAGATAAAATCAGCGAACTCAAATACATAGAGGTTGGGGTCAATTATGAAATTACCTCCAAATCGTATGATATTTGCCTGATTACCCATTTCGAGTCGGTGAATGAACTCGATGCCTATCGCGTTCACCCGGATCACCTAAAAGTTGCCGAACTTATTGGACAACATGCTGTTGACAGAGCAGCTGTCGATTTCGAATTTTAATCCGGAGAAGCGGATTTTAAGCTGCAAATTTTCAAACTTAATCATTACTTAACGCATGGAAGGATTGTATCCACTGAAGTTTACCCCCATTTACAAGGATAAAATCTGGGGCGGAAATAAAATAAAATCTATTCTGGGAAAGGATTTCGGAAATTTGCCCAACTGTGGCGAAAGCTGGGAACTTTCGGGAGTTGAAGGAAATGTGTCGGTTGTGTCGAATGGTTACCTGGCCGGAAATTCGCTCGAAGAACTGGTTGAAGTTTACATGGGCGACCTGGTTGGAGAAATGGTTTTTGACAACTTTGGAACCGAATTTCCGTTGCTGATTAAATTTATTGATGCCAACGACGATCTTTCCATCCAGGTTCATCCCGACGATGAAATGGCGATGGAACGACACAACTCGTTCGGAAAAACCGAGATGTGGTACGTTTTGCAGGCCGATCGGGGCTCGAAACTTCAATCCGGGTTCAGTCAACCGGTCGATCAGGATATTTACCTCGAGAAACTGGAAAACGCGGAATTGACCGATATTCTGAATTTTGAAGAAGTCGTGGCAGGCGATGTGTTTTTTATTCCTGCCGGACGTGTTCATGCCATTGGCAAAGGAATTTTGCTGGCCGAAATTCAGCAGACTTCGGATGTTACCTACCGCATTTTCGATTATAACCGTTGCGATGCGCAGGGCAATCCGCGCGAATTGCATACCGATCTGGCCCTCGACGCCATCGATTTTTCCGTATTTCCGGAATACAAATCCAAATACAATGCCTTGCCTAACCAGTCGGTTGAACTGGCCAGCTGCAAATATTTCACAACCAACATTCTGGAACTGAACCAGCCGGTTGGCAAAGATTACAACAAGCTCGACTCTTTCGTGATTTATATTTGTCTGGACGGAGAATTGATCCTGGAAACCGAATCGGGCATTGAAACCGTTCAGAAAGGTGAAACCATTCTGCTTCCGGCCTCTATCGAGAACGTACTTTTAAAGCCGGTCACTTTATCAGCAAAATTGCTGGAAGTGTTCATTGGCTAAAAAAACTGCGGAAAAGGTCATTCGGAAAGGAAAAAGTCAATGGTCATTAGAAAATGCCAAAGACTTAAAAAATAACCAATAACCAATAACCAATAACCAATAACCAATTTCCTATTTTCTGATGACTAATGACAATTTCCTATTTTCTAATGACGAATGACTAATTTCTAATTCAATGATCAAACAAGCCCGCTTTTTAATCAGCAATACCGATGTGAGCAAGTGCCCGCCACCCGACAGGCCCGAATATGCCTTCATCGGACGCTCGAATGTGGGTAAATCTTCGCTCATCAACATGCTTACGGGGCAAAAAAATCTGGCCAAGATTTCAACGCTTCCGGGGAAAACCCAGCTGATCAATCATTTCATTATCGACGAGAGCTGGTACCTGGTCGATCTGCCGGGTTACGGGTATGCCAAACTTTCGGTTTCGGTCAAGGAAAAATTTCAGAAATTGATCAGCAAATACATTTTGAACCGCGAAAACCTGTATTGCCTGTTTGTGCTGATCGATATTCGACATGAGCCCCAGAAAATAGATGTGGAATTCATTACCTGGCTGGGCGAAAATCACATTCCGTTTGCCATTATCTTTACCAAGGCCGATAAGCTGGGAAAAGTTTCGGTTGAAAAAAACCGTGCGGCCTACATTCAGGAATTAAGCAAAATATGGGAAGAATTGCCTCCGATTCTGGTTAGTTCTTCGCTCAACGGGACCGGGCGTGAAGAAATTATTTCGTTCATCGAAAACGTAAATGTTTCCTGAAAATCTTAAATTCACAGTGTGCTAACAAGAAACAAGTTAGGCCTGATTTTAAGACAAAATGAGTGAACTTGCCTGTTTATTTAAGCCAAATGGCAAGATTTTTTTACCTTTGCCCGCAATTCCAAAACTCAACACATAAATAGGAAGACATGTCAAAAAAAGCTCCGCTTAAGATTTTTCCGTGTACAAAAAGTGTGGATTTGACCAGACGAATTTGTGAAAGTCTGGGGGTTGAAATGGGCAAGACTTCCTGCCCGGTTTTCTCCGATGGCGAATTTGAGCCATGCTACGAAGAAACAATCCGTGGGTCGCATGTATTTATTGTGCAACCAACGCCTCCTCCAGCCGATAACCTGATGGAACTGCTTCTGATGATCGACGCGGCCAAGCGGGCTTCGGCCTATAAAATTATCGCGGTAATTCCCTATTTCGGTTATGCCCGTCAGGATCGGAAGGACAAACCACGTGTTTCGATTGGTGCCAAATTAATTGCCGATTTGCTCTCGGCTGCCGGAGCCGACCGAATTATCACCATGGATCTGCATGCCGATCAGATTCAGGGATTTTTTAATTTTCCGGTTGACCATTTATACGCATCCTCGCTGTTCGTTCCCTTTATCAGTAAAATGGGCCTGAAAGATCTGGTGATTGCTTCGCCGGATGTGGGCGGGACCAAACGTGCCAACACGTACTCAAAAATGCTGGGAACCGATATGGTTATCTGCCATAAATCGCGGGCCAAAGCCAATGTGGTAGGCAGCATGACTTTAATCGGCGATGTGCAGGGAAAAGACATCATCCTGGTCGATGACCTGATTGATACGGCCGGCACCATTGCCAAAGCAGCCGATCTGATGATGGAAAAAGGTGCCAACAGCGTGAGGGCATTTGCAGCTCACGGCGTTCTGTCGGGCCCCGCGATCGAAAAAATTGAAAATTCATCCCTGGTTGAAGTGTATTTTACCGACTCAATCCCGGCCAAAAGAGAATCACCAAAAATTAAATACATCCCGATTGCCGAAGCTTTGGGCGAAGCAATTGAACGGGTCTATAAAAATCAGTCAATTAGTTCAATGTATTACGGTTAATTGTATATATTTGCACCGCTTTTTCCTGAAGCACATGTTATGCATGCTGTTTGCCCTTTCACCGAAAAGGGAGGACTGAGTACCATAATTTAAAATTTTAAAAAAAGTAAAATGAAATCAATTTCGATTAAAGCTACGAAAAGAGAAGTAGTTGGTAAAAAAGAAGCCAAAAGGCTTCGTGCAGAAGGACTGGTTCCCGGAGTTCTTTATGGTGGCGAAGAGCCCATCCATTTTCAGGCTCCTGAAAAAGAATTTAAGCCACTGATTTACACCCCTGAAGTGTTTCTGGTTAATTTGGATATCGACGGTACCGTTTATCAGTCGATTATTCAGGACACCCAGTATCATCCGGTTGAAGAACAACTGATGCACGTTGACTTCCTGCGCACTTCGGACGATAAAATGGTTAAAGTTGAGATTCCTGTAAAAGTTGAAGGTTTTGCGAAAGGTATCCGCAAAGGGGGTAAATTAAAACTCAACCTTCGCACTCTGAAAGTAAAAGCGATGGTAAAACACCTTCCCGATACAATCAATATCAATGTCGATGATTTGGATCTGGGCCAGAGCTATAAAGTCGCTTCACTTCAGCGCGAAAACCTGGAGTTCCTGAATGCAAAAGCGGTTCCGGTTGTAACGATCATGATTACAAGAGCTGCAAGAGCTGCAAAAGTTGGCGGTAAAGGGTAATCAAACTAAAACCTTAGTGTCTTGAAATATCTTATTGCAGGACTTGGAAATCCGGGAAGCGAATACCAAAACACCCGGCATAATATAGGATTTAAAATATTGGACGCTCTCGCAGAGGCGTCCAATATTGTTTTTAGCGATGAACGTCACGGTTGGGTTACCGAGTACAAATTCAAGGGCCGGACATTTATTTTGCTGAAACCTTCCACATACATGAACCTGAGTGGAAAGGCTGTGAATTACTGGCTTCAGAAAGAAAATATCTCCATCGAAAATTTATTGGTGGTTGTCGATGATCTGGCTTTGCCACTGGGCTCGCTGCGGCTTCGGGCCAAAGGAAGCGATGCGGGCCATAACGGACTGAAAAACATTACCGAGGTGCTTGGGACACAGGATTATGCACGTCTCCGTTTTGGCATTGGTGATAACTTCAGGCAAGGCCAGCAGATTGATTATGTGCTGGGCGAATGGGACAAGCAGGAAAAGCTTGAACTTCCGGCGCTGATCGATACTTCAGTCGAAATTATTAAAAGCTTCGGCACCATTGGAGTGGCCCAAACCATGACCTTTTTCAACAAACGGAAATAAAATGGCTGAAGGTATCCGCATCGACAAATGGCTTTTCGCTGTACGCCTGTACAAAACACGCAGCCTGGCTTCCGAAGAATGCCGGAAAGGGAAAGTTACCATGGGTGGAATGAACGTTAAACCTTCGCGCGAGTTGAAAGTGGGAGAGACCATTCAATTACGCCGGCCTCCGATAACCCGTAGCTACAAGGTTCTGGCCCTCACCGAAAACCGGATGGCAGCCAAGCTGGTTCCTGAATTTATGGTAGAAACGACTCCGGCCTCGGAGCTCGAAATTCTGGAAATGCAGAAGAACATGAGCTTTTTCAACCGCGAACGTGGCACCGGACGGCCCACCAAAAAAGAACGCCGCGACCTCGA
>JBBIHV010000180.1:0-6506 GCA_037446835.1 Sunxiuqinia sp. | reverse complement strand
GGAATGAAATGGAACGCGGCAATCCGTTCATTCCACATCAGCCCGTCATTGCGAGGAGGAGGAACGACGACGAAGCAATCCCAACCTTCATCAGATTGCTTCCCGCTTGGCTATTGGGGTGGATTAGGATTTGATATCCTAGCAAAAATAACTGGCAAAAACTTTCAGTTAGTGAGTGGGGGTTAAAAAATTCTGTGCTTGTCAATAGTAATAATTTTTAAAAATCGTGCAGTTCATTGCCCAAAACAGCAGTTTCGTGTAAGAAATCGTTCGTTTCAGAATATTTACGAATTTCATAACATAAACTGCAGAATAAAGAATTGATATATTAGTTACTTTAGCATAAATTAAAATTCCGTAATCTATGCTTTCTGATATAACCATTTTTTTAAGCCTGTCAATTAGTTTTACAATTGCATTTTTTATCATTCCAAAGATTGTAAAAGTAGCGAGGATTAAACATCTGTTCGACATCCCCAATCAACGCTCGGCATCAAAACAAGTTGTTCCCCGTTTGGGAGGAATAGCGATTCTCTTCGGATTCATACTCAGCCTGATTTTTTCATCCGGCAATATTCCGTTTCATACCCTCAAATATATGCTGGCTGCCATATTCATCATGTTTTTAATTGGGTTAAAAGATGATTTGATTGGCCTGGCAGCAAAAAAGAAATTATACATCCAGATCGCCGTAGCAATTATGCTGGTTCTCATCGGAAAATTCCGGATTACTGATCTTCACGGCATCTTTGGCCTGAACGAAGTTAATTTTATTTCAGGGGCCATACTTTCTGTCCTTATAATTGTGGGACTGATCAATGCCATAAATCTGACAGATGGGATTGATGGATTAGCCGGAGGGATCAGTCTGTTGGCATCAATCATTTATGGATATTTATTCATGCAATCTGGTGATTTTTCTTATACACTGGTCTGTTTAAGCTTAGCAGGGAGTTTAATTGCATTTCTAATCTATAACATATTCGGGAAGACCAACAAAATTTTCATGGGCGATTCCGGTTCATTGGTTCTGGGAACCATATTGGCCATTCTTGCCATTCATTTTAATGAAATCACACCTTCCAATCTGTCCGGCGAAGGCTTACCAGCCATTTCCCTGGCCCTGATGATCTTTCCCGTAGTTGATACCCTCCGTGTATTTGCTATCCGCATCAGGCAAAAGAAATCGCCTTTTGCTCCCGATATGAATCACATCCATCATAATCTGCTCAGGCTAACCAAAAACCATTTGAATACAACATTAATAATTTTAGGCTTTAACGGATTGGTCATTCTCCTTGCCTTTAGTTTCATAAATATCATAGGAAATGCCTGGCTTTTCTTAATCTTGCTTATTCTGGGTTTCACACTGGCATACATTCCGGCAGGGCTGAATCGCCTGAAGAATGTAGATCCGGAATCTGCCGGGGACAACAAATCAATTTTTGCCTTTTTCCTGTTCTTTAAAAATAAATAATCTCCTTGCATTTTTCTCACCAATCATTTATTACTAAACTCTGGGCCTGACTTGGAGTCAGACTTTGAACAGATAACTCAGTGCTTGACTTGGAGTATCGGGAAAGCAATCTGAAACAAATAATTTCAATTTTCATGGAACGCAGAAGATTCATTAACATTCTGACAAATAGAATGAAGCATTTATTCATACTTCTGTTGATCATTCTTCTGGGTGCATGTGCTAAAAAATACGATATAACGCCTATCGGCAACTGGAAACAAATGAATGATTTTCCGGGAACAGCCCGTGCCTCGGCTACCTCTTTTGTATATCGCGATCGGGCCTTTATTGGTCTGGGAAGATCGGATCCAAATGGTGGTTTCCTGAATGATTTATGGCAATATAACAGTCAGACAGACCTGTGGACACGGAAAACTGATTTTCCGGGGACAGCCCGGGTAAAAGCTATAGGAGCAGTAATTGGTGACAAAGCTTATGTGGGGCTTGGTGCTGTGGCCTCTTTACAAGGGGGGCAGTTCAGCGATTTTTGGGAATATGATATCATCAACGATACCTGGAAACAGCTTGCTTCATTTCCCGGTGAAGCTAAGAACGATTTATTTTGTGCCGTAATTGACAGTTGCATCTATACCACCGAAGGTTTTACGTTTGACATGTTTAACAGCGACACCTACAAATACGATCCAAAAACCAACGAATGGACCAAATTGACGAATTGTCCGGTAAAAAGATCCGGGGTTGCCGGATTTGCAATTGGTAAAAATTTATATGTCGGATCAGGTTATCGGGGTGGAAATTTCAAAGATTTCTATTGTTATCGTACCGAAACCAATGCATGGAGCCGTGTTGCCGATTTGCCTGAAAAACGTATCTTATCGAAAGGGGTATCTATAAATGGTCTGGGTTATATCATGCTGGGGCGATATTGGAATGGTTCATTAAACGGGGGACGGCTTCTTTCGGATGTGGTGAAATACGACCCGTTAACGAATACCTGGTTCAGATGCGGGGATTTTCCGGGTGGAGCCAGGCAGAATATGGTTGTGTTCGCGATCAACGGAAAAGGATATGTAGTTGGAGGAGAAGATGATTTCGATCGAAAATCAGATGTCTGGGAATTTCAACCTTAACATCGTCATGGTAGAGAGGTACGACAGCTTGTCCCGAAGTCTCGGGAAAGCAATCCCAACCCACAATAAATTGCGTCAATCAGTTCGCACTGGTGATGAAGCAATAAGCCAGCAAAATCCGGTGAACAAGAAGAAATAATTATAGAACAGCGAAAATAAAAATGAAACGAGCCATGAGAATTACTTCTCACACTCGATAATGATTATTGGCGAGTTCCATCTGACAATTAAAAACAAATTAGAAACAGATGAAAATAAAATATCTTCAAACCCTGCAATTTCTGCTGGCGACCGTTTTACTTCAGGCACAAAATCGGAACGATACAATTAACTACAGCCTCAATACCCGCTTTAATGGGGGAACCGGAACTTATGCCCCATTTTTATCGACAGCCAATCAATACGACAGGTTTAGTTTTTCGCCAAATTCCTTAACCGTTTGGGGCGCTTTACACAAAGAAATAAAAACCAAAAATACGTTTGATTATGGGTTTGGAACGGAATTCGACGGAAATTTATCCGGAAATGAAAACCGGTTCTTCCCCGGAGAACTCTATGTGCAAGGCAAGTTATATTTCCTGAATGTATATGCCGGTCGCAAGCAAGAGTTATTTGGAAATCAGGATGCCGAACTCTCGGGTGGGGGAATGTTGTGGTCTCAAAACAGCAGACCCATGAACAAAATAGCCATCGAATCGAATGAATATGTTGCAGTCCCTTATACGAAAGGTTATTTGGAAGTCAAAGGTGGCCTTTCGCAAGGTTGGTTCGATCATTCAGCTATTCCAAATTTATTGCTGCATCACAAATACGGTTATATCCGTGTAGGCGGCCCCTTGCCTGTCAACATTTCCTACGGCATTCAACATGTAGCACAATGGGGTGGAAACTCGGCACAATATGGAACCATGCCTGTAAACTGGATTAATTATTTCAGGATTTTTTTCGGAAAAAGTGGTGGTTCCACGGCCAACTGGTCTGATCAGGAAAACACCCTGGGGAACCACATCATTTCCCAAAACCTCGGATTGGATGTGAAACTGAAAACCATCAGCATCTCATTTTACTGGCAAAACATTACCGAAGATCCACCGGTTAATTTTATAACAAAAACACCTAATATTCAGGACGGACTGTGGGGTGCATCGGTAAAACTTTCAAAATTTAAACCTTTAAATCACCTGGTTTTTGAATATTTAAGTACCACCGACCAGAGTGGCCCTTGGGGCGAATTGGATGGAGTAATATACGGTGGAGCGGATAATTATTACACAAATGGCTTAATTCCAAATGGTTGGAGCAATCAGGGCATGACCATCGGAAATCCCTGGCTTACCTCACCAAAATATAATAAAGACGGTACACTTTCAACAACAAACAATACCGTCAGGCTTTATTATTTCTCCGGAAAAGGAGTGATCAAGAAATTGAATTACCGGTTGACATTGGCTTATTCTGAAAATTATGGACTGGCTAAGGCAATTTACGGAAATCCTAAAAAGCAATTATCGTGGCAACTGGAAACTTCAACCCCTGCAAGCTTCCTGAAAAATACACAAATAAGTTTGGGATTTTCGGGTGATCATGGAGTTCAGTATGGGAACAATCTGGCGGTTATCCTGGGCATATCGTATTCAGGTTTTTGGCGATACTAACATCAAATTGCTTCTTCCGCCAGCCAATGGCAAACTCAATTAACCATTTGCAAAAGACCTTTTATGCCGCCTTTCAACAAAAAACATTTCTCCACGTTATTTAACTATTGACTTTTCAGCATATTTGACTAAATTACCGCGCCAAAAACTAACCACGCCATTCACCACTCTTTACTTTGATCGTTGATTTTTGACTTAATCTTCTCAATATGACACAAAAAACGGCATTGATCACCGGGGTAACCGGTCAGGACGGGGCTTACCTCAGCGAGTACCTCTTAAAAAAAGGGTACATGGTTCACGGCATTAAACGCCGTTCATCTCTATTTAATACCGACCGCATCGACCACCTGTATGAAGATCCACACGTTGAAAACCGCATGTTTAAACTGCATTACGGCGATTTGACCGACAGTATGAACCTGACCCGGATCATTCAGGAAACACAACCGGACGAAATATACAATCTGGCCGCCATGAGCCATGTTGCCGTTAGTTTCGAAACTCCGGAATATACTGGCAATGCCGACGGATTGGGAACCCTACGCATTCTGGAAGCTGTCCGGTTGCTTGGGCTAACGCATAAAACACGGATTTACCAGGCCTCAACTTCTGAATTATATGGAATGGTGCAGCAGGTTCCGCAAACCGAGAAAACACCATTTTATCCGCGTTCGCCTTATGCTGTAGCCAAAATGTATGCTTACTGGATTACGGTAAATTACCGCGAAGCTTACAACATGCACGCCAGTAATGGCATTTTGTTTAACCACGAATCTCCCGTCCGTGGAGAAACTTTTGTTACCCGAAAAATCACACGTGCACTAAGTCGCATTGCACTAGGAATGCAAGATCAGTTGTTTTTGGGAAACCTTTCGTCGAAACGCGACTGGGGACATGCAAAAGATTACGTGAGGGCCATGTACCTCATCCTTCAGCAAGACAAACCAGACGATTACGTGATTGCAACGGGTATAACAACCACCATTCGGGATTTCATTAAAATGTCTTGTTCCGAAATTGGGCTTGAGATTGCTTTCTCCGGAGAAGGTGCCAACGAACAAGGTTTTTTGGTTGGCATCGATGAAAAGGCATTCACCGAAAAAGTAGGAGAACACTATTTGGCCGGAATTAAAGCTAGAATGATCCCTGATGTTGTGAACAAAAAGCTGTCGAAAGGAATTGTTTCCGTCGATCCAAAATATTTCAGGCCAACTGAAGTGGACTTGTTGATTGGCGATCCGACCAAATCAAAAACCATCCTGGGCTGGGAACCCCGATACGACCTTCAGGGACTGGTTACCGACATGATGCAATCCGACATCAAACTGATGAAAAAAGACACCTGGCTTCGTGAAGGAGGATATAGAACGTTGAATTACTTTGAATAATATTTCCCACAGATAAACACAAATTTGCACAAATAACCTTCTTTCTATGAATGAGACAATCCTTTATAAGGAAGAGAATTATGCAATTATTAAGGCATGCCTGGAGGTTCATAATAACTTAGGGAATGGTTTTTTAGAAGCAGTCTATCAGGAAGCATTGGAATATGAATTCGAATTGCAAAATATTCCGAATATCAGAGAATTCCCTCTGCGGATTAAATACAAAGATAAGATTTTGGAAAAGGAATATATTCCCGATTTTATCTGCTACAATGAAATTATCATTGAACTAAAAGCAGCCAGCGAACTAACACCTTCGCACATAGGTCAGGTGCTTAATTATCTGAAAGCAACAGGATGCCGACTTGGCCTTCTAATTAATTTCGGTCAAAGCAGCCTCGAATGGAAACGCATCATTCGATAGTATATTTGTCTCAATCGATGCAATTTGTGGTCAGGATGTCAATACAAGAATATTACATTGAATGGTTTCATCCACGAATTGCACAAATTTGCACAAATATTCATATTCAAAACGAATTGTGTTGATTAACAAGTTTTTATTATATTAAAATTCATCAAATGCGTAATCTTTTGCCAGCTTTCTTTTGATTAATCTAACTGATCCATTTCAGTAAACATAGCCTTGACAGGAAATAAATTTCTAACAATAATTCGTGGAAATTCGTGGAATTCGTGGAAAAACAAAAAAATATGAACAAGAACTCTAAAATATACGTCGCCGGCCACCTCGGCCTGGTTGGTTCGGCACTTTGGAAAAACCTTCAATCGAAAGGCTACACCAACCTGATCGGCAGAACCATTCAGGAACTGGACCTGATGGACACCC
>JBBIHV010000179.1:0-6508 GCA_037446835.1 Sunxiuqinia sp. | reverse complement strand
TAAATCGACTGGAATAACTTATAAACAATTATTTGGGAATTACGAGTGCCATTAAACAGTACATGAAATCGTATAGTATTACACTCAAAAAATCGGAATGGGCACTCAAAGGGCACTCCAGATGGGCACTCCAGAAAACAAAAAAGACCTTACATTGCTGTAAAGTCTTGATTTTCAAAGTGGAGAATATCGGAATCGAACCGATGACCTTTTGACTGCCAGTCAAACGCTCTAGCCAACTGAGCTAATCCCCCGTTTGAGGCGACAAATATATAAATATTTTTAATCCGCATGGAATTGACTCAGCCGAAAATTCAGTTTCCACACCAAATTCCTGACCTGAAAATTTCGATCTGCCAGCATTTTGCCATCAAAGCCCTGAAAATGACTCAGTTTCAAAACGACCATGATTGATTCCTTATTATCATTTTTAGGTTGGACCTTCAAACCCGGAGAAACTTAACAGGTCCTTTTCCCGTCGATATCCTTGAAATCAATTTCGTACTTTTCTCCATTGTACAAGGTAATGTTGGCCCCCAAGGCAGATCCGGTTGATGTAATATCCATGATATTCAGCTCCTTGATGGGCGACAACTCTTCCTCTGTCCATTCACTGTCATCCATTTTATGCAGCATCACCGTGACCATTAATTCCATGGCCGGGTTTTTGGCCGTTCTTTTCTTATAAGCATAAATTACCGTACTCTCATCGGCCTCGGCATTTCGGTTGGTATGCACCAAACTGTCTATTTTGTCCCAGCCATGATAGGTTATCAGGGCAACCCGTCGTCCGGGAATGGACGCTGTGATCACCTTTTTGGCATCCTGTTCAAACTGGGTGACGGTTGCCTTTCCCCCTTCCAGATGAGGCATGCCAAAATGCCCAAGCGTCACTTCATATTCAAAAGCCAATCGGGAACGGTCAACCCGCACCACCCCACCTGGAATGGTTATTTCGGCCAGGTCGATGATGTAGCCCACTCCATTGTTTGGTGGCTTCCGCATGATGGCCTGCCTATACAGAACGCCTTTTCGCACGCCATTGAAAAACATGCCCTGGGAGGTTGTATAAGACCTGTTTCTGCCGGAATCGTTGGTGATTGCCTGACCGGTCAGGTAGAAATTGATGTCATCGCCCCTCACGTCCCTTGGATCCTGGCTCCGGAAACTGTACTCCATGGAAGTCCCGCCCTGAGGATTGTGATCTTCCCAGGGAAAATGGGTGTTGTAAACAAGTTTTGAATAATTGGGGTCGTCGTAATACACTTTTCCGGGAATAATTTCGGAAGTTCCGGTTTTGCCATGATTAACCAATACCAGCCCCGGGCTTTCAAGTACGGTTTTGTTCGAATTGTTTCCCAGTTTTTCCCACATTCCTTCGTTTTCTTTGGCCGTCCAGAAAGGTGAATCGTCGGGCAAGGCAAGGCAGATAAAAGGCAGGAACATCAAAAAAGGACTGGCCGCACAACTGTAATTCTGGATCATGTATTCTTTTTGTCCATAGAACCCTAAACTGGGAATATCGTTGTAAAAGAATTCTTCCCTGGTCACGAATTGCAACAAAGACCCTGAGCACAGCCGCCTGGCCCAGCCGGCATCCAGGCCGGGCTTTTCCTTCAGCATAAAAGCAACCGGGAAAGCCCCCGAGACCCATGTCCGGTAACAGATACTCCTTGACCACATGTTTATGTAGCCGTCGCGTGCAAAAAATCCGGTAAGCGATTCCATTAATTTCTGAGCCGACTTTTCAATGATCTCGGCAATTTCAGGATAATATTCATCGCCAAAAGCCCTGTTCCAGATGGTGGTGTAAACAATAAACAAGCTTATCGAGTAGTAATTGTAGGTTTGTTCAAGGTACCAGCCATCGCCCGAATGATAGGAGGCCACCCATAACAAATGGCTTTTTAACAGGTCGTCGTCAATTTCATAACCCTGTTTTTTAAGGAATGAAAGCGTGACGATATTAAAAATCCGCCAATTGTTCTGAGTTGTTCGGTGGTGGCCCCATTTTGAAATGGTAACCACCATTTCATCCTTTTGTTTTTCAGTGAAATGTGGCCACAATGTTTCGGGAAGAAGAAGCAAAGTTTTGAACAACCCCCCGAACTCGCAGGTAAACTGGTAATTGGAGTCGGGCAAATCTTCGGGCAACGGCAACGAGTTGGGATGACCGGGAGTGAAAGCATTATAGATTTGCAAACAATAATATTCCCTTAGGTTGATGTTATTTATCGTTGTTTCAGGATCGATGTGGATCAAAGGGCCCGCCAGCGTGAATGTCCGCTCCAGCGCTTCAAACTCCAACGACCGGTAACGCCAATCAGGGGCATTGGGCTGAGGATAGGTTTTTCCGGGGACAGTTGGAAATGTCAACGGTGTTTCAATTGAACCAACATGTTTAAAAGCCCTTTTCAACAGATATTTGGCCAATTCGATATAATGTTTTTTTGACATTCCCGTGAACGGGCTCAATTTATAATCGGGATTATTAACTTCAAAAGCATTTTTCATAAAGAATTCATTTATTAAGTTTTTCGATGCATCTTTCTCCGGATTTTCCTGATCAAAGTCATTTGTGGAAGGTTCGATGATTTTAACCGGAAATCATGTCATTGATTTGCCAAAGGTTTGAATATTTTTGTTTCATAAACAAGATTGTCCTAATTGTGATTTTTCAAATCGAATTTCAATTTTTTTAATTGACCCAACTGATGAACCGGACGGTCCAGTTCCAACGGGATTGGCCGGTGAGAGAACGTCTGGAAATAAAGCAGGCAGGCATCCCGCCACCAAATCGCTTCCCTGGCCTGAATAACCAGTTTTTGTTTTACGTCTTCAAACCGCTGTGGATCGACGTTCTCACGATTATCGTCCCAAACTTTTTGAACCCTCCTTACCGCATCCACGCCCGAGCTGTATTTGTAGCAAAGTTCCGTCCATAAATCATTTCCGTTCCGAAGTGTGTAATTCCACGGCAAATGATGGAACCACAAAAGAAAATCTTCCGGGCATAGCGACGGATCGTCGAACATAGACCGAAGTGGTTCGGCATATTGACCGACAGCATTACTTCCGGTGGAGGAGCGGTCGAACCCGATTCCGATACTATCGGCTTTATGATAATAGGAAGGCAACCAGTCAGGCCTGGCGCCTGGCACTGCACACCAGGGTTCCGGCCCGTAATGATGGCCCCAACCCATCAGGTGGTGCAACCCGATTGGAGTCATGTAATTGACAACCGCTTCCCGTGATTGCATCATCACTTTCGACAAGTCGCCAATAAACCGCTGATCATCTGAAAAAGTCTGCTTCAACCATTCCACTGCAATTTCCTTTGCTGTTAACTGATTGTCCCAGGCCAGCCGGCCAAAAACGTACCAGTTGGCTTGTGCAAAATGATGCCCGCACCAGTTGGTGTCTTCGCCAATGTTTGCCACTCCGGCAATGGCCGTAATCGAATCGTTGAACATCGAGCCGTCGGTGATTCGGGCCACGGTCGAGTTTCGTCCCTGAACGTATGTGTCGGCATCTAAAAATTCTTTAAAAAGTGTGCCCAAATACACCAGGTGATCAGAGAACCCAAGATATTCCTGGGTAATCTCCAGTTCAGGCATCACGGTGGTATGTTTCATGCTGCCAAACAAAGGGCTGAATGGTTCGCGGGGCTGGAAATCGACCGGCCCGTTTTTCACCTGAAGGATTACGTTTTTGCGGAATTTTCCATCCAGCGGCATAAACTCATTGTAGGCCTGCTTGGCCCGGTCGTCGCCACTGGGGCTGTAAACAAATGCCCGCCACATGACAATTCCGTTGTGCGGGGACAAAGCATCGGCCAGCATGTTGGCGCCGTCGGCATGGGTGCGCCCAAAATCCTGCGGTCCAGGCAGCCCCTCAGAATTGGCTTTCACCAAAAAACCGCCAAAATCAGGGATCAACTGATAAATCTCATCGGCTTTCTTTCGCCACCAGTTTTTTACTTCTTCATTTAAAGGATCGGCGGTTGACAAACCACCCAGAGCTTTTGGCGATGAAAAATTAACGGCCAGATAAACCTTGATCCCGTAGGGCCGCATCACATCGGCTATTGCCTGCACTTTCTTCAGGAATTCGGGTTTGAGGATATCGGGGTTGGCATTTACGTTATTCAGAACTGTTCCGTTGATGCCAATGGAGGCATTGGCCCGGGCATACTGAGCATAGCGTGGGCTGAGAATTTCAGGAAGTTCGTTCCATTTCCAGATGGAATGGCCGGCATATCCACGTTCAACAGTGCCATCCAGGTTGTCCCAATGATTTAAAATACGGCGTTGGAAAGAGGGGATTTGCTTAACATCAATATTTTGAAGTGAGGTGGTTGTGGTTTGCAGCATCCTTAAATAATGATATGTGCCGTACAATGCGCCAATTTCGGTATTGGCTGCAATCAGGATAAAATCCGGAGACTTAAACGAACGGATAATAAAGCCGTCGTTCCCCAGGGAATGTAATTCGTTGAAATCAATATAACCGGTGACGGTTTTGAGCCCGGATGTCGCAACAAATACCGATCCTGTTTCTAATTTTTTCCCGAAGTTGAATGTGGTATTGAAAAGTGCGCCTAATCCACTTTTCAATTCATCCTTAATAATATCGAAAGTGGCCGATCCCTGCGGAACATATACCGAAGTGGGATGATGGCTGATTGCCTCAGTTGTTGGGTGCATGGTTGTAAACCACAATTTCGATCCGTCCTGCGGGCTGATGCTTTGGGCTGAAACAAAGTGGGAAACAGAGAGGAAAATGACGGAAAAAAGCAAACTACATTGTAACCGCTTCATCTGTTGGTATTTATATAAAACTTCAGGTTTAAAATATTATCCGTTCAGTAAAAACAAAATCGAATGCCTGGTTATCCTGGGTACTGGATTTTTAAATTGGTGCTGAAGGCAAAATTATGACTACAAATCAGCAAAAAAAATTCCTTTCAAAAAAGGAGTAAACAGAATTCGCAACTCCTTTTTTGAAAGGTTTTATATGGATTATTAATTTGTTAATAACTAATATCCCGGGTTTTGATAAGTGGCTTTATCTGCGTCGCTCATATCCATACCATCAATCTGACCTTGCGGAATCGGTCGCAGGTAGAGATAATTTGGAATGGTCCGTGTAACAGTTACTTTCGTATGATCTCCATTCGCAGTCCCGCAAATTTGGTATGAGCCAGCAATAGTTGCCCAAGTTTGCGTACGCACCAAATCGAACCAACGGTAACCTTCGCCGTAGTATTCACGCGAACGTTCAGCCAAAATATAGTTAATGTCAACAGTTGCCGGCGTGGCAGCAATCATAGCAGCGCTATTGTCGGCCACTTTGGCGACATTTCCGTTGTTATCAAAGCGCCATTTTCCTGCACGTGCACGAATAACATTAATCAAATCTACGGCGCTTTGACCTGCTTGTGTTGTTGCACCCATCACTGCTGCTTCGGCGGCAATAAAGTAAAGTTCAGAGAATTTGGCAATGGGATAGGGACGGGTACTGGCAGCGTTCGGTTGTCCCAATCCGGTACCATTGTCGGTGCGGTAAGGTCCAAGCTTCCAAAGCCCCGGATATGCCAATCTGCTTATGCCGCTCGGGTCGATCACATAATCAGCTCTTCCAGGCAAAGTACCTGCACCGATATTACTAATACCTGCTTTCCCAGTACCCGGATAAGAAATAGTTGGATCATCTGTGTTCAGGAAAGTAAGAATTGCATCTCCGGGATAAACCGACAACCCATTTGCATTAATTAAAGATGCAGCAGAAATGCCACCTTTTGGCCAGTTGCCACGGTAAACCGTTGTAAAGGTGCCATCGTAACGTGAATCATTCGTTTTATCGGCGAAGGTGTTTATTATTGCACCGATGGTAGGGCACATACGGGTCCAGGGACGACCAAGGTGTTGTTCTGCTTCACGCTGAACTGAACTTGTCGTATAAGTCTTACCATCAACTGAACTTCTAATGTTTGTATAGTTCCAGGTCATCATCCAGCCGGCAAAATTATCAGGGGCACCGCCGCTGCCATAAGTCAGACTACTGACATTGTAAAATTCACTGGCTTGCGTATGGTCGGCATAAAGTAACATTTCTTTGTTCCGGTCGTTTGGCGCCCAGTTCACATCGTAATAAGTACCCATTAAACCATAAGGTCCAGGATTGGCAATGGCGGTAGTTGCCACTGTGTATGCCTGCTGAAAATACCACGGGGCATCATGTCCGTCAGGGTCGGTTCGGTCTGTGGCAGGATAAGTAGGAATGCCATTTGGGTTTTCGAGCCACCACCCATAAGTGAGATAAGCTTTTGCCAAATATAAGCGGGCAACGGTTTTGGTTAAAGTTCCGGTTAGACGTCCGGTTACTGGTAATTTGCTGATGGCTGTCAACAGGTCAGGGAAGATGGCTTTGGTATAAACCTCCGGCACAGTGTTACGCACAGATGTTCTCACGGGATTTGTGTTAAACTTCAGTTCACCGGCGCCCA
>JBBIHV010000178.1:0-6573 GCA_037446835.1 Sunxiuqinia sp. | reverse complement strand
TAGAAATGACGATTAGCGACAGTCCGTGGGGCTCATATTTTGGCATGTTTCGGGATAAATACGGCATTGAATGGATGGTTGACTTCGATCCAAAATATAACGGCCAGTTGTAACACCAAGTCCGGATTTGTCATCAAGCGATCCTTTTCGGTATTTTGCGGCAAAAAATCTTCGTATTCACTGCAAAATGCGTCGAATAAAAAAATCCCGGCTTGTTCAGTTCTGCCGGGATTTTTTGTATGAAAGTTTAAAAGATAATTTCTATTTCAGGGTTGCCAGCGCATCTTTAATGCGGGTGAGGGATTTTTTCAAATCGGCTTCCGAAGCGGCGTACGAAATGCGGATACATTCCGGGGCTCCAAAGGCTTCACCCGAAACAACTCCGGTATAGGCATTCGATAAAATGAACAATCCCATGTCATCCGCATTTTTAATCGTTACCGTACCATCCGATTTTCCGAAGAAAGAAGAAATATCGGGGAAAACATAGAATGCTCCATCGGGTTTGCTGGTTTTTACTCCCGGAATTTCGGCCAGCATGGACAGAACCAGATTGCGGCGTTTTTCAAATTGTTCAACCATCGCGTAAACGGTGTCAAGCGGCGCATTTAATGCGGCAACCGAGGCAATTTGCGAAACGGAGCATGGACCTGAAGTGTATTGTCCCTGTAATTTGTTGCAGGCTTTAGCAAGCCAAAGCGGAGCGGCAATGTAGCCAATGCGGTAACCAGTCATGGCAAATGCTTTCGACACGCCGTTTACAACCACCACCCGGTCTTTAATTTCGGGGAACTGTGCAATGCTTTCGTGTTTAATTCCGTAAACGATGTGTTCGTAGATTTCGTCCGAGATCACAATGATATTCGGGTATTTGGCAAAAACGGCTGCAAAAGCTTTCAGTTCGTCTTTGGTGTAAACGCTTCCGGTCGGATTGCTTGGGCTACTGAACAGGAACGCACGCGTTTTGGGCGTGATGGCGGCTTCGAGTTGCGCCGGGGTAATTTTGAAATCACTGTCAACCGTGGTTGGAATGATCACATTTTTACCTTCGTTCAGTTTCACCAATTCGATATAAGTTACCCAATACGGTGCCGGAATAATTACTTCATCGTCTTTGTTAATCAGGGCCTGAAGCAAATTGGCAATGGAATGTTTCGCGCCGTTTGAAACAATAATCTGATCAGTGGTATATTCCAGACCATTGTCCCGTTTTAGTTTTTCAACAATTGCCTTTAACAGAACGGCATAACCCGGTACAGGCGAATAGGTTGAGTAATTCTCATCAATAGCCTTTTTTGCGGCTTCCTTGATGAAATCAGGAGTGTTAAAATCAGGTTCTCCAACTCCAAGGCTGATCACGTCGATCCCTTTTTCTTTTAACTCACGGCTTTTTTGGGCCACAGCCAGGGTGGCGGATGCCGATAAACAGGCGACTCTGTCTGAAACTCTCTCCATAACTGATATTTAAATGGTTTTAATGTTTAATTTATTTTCGTGTGCAAGATAGAAAAAAAACGCTTTGTCTGTTCGGTTTTGTTTCGATTTGAAAATAAAATGGCTGAAAAAATTACGATTCGTAATCCGAAAGTCGATTTTTCAAAAAATCACGGACCTTATTTTGAAGGTTCAGGTAATCGGTATAACCTGAAACTAAAACCAGTTCGGAATCCGGAATCAGCGAATTCATTTCGCGCGCAACCTCAACCGGGTGGTTGGGATCATCCGGATCGGCCACGATTAAAGTAGGAACATGCAATTGAGTCAGTTGTTCACGTTCCGGAAAATCGGAAATCGCCCCGCCATGATAAATGCTGTAATAATAACCCGGATCGAAACTGAGTCGCAGGTCGAGTAACTTTTGCCGGGTTCCGGGGAATTGCTCTTCAAAAAAAACAGGTGGATCGGGATTCCGGTGAATAATCCGCTTCAGGAATTCCGGAACATGATCGGGTCGGGCTCTTCGGCCAATTTTTTCGTACAAATCCTGAACGGCTGTGCGAACCTCCCATGCCGGTGGAGGAGTTACCAGGATGAGCGCTTTAACCCTTTTCGGCTGGAGGATTGCCGTATATAACGCTGTTCCCGATCCCATAGAAACACCGCCAAGCATAACCGACGGGTAATCCAACGAATCGGCAACCCCGATCAGTTCTTCCGTCATGGCGGGCCACGAATAGTCTCCGGAAACCGATTGGTTGCAGACGTCGTACCTGATCAACTTCACCTGTTTGGAAAGTGGCTTTAAATTGACCAGCGAATATACTGAATCAGATTCAACCGAACTAAGCATGCCATGCATCCAGATGAGCGGCTGGCCGGAGCCGGTTATGTGTAATGAGGGGGTTCCCAATTTGTGTTGTTTTTTGATTGATCTGTTACTGGTTGGTGATTTAGGTCTTAAATTGAAGTAAAGCTTGCAACTCGTTACAATTTCCGGAATACTGTGACTGAAAACTGAATACTACTCAAACAATCCTTCGTCCCTGATGAGCATCAGGATGGAAGAATGGGGCAGGATGATGTATTTCTCCTTGTTGAATTCAATTTCCCAACCACTTTTGTTGAGATAAACCGCCAAATCGCCAACTTTAGCCTGAAGAGGAACATATTTCACTTCATCTTTTTTTTCTTTCCAGGGTTGGTCGGCATCGGTCATGGCCGGTATGGGGTAGCCGGGGCCAACATTTACCACATATCCGCTCAGCGTTTTTTCGTTCTCCTGAACAGTGGGAGGGAGGTACAATCCGGAGGAGGTTTTTCCCTGCTGATTTTTAGGCCGGATCAGAACCCGGTCGCCTACAAGTATAAACTTTTCTAAATCCTTTTCCTCAATTAACAGTGACATCAGTTTTCAGTTTTTTTCTGAAGCAAAGATACGACAATCGCACTGATTGATTCGTTCGATATTGAAAAATGACCTGATTTTATCGCGCCGAAAATTTTTTTCATCGCCTGCATTAGAAATTTTCTGATCTCAAAAACAGTCAAATTGAGTTTTTGGGGATACTTCCGGAAGAAATAAATCCGCTAAACTCAATTTTTATTTGTTTTCAAATTACAGACAATCAATGGTTTAAAAAATAAATTAAAAATAATTTAAAAATAAATGGTACTATGTGTTGCATGGTATCATTTAAAAGATATATATTTGCAGAACAAACAACAGTGTAACAAAAGGTAGAATTTTAAAAAAAGAACTATGCACTTTGTAACGAAAACAAAAATCTAGCGTCATAGAAATTGAAAACAAATTTTAAAAACGAAAAAACAATTTAAACAATAGGAGCACAAAGTCATGAAAACAAAAAACAACAATCAGAAAACAATTAGTTATCAGGTTAAGAACGCAATTTTACGCAGCAGCATCGTTATCGGCAGTTTGGTTTTAATTACCTGGACGGTCAACGCCCAGGAATTTTGGAAACAATTTTTGGACAACAACGCGTATGGCAAAATGGCTATCCAGATGATGTCTGAACAACCATCTGAGAGCGGACAAGCCGATGCAGTTGTTGAAACAATTCGTACCGAACTTGCCGATCAGGCCAAGAGTTCGTCGGATGTTTCGGCAAGTGAGACCGCCCGGAACCCTGAAATGGAATCAGGAGCCGCTAAGGATATGGAAGATTTCCTGAATTCAGCCGAAGCATTTTCAGCCTGTGAGGCCGATCAGCAAGTGGCAAAATTTGCCGATAAGCAAATCCAACTTCAGGAAAATGACCGGATTACTGAAGCTTTTATAAGCGCAGCCGAATTGAGCGATGCTTTGGTGGCCGATCACCAAGTGGCAAAATTCGCCAACAAGCAAATCCAGCTTCAGGAAAATGCCCGCGCAAATGAAGCTTTTATCAGCGCAGCCGAGTTGAGAAGCGCTTTGGAGGCCGATCGGCAAGTGGCAAAATATGCCGATAAACAAATCCAACTTCAGGAAAATGCCTGTGCAAATGAAGCTTTTGTAAGCTCAGCCGAATTGAGCACCGCCATGGAGGCCGAACTGCAAGTTGAAAAATATGCACAGAAACAGATAACCCACAGCCAAAACAGCACCGAGAAATAATCTGCAGGAGCCAAATTCCAGCTTGCCCGGTATTGAATTTTAACCGGTCGGGTTTGATCAGAAAAAAAAACCAAACATCAGAAAACATTGGAGGTTAAGCCATGAAACTTGAAAATACCAAAGCACAAATGAGAAAAGGGGTACTCGAATATTGCATCCTGCTGACCCTCGAAAATAAACCACTTTATGTGAGCGACATTATTCGGGACCTTGAAAAATCGGAAATGATTGTGGTGGAAGGAACACTTTTCCCCATGCTGGTCAGGCTGAAAAATGAAGGTTACCTCGGATACCGCTGGGAAGAACCGCTTCAGGGGCCACCCCGCAAATATTACGAACTGACCGAAACTGGCAGGCTTTTCCTGAATGAACTTGGAAAAGTGTGGCGCGAGCTAGTCGAAAAAGTCTTTCAGATCAACAGCCGCAATTAAGCACAGAAACCACAGAAACTATTGAAACCACAGAAACAATTAACAACAGAAGCCATGAAAAAGACATTCACCATAAACATCAGCGGCAGCGTTTTTCACATCGAAGAAGATGCTTTTGAAAAACTGCAGGATTATCTTCATTTGCTGAACCATCATTTTACAAGCCAGGCTGGCGGCCAGGAAATTTTGGAGGACATTGAATCGCGCATTGCTGAACTGCTTCAGGAAAAAATTACCGGCAGACAGGAAGCCGTTACCAGCGAATGGGTTGAAGAAGTGATGCACCGCATGGGAAAACCTGAAGATTTTATGGATGCCGGGCCCGTTGAAGATCAGGCGAAAGAAAAATCAGAACCCAAAGGCAAAAAGCCTGAAAAACGCTTGTACCGCGATACTGAAAACCGCGTCTTGGGCGGGGTTTGCTCCGGGATGAGCGCCTATTTTAATTTCGATCCGGTTTTTATCCGGATACTATTCATCCTGCTGGTTTTCGTCGGGATCGGCATTTTTGCAGTTATTTACCTGATCCTCTGGATTGTGGTTCCCAAGGCAGCCACAACCGCCCAGCGCCTTGAAATGAGAGGCGAAGAAGCAACGATTTCGAACATTCAGAAAACCATTCAGGAAGAGGTAAAGGAAGTGAAAGACAGTTTCTCGAGAATCGGCCGTTCCGAATCATTCCGGAGAGGCAAGGATGCAGCCAGCAAAGTAGGGCAGGCTTCTGTTCAGGTTGGAAAAGGCCTGGGCAAAGCGATTGGCGTAATTTTCGGAAGTTTGTTGATTCTGACCGGATTTTTCGGAATGATCGCCTTTTTGATATCGTTGACGATGGGCGGTGTATTTGTTCACGGCCATTCGGTTGGAGTGAACCCGGATGTCGATTTGTCGGGAGCGCTGGGACTTGTGTTTAGCCCCGGTCTGGTTAGTGTCGCCGTTTTGCTGATTGTCTTGCTGGTCGGCATCCCGCTGCTGACGATCCTGTTTGCTGGCACCAAGCTGGTTTTCAGGTATAAAACAAACAATAAACTGATTGGCCTGGGCGCTTTTGGTATTTGGCTGGTTGCTTTGGTGGCAATGCTCATTTTAACTACCGGGCAGTTCGAAAATTTCAGTCAGAAAAGTACCGTAGCAGCAGGAAGGGCATTGGATAATCCGGCCTGCAAAACCCTTTTCATCGAACTTGGAGACATTCCTGAAAAAGTTGAATTGGATGAAAACGCCCGTTTCGAGGATTTTTCGTTGCTCAAAATTAACGGCGATAATATTTTGGCCGGAAACCCGCGGCTCAGTATCGAAGCAACCGATGCCCCAGATTTTTCGGTGATCATTAAAAAAACATCACGCGGAAAGAATGGCAGCGAGGTCCGGAAAAATATTGGACTTATTCAGTACAAAGTCGCCAGCAGGGATTCGACACTGGTACTCGATCCGTATTTTACAATCGAAAATCAGGCCAAATGGCGAAACCAGGAAGTTCAGGTTACCGTGAAAGTCCCGAAAGGGAAGCGGGTGAACCTGGCGTCAAACCTGGGGAAGTTGCGTTTCGATTTCGAGAACATCAACAACATCTGGAACAAGGACATGGCCGGAAAAACCTGGGTCATGACCCCCGAAGGACTTTCATTGAATGAATAAAAAGTCATTGGGAAATTAAATCAACAGGAACAACAGGAACAATAACATTTAGAAACAATTAAAATCTCAAGGCCATGAAACGGTTAACACGCTCGAACGACAAATTGGTTGCTGGTGTAATCAGCGGAATTTCAAATTATGTGAACCCCGAACTCGATCCGGTTTTCTTCAGGCTGATATTTGCCTGGGTTACGTTCTTTAACCCGTACCTCATTTTAATTTACTTCGGAATGGTGCTCATTTTGCCTGTCGAGCAAGTAAGTTATACGAAATAATGGGTTGTCCTCAAAAAAATGTTTAACCACAGAGACCGTGTTTCTCTGTGGTTTTTCTGTTTTTAAGACAACCCCATTATCAAAAAATCGCGGTCGCATGTTGTTTATGATTTGCCTGAAAATATAAAACAAAATAGTGAATTGCTTGTTTCAAAGCTTGGATCTGTTGCATTTA
>JBBIHV010000177.1:0-6633 GCA_037446835.1 Sunxiuqinia sp. | reverse complement strand
CGGACGTGGGGTGAGTCAAGGATAAAATACGACATTAAATTGTTTCACTTACTTAAGTGCGAAAAATGAAACGGGCCATGAGAATTACTTCTCAAACAGGAGAATGATTCTTGGCGAGTTCCATTTGACCATTAAAAATCAAATTATAAACAGATGAAAGTGGTATTTCATTGTCGTACAACTTAGCGAAGTTTATGCCAGTCAATTTTTTTCGGTAAATCTGTTTCGGTGCGCCGTACCAATGCCGATGAATAGAAAGCTGTCCAGAGAATTTGGGTGCTAAATCGTTGAAGAAATTATTTATGGCGTTGGCGGGTCAATTCGTTTAAGCAGCACAAACCCGCCTTTTTTTTCTACGAATGCCAGGTTGGGGTATTGTTTCAGGATAGATTGCAAACGGGTTGATTTAACGACAAAATAGACGTCGCGGCCGGTATTTCCGTGCAGAAGAAACTCCTGTTCGTCGTCGCTGGTGCAGGCCCTTTCCGGTTTGTCGGAATAAAAATAAGGGGCATAACTTTTATAGCCCAGGGTTGAAACCCAAACCGGCTTGTCTTTGAACGACGAAATGAACCCGATGGCAGGCCCCTGCGAATATTGTTCGATTTTTGGCACCAAAATGAACATCAGCACGAATACGAAAAGGGCAGTGCTGGCGTAAACCGTCACAATTTGCCTGAGGCCCCGCAAATAAATGATGGCAAACAGGAGCACAATCCCAAACACAACCCCGGCCAGAAATTCGTAACCACCCCAGTGGACTGTGGTTTGGATGCAATCGATGGCAAAATCATCTTTAATGTATTTTTTCAGCACTTCAGGGGAAACACCTGTGGCAATATACTGAATGGCCCCGGGGGCAGTGGCAAAAATTAACCCGATCCCGGCAAGAAGTGTTTTGCTCAGGCGGCTCAGTTTTTGTTCTCCGGTAGATATTTTGTAAACGACCAGGGCTGCCAGGTAGCTGAGCGGGAAATAGCACAACGAGCTGTAATGAACAATTTTAGTCTGAACCAGTGAAAAGATAATGAGGACAACCAGGAACAAGATGATCATCAGTTTCCGGTAATCGTTGTTGTCTGTGCTTTTTTTGAAGAATGCCCAAAGCGCCAGGATGGAAGTAGGGAACACGCCAACAAACAGCACAATGGGGTGATAAAAAATGCTTCCACCGTGCCCGGCATCTTCGGTGTTCATCAACCGAACCTGGTAAACAAAGAAATCATAAACCAATTTCCAGTTTCCTGAGAAGATTTGATACAGGTGGTAAGCGCCCCCGGTAAGAATCAGGATTGCGGTAAAGATCAGCAGATCAATGCCTTTTATCAGCTTTAATTTTTGTTCTGAAATCAGGAAAATCAGGAATGTCAGGCCAAACAACAGGATGGCAACCGGCCCTTTGGTCAGGACGGCCAAGCCAAGCAGCCCTGCCGAAAGCATTAAATTTACACGATTTTTGTGCCCGGTTTCATTTTGAAAAAAATGCAAGAAGGCAAAATACAAGGATGAAAAGATGAACAGGTTGAACCAGGGATCGATGATTCCGGATTTGAAGTAAAGAAAGGGCAAAACCGATGCTCCGAAAGCCAGCGCCCAGATCAGCCCAAATTTGGGATTTCGTAATTTCCGGCCAATTTCGAACAACAGGAGCAGCGAGAATACTCCGCAAATGGCATCAGGAAAACGTGCCGCAAACTCGTTGACCCCGAAAACCTTCATGCTCAGGACCTGCATCCAGATAAAAAGCGGTGGCTTCTCCCAAAAAGGGATAAAATTAATGGTAACGGTGTGGTAATTTCCGGAGACAATCATTTCGCGGGCCGATTCGGCAAAATTGATTTCGTCCCAATCGAACAAATGAACCAGCCCGTTAAAAGGCAGGAAAACGAGCAGGGCGATCAGGGCAATGAAAATCCGGTACCGGTTTTCAAGTGAAAGCTTACGAATCATATCAATTGTTGTGAGGCCTGGATTTTATCCTGATTGTGATTTTTTTGTCAATCCAGTCGTTGTTGATTTGTCGGCTAAGATAATAAACCAGCGTTGTAACCACAACGGCCAAAAGTGAACCCATCAGTACATCGAAAGGGAAATGGGCCGAAATATAAATCCTTGAATAACCTATGATTAACGCAACAAAGAACAGAAAAACCTTCCATAGTTTTTTACTGATCAGGAATGAAAGGAACAAACAGGCGCTGAATGCCGTAATCGAGTGCCCCGACGGGAATGTATGAAGCAGTGGCGGGTTATAGCCAGAGATCAGGTGCAGGCTCGACTGTCCAAAATATAGCACCGGTCGGATAAATTCGGGAAAGAGGATTTTCTTCAGGACATATTCGAACACGGTGAGCAAGAGCGTGACAGCCAGAAAGGTCAGCGATTCGCGGTATGAAACCCAAAGCAACATCAATACGAGAAGAAATGCCATAAAACCATTGCCCATATTGGTCAGGTTGACGAAAAAGATGTCGGCTATTTTTGAGTGAAGCCCATTTACGTCAAGAAAAAGCCGGTCGTTTCCCTGAACCCCCAGAAGTACCATGATTACCGTGAAAAGAATGAGGAAGGGGGCGATAAAATACCGGTTTCCCCAAATAATTTGCAAAATTCCTGAAGTTCGGCCCGAATTTAAATCCATAGTCTAAGAAAAACTGAACGTCAAAGGTAGTCTTCCAGTCCTGTTTAAACATTTCGGATATGTGAAAAAACAGTTAAGAATTAATAAAAGAACTAAAAAATGGTTATCAGGTGTTGGAGACCATTCGTGCTAATTTGTGTAAAATTCTGACAGGCAAATATATGAAGTTTAAAATTGAAGAAAAAATCGCAGAATTGTTTTTTTCTGTAAGTCATATGTTTACGCCAATATCGTGACTTCATCGTTTAATTCTGGCTGGGGTCCATCACTTTTCCGATAAACAAAATGGCATTGGTGTCTTTTTCGCGGATGGCAAAAATAAACGGATGATCGACCCGGAATGAATTATCGGGACCAACAGAAGTCAATCCAACCGTAATTCCTGTTACGGCTGCTGCTTCGGTCCCCTGCTCGTCAATTTTAATGTAGGTTTTGTGCATCACTTCCGAAACGACCAGGTTCCCACCGTCGGCAATTCCGCTTAAATTGGCGCTGCTGTTAAACGCATCTGTCATTCCGAGTGATTTCAGTACGTCAACCAAACTTTTGTCGAATTTGAACTCGAATTTCGGGAGGAATACTTTTTTGTTTTGCTCTGTCATTTTCGAAATCCAGTCGTTTACATTTTCAGGAACCAGCTGCGAAATCACATCATTTGTCGTTTTTCCTGAAGCCGGTAAAAATACCAGCATCGAATATTTCCCGCTTCCATAAGGCATTTCAAGCATCTGAAAAGTTTGGTTGCTGAAATAGTTGAATGGCTTTTCGATCGTCATGGTTGGCACCTGAATGCTGGTTTTATCTTCTTTGGTGAATGACAGGTTGGCGGTTCCCTTTGGGTCGAAACTGTAGGTCCATTGGCCATTGAAATAAATGGCATTCAGCAAATACATTATATCCTCTGGTTTTACCTGTTCGAGGATTTTATCGATCTTCCCCCTGGTTTGGGTATTTACCCAGCCGTTCACCGTATTCAGGGTTTCAGTGGTCTTCGAAAAATCTAAACCGGCCACTTCAGCGTTGTAGTAGTTTTGGTTGGTGGTAATGAAATCGTTTTTTACGCTGAACGAATTCCGGTAAAAAATGGCGTTGGCAATCGACAGTTCCACTTTCGGGTCGTGGCTTTCGAGCGCCGAAACCAGCACTTTATAGCTTTGGTTGATGTCGTCAGCCGTCAGGTTTGCCTTGTGCAGCATATCTTGCATTTGCGTTTTGGTATTGCCTCCGGCGCCATTATACAACATGGCCAGCGCCAGCGAAACACTCATTGGCGAAACCATCGTGTTCTGGGGGCTTTCGAGCGAAGCGTTCACTTTATTAAAAAGTTCAAACCCGAATTGGTTGTCAGCCGAAATTATTTTAGCCGATTTTTCGGTTGGCGTCAGGTTGGTAACCGGGGCAATTGTCGGCTCTTTCGTACAGGCAACGAGAATGAAAGCAATTGTTGCGATGGTGATGATTTGTTTCATGTCAATCAATTTTTGAAATCTTTTACTAGACGATACTGCAATACGAAAGGTTGCGTAAACGTTATGATTTCAGGAGTTAGGCTGTAATTGGTGTTTGTCGGGGAAAAATAAAGGCCGAACGCAACTAAATGTTCTTTAAATCCATCTAAATTATGAATGTTTGGCCTGGAAAGTAGAAATTGGAACATTCTTTTGCCTGATATTGTTAAGATTAGCCAAGCCTGAGGAATTTGTGAAACGCCCGGTGAATGGAATAATCGGCTAACTTTGAGTGATAAAAAACAGCTTTTACTTGGAAGATTATAAGCCAGTCATATCTGCATGTATTGCCGGGAGCAGAAAGGCCCAGGCAAACCTTTACCATGAATTTGCTCCGAAAATGTTCGGGGTTTGTTTACGCTATTCCAGGGATGAAGCAGAAGCTGAAGACAATTTGCAGGAAGGTTTTATCAAGGTTTTCACCAATTTAAAAAACTTTCGGCACGAAGGTTCGCTCGAAGGCTGGATCAGGCGGATCATGATCAACATTTCGCTCGAAAAATTCAGGAAACAGCACCGGCTTTTTCCGGTCGAAGATGTTTCGGTTTATGATTCGGTCAATTTTTCGGACGATGTGATTGCCAAAATTTCGGCTGACGACCTGATGAAACTGGTGCAGCAATTGCCCCCGCGATACCGGTTGGTTTTTAACCTGTATGTCATCGAAGGCCTTTCGCACGAAGAGATTGCCAAAGAAATGTCAATAAACCAGGGAACCTCAAAATCGAACCTGGCGCGGGCCAGGGAAATACTGAAAAAAAAAGTTCATGCGAACTTTGGTGAGATGACGGTCCAAAATAACTATACGGCATGAAGAAAGATACCAACCTGGACGACCTGTTCCGCGAAAAACTCCGGAACTACGAGCTGAACCCTCCTGTCGGCTTGCTGGAAAATGTGCAGGCCGGGGTCGAGGGCGTTCGAAAAAGGCGGAAGCTTTTTTACTGGCGCGTTTCGGCGGTGGCAGCCGCGTTGTTGCTGGCATTTGTGGCCGGTTGGCAATTCAACAGCCGGAACGACCGGGCTACCGGGCTACCTGCATTGGTCAATCGGGAAACGGTTTCGGGGAAAGCCGCACAAACCATCTCGCAGCCCGAAGGAAAACCGGCAGCAGCCCTTGCTGATGCCAATTCAATAACCGCGGTGAACAGTTCAGCCGCAGTTCAAAACGCTTTCACCAAAAACAATCCAACTTCAGGAAGCCCGGTGGCAAAAAGTATTTTGACAGCCACTCCTGAAACCAAATTGGCCTCAACCGATGGCCCTGAATTGCTGAAACCGTTGAAAAGCCTTTATCGCTTTTTGGAGCAAACAAAAGCTGAAAATGAACTTCAGGAAACAAAAGCTGAAGAAGCCCGTGCCGAAAGGTTTGAGCAGACAATCGACCAGCAGATTATGGATCAAAACCAAAAAAAGTTTTTGGCCGAAAATACGATCAGGGAAAGAGGCCGGTGGCTGGTTGGGGCACAGGCAACTCCGGCATACAGTGTCGATCGGAGCAGCCATTCGCGAGTTTATGCCAGTAATATGATCAACTCGTCTTCAGTCAATCCGGTCGATTTGGCAGGTGGAATATCGGTTGAGTATAAAACAGGCAAACGCCTGAGCGTTCAAAGTGGGATTTATTATTCAGGAATAGGCCAAAGCTCCGGAAATTCGTCGGGCAGACAAAGAGACAATCTTGCGTATGCCAATCCCGGATCGGGATATTTCAACACCCCGGTAAACATTGATGCAGCAACGAATAAAGTGATGATGAACAGTTCAGCCGGCGTGATCGAACTAAACGGGGTACCTCCGTCGATTGTTTTGGGCACCAGCCTTGCGGACCATTCACTTGTTTCAAACGCGGTTATGTTATCTGATGTTCAGTTTATCCAGAATTTTGAGTACCTCGAAATCCCGGTTTATCTGCGCTACACCTTGATCGATGCGCGTTTTGGCTTGGAAATGCTGGGCGGGTTCAGCTCAAACTTTCTGATTGGGAACGAAACTTACCTTCAGAACAGCACCGGAAGATCGCTGGTTGGTTCCACTCAGGATATGCAAACCCTGAATTACAGCGGAACATTTGGCGTGGGGCTTAGGTACAGACTCTCTAAACACGTTTTCCTGAACGTGGAACCTCGGGTAAAATATTTCCTGAATTCGCTGAACAGCAATTCTTCAGTTAACTATAAACCATACACTTTCGGCATTTATTCCGGGGTGAGCTACGAGTTTTAGGGAGTCTGGAAATAGCCTTTAGTCATTTGAAAATGTTGCACTTAGCTGTTTCCTGATGATTAATGGCTTTTTCCAGTTATTTGAATGAGAGCAATGACCTGACTACGATGAATCACGACGGGTAAATTTAAACACCGAATCCCGAATTTTGCTTTTCCCCGCGCAACCTTTCCCGGCAAAAACCCATCTTCAGAACATAACACTTGCTGACAACCCCTTTTGCCAGACATTTAAAAATCAAATTATTAACAGATGAAA
>JBBIHV010000176.1:0-6647 GCA_037446835.1 Sunxiuqinia sp. | reverse complement strand
TTGTCATCTGCAGTAAGTCGCTCATAGATAGCCCCAAAAAAAATAGTCCCAATGGCTGTGATGACGAATAAAAGAATTATCAGGGTCGATTTACTAACCCATCTATAACGAAGTTGCACAAAAATAAATGCGGTGAGGGTTACAGCAAAACCAGCCCAGCCGATACGGGAGCCTGTACCAACCAGGCCTATTATGCCCAGGCACATGCACACCACCGCAAATGCTTTATGTTTTAGTTGGGGAAAACCCCATACCATGGCAAAGGCAATGAGCGCCAAAGTAGAAAGGAACCCTCCTGCCGGGCCGGTATGACCCAACGTCCCGCCTTCTCGCCCGACACCTTCGGATACGGTACTGAGGCCCGCAAGTGAAATCGAAAAATCCGTTGACCATTGCAAAATTATTATGGTGGCTTCAACGGCCATTCCCCCAAGTGCAACCAGGATGAAGAACTGCATATCCTTGACTGACCGGATGTGGTTTACCAGGTAAAAATAAGCCAGAAAAACCTCAAGAATTTCAGCTATACGAAAAAACGCCAACTCCAGATCCTGGGCTTGGGTTACTGAGAGGATTGAGAAAAAAATAAAACCTAATGCAGGCAGGGTTGTGGTGGCAAAGAATTTGAAGGGTTTTAATCCAAGAGTTCTTGGTCTGACCAGCCAGAGAACGTAGCCGATCACGAGCATAATGAACACAAATGAAAGCCGCAGCTCCGTTGTAGCAATTAGAGTCCGGTATCCCATAGCCAGGTTATCCGGATTGCGTGAATAAGGGCTGATGATAACCGAAATATCAAGGTTAAGTGGTACACCGATGACAATTGCGGCCAGAATTAGCTTTTCCAGATTGTTGAAAATTACTACAATTGCAAATGCGAAAGGGATTATCAGCACCAACCATTGCCAGCTGGAAGGTAATGGCAGGTCCGGAGAAAAAACTACCAAACCAGCAAGCAACAATCCAACCAGCAGGGATAACCCAAGCTCGATAAACCTTTCTTGGCTCTGGAACTTCAGATTGAATTGCCGCTTAACCTCAATCACTTGACAACCTTTTACCGACTGACTGTGAAGAACAACACCAGAAAGATTTCAAACCCACCACCACGCGCAAATTCGGTCTCGAGGCGATATCGTATCGTTCAACTTACTGGACATTAATAATCCGGGATAATCCATCAGGCGAAATTTAAGCCGCGTATTGGAATATTTGCGATCGGAACTTTACCAAACAACTTTCATTTGTGCCCATAATAGTAATAGGTTCCATTTTTTTCAGAATCATTCACTACAAGGCCAACCACGTGGGCTTTAATATCCACCAGCTGTCGACAGGCTTCCTTCACAATCTCTTCTCGAATAAAATTTCGCCGAGCAACTAATATAACGCCGTCAACGAGGGATGCTAGCAGGGTTGTTTCTGCCACTGCGAGGACGGCAGGTGAATCCACCAGAACGATGTCGTATTCTTGGGATAGCCACTTTATCAAGTTTGGCATATTCGGTGAACCAATAATCTTGGCTGGGTCAGATGGCAATGGGCCGCTCGTGAGCACAAACAGCCCTGGTAACTTAGTTGCCTGAATTGCTTCTTCAATATTTGTCAGCTGGGTCAATAAAGTACTCAATCCTACTTTGTTCGGCAGTTCAAATATTTTATGTTGTTTGGGAATATGCAAATCGCCATCCACTACGATCACTTTTTTTCCGGATTGGGCAAATGCAGTCGCTAAATTGGCTGTAACTGTGGATTTACCTTCCCCCGGCTCGGAACTGGTGATCATGAGCGAGCCCAGGGCGCTTTTTTCTTGCCCATTTGGATTTTGCAATAATAATTGAATGCGTAAGCGCCGGAATGCTTCTTTGAATGGCGTACGCGGACTTTGTTCATCATGTTTGGTATTAAAGAAACTTTTTCGCTCCATTGGGGGAATTTTCCCAATGGGTTTAAGCCCTGCAGCGGCTTCAATTTGCTTTGAAGTTAAAAGGCGAGTATTCAAATTTTCGAATAAGAAAGCCATGCCAACCCCGCCTGCTAAACCAACAAAAAAACCTGCAAGGATATTCAAAGGCTTGTTAGGCTTCGAGGGAGTTAATGGGACTATGGCTGGTTCCACGACCGAAATTAAATTTGTTCGCAGCGATTCCGCCAACCTGGCTTGGTCGTATTGAGCCAGAATTGTGGAATAGTATTTCTGTTTTTGTTGCACAGATTGGTCAAGGGCGTTAATACCCTGGGTATCTCCAGCATGTTGAGACACAAATGAATCATATTGCTGCTGCGCAAGGTTTAATTCGCTTTCAGCCTGGTTTAATTGGACCTTCAAAATATCCAGCATGCTCGTTCCCGAGCCTGAATAGAGCTGCTGTGCCTGGGCAATTAATATCGCAGCCAGGGTATTGGCTGAATTTTGGGCAGCCACCGGGTTAGTATCATCTACTGAAATCGTAATTAGTTCAGTGTTTGGGATGGTAATAACCGTCACTTCTGGGGATATTTGCAGGTTAAGTTTTACCATTAAATTATCTAACACCGGCCTGCTGGTTGCAAGTTTCACATATGTGTTCAAGAGGCGGTCGGCATACATGTAATCCGAATAACTTACTGTGCCACTTGCCGCGGTAGCCACGCGTAAGGTGGTTATTGCGGTGTAAATTGGAGTGATCATAAATGTTACAACTGTCACCGCCAATACTGTCACAAGTAAAGTTGACAGAATCACCCACATTTTCCTTTTTAGGACATCAAATAAACCCTTTATATCCATAAAACCTGTCGCCCTCCAACCCAAGCCTGAAACTCAGACAAACTAATCTTCCAAATGAAAGGATCTCCCCCGGTCATGAAGGAAAACCGAAGTACAACTTATTCAATCAGGGTTCACCTTTCTGGTTTTTACATTTTCATTTATGAATTTACTTCTCAGATGCCGCCTGATTTCTATTATTATATTATTAAAGTGAGAACTCGATTGGAATTATAGGGCGCCTTTTCCATCCAGGATTGCGGTTATCGTCCACCAGAATATTTTTACATCCAATGCAAAACTTTGATTTTCTATGTAATTGATGTCGTATCGAACCAGCGAATTAAACCCAATGGCACTTCTTCCTCGCACCTGCGCAAAACCAGTAATCCCTGGCAGAATTTCAAGCCGCTCGTAATGCCACGGCCGGTATTCTTCGACTTCCCAAAAAACATTAGGCCGGGGACCAACGAAACTCATCTCTCCTTTCAGGACATTATAGATTTGAGGAAGTTCATCCAGGCTGGTTTTTCGTAAAAATGCTCCAACTTGGGTAATTTCATCCATATTAATCGGCTTAAAAATTTGGTTTTTGGTGGCGGAAATCTCACCTTTTACATAGGATTTCATGAATGACCGGCAATGTGTTGATTCTGGAGCAGGCTTCATGGTCCGAAATTTTAGTATCCGAAAATGCCGTCCACCTTTTCCGATTCTTTCCTGGGTAAAGAAAACTGGTTTACCGTCATCAAAGATAATGGCAAGCGCACAAATTCCGATAATAATGAGAGCAAAAGGAAGAATCAGCAAACAAAATGCAATATCAATTAACCGCTTTATTTTTTGGTACATTTGCCTGGGGTTAACCCTGGGTTGATTAATAACCAGATATTCCATAGAATTCCCCTATAAGTTCAGGATCAATGCTGTTCTAAAGGTTTTTCATCAAGCTCAATAAATTGCTTGGTCTCAAGGTCGCCTTCCATTTCTCGGGTGGCCTTGTCGATAAGTCCTTCAAAGGTAAAACTATCTTCAGGCAAAACGGCTGTACCAATTTTTAATTTGATGGATACCTGATCTTCAGCCTGTTTACGCAAGCGTTCAATTACAAATGGCAGGTCCTCCGGGGTTGTTTCAGGTAAAGCAACAATGAAGTGTTCACTTGCCTGGACGATAACTGCGCAGTCTTCTAACTCATTGCAAAGGGTTCTGGATAGATTGGCAAGCTTATATTGCTTCATCATGGTTAATACCGCTTCTTTTACCATGCGATCAAGATCGATCTTGATGGATTTTTCATCAACCGCGACGGCAATGATTGAAAGAGGGCGGTGGTGGTTTCTGGCTCGCCTGACTTCCCTATAGATTGAACCCTGTCCGGCAGCAGTGGGCTCCGGCATTTTTTCACGGCGGCCAATTAGAATGTTTTGGACTGCGGCTTCAAATTCGCCTAAGGAAAAACTTACCCACTGAACGACAATGGATGTAGCGGTAATTGCGCAAATTTCAGTAATTGTGAGTGCGAATATTGCTGGCCCCTCAAGACCGCCTGTCAATGCCTTTAGCAAATAAAACACAATAACTTGAATAATTAAAATCAGCCAAAAGGGAATATGAATGATTTTGGGTAAAAGCAGAATTATGACTACCATCGCAAGGGCAAAGGTATATGCGATGCTGTTAATTCCAATTGGGTTTAACAGACGCTCAGCGTTATAAAGAACAGCCAGCCATAAAGCAAGAATGATTACACGCAGGCGTATCCGGTTCATATTGCGTACCTCATATTATCCCTTCAGCATCGAACAAAAATTTCTTCGGGCAAGCTCCGCCCTTTCGACATCGGCTTTTTTGCTAGAGTCATTTTCAGTAGAAGAGAAATCCTAAATTGTCCTTTTTTTCTCTACTGTAAACTCGGTCAAATCCTCAAAAGCAGCGGTCTTCCCCTACGAAAAGCAGTTAGCCAAAACCAATTATTATCAGAGATAACTAAACCCCCTAATGATGGGCATTTTAAAATAAAAGTATACGGCTAATAATTACTGCCGGGCTGTTGGGCTGCATGGAGTGTTTTGATAATTCTACAGAGAACACTCGCCCTAACGACGGTCCAAAAAGTACCAATATTTTCTTTTAATGCTACGGATAATTGTTCTAAACCTCCACAATAAAATGACATGCCTTTAAAATAAAAACCGACTCACTTAAAGCTTACTTGCTAGTAAAGTCGGTTTCGCATTTGGCTCCCTAAAGACTTATGCAGTTCCTCGAACCGAGAAAACGGCTGTGCGACCAGACTCAATCTTTAGTTCACTGCCCCTATATTCAGTTTTAAAATTGAACTAATCCATATATTTCGAAACAATTCTCACGAAATATAGAAACTTGATTTTATTATAATTATAGAAATTTATAAATGGTTGTTATTGTTACACGGGTGGTTGGTCAGTTAACTAAAAACATTGCGCTTTCATTTTCATGGTTATTCACCCAAGCCAGGCAAAGTTCCGGTTTCAAGGATCGAAACACGAATATCCAAATCTCTTAGGACTGGCTCCAGCCAGGCCAGGACTTTGCGATAATTAACTTCATCCATCCGTCCTAAACCTACTGTTTTTCCATCCCCTAAATCAACAACAATGGTTGTACCAATTCCACGGCCTATATTTTTCATAAACAACTTATCGATTTTATACCGATCAGGCCGTTCAGGATCCAGTGCATCTCTGCAGCGAGTGACCAGTTCATTCCCATCGCGCCAGATGGTCATATAACCCAGTTCAACCCCGAATTTTTCGAAAATTGAGGCTACTTCTCTGGCACTTAGCCCCAAAGCCCATGCCATGGCTGCCATTTTCCTGATTCGTTGTGTCAACCGGGTATTGTCAACTCCAGGAGCGTAATGGCGGAAGGTTCTCCCACACACGCTGCACCTGTACCGTTGGTATTGGCCAACTTCCTGCCTGGCATCCTGGATCGTTTTAGTTCCACTTCCCCAACTCTGAAGCAGCTGGCTGTCACAATATGGACATTTTTCGGGACGGCCTTCCACTTCGGATTGGAAATCACTGAAACGAAGAACAATTATTGGCATTCGTAAATAACCCTTTTCTTCCGCCGAAATATTCAATAAATTGTATCTTCTTAATAAAGTAGGGCGTGGTTTTTTTTTGTGCGGCTGCGCCGCACAAAAAAACACCACTTACCCCAAATTATTGAAAAGATACCTACATTGCTTATTTTACTCTCAAAGCGGAAAAACCAGACTGCCCTGGACACCTTTTTGACTCTGGTTCAAGCTATCATTCCTTTAAGGATTTTCTACTGAGGATCAATTCCTACGACAGAATTCCATTTTCGCTCATATACTTAGAAAATGATCTTTTGGAGTATTTATTTTCGGCAGCTTCGTTGCCAAAAAAACACTCCAAAAGAGCCTCTCTGGGAATTCCCGTGGATAAGGGGTTTTATTTTTTGTTTGTCGAGGGCGAAGCCCTCGACAAACAAAAAATAAAACCCAAATCACGGCAAATCCCAATGAGCCCCAAAAGATCATTTTCGGATAGGTACTTAATATCTTATAATTGAAAGGACTCCGAAAAAAGGCTGTTTGGGATTTCCAGTAATTTGGGGTTTCATTTTTTATTTATCGAGGGCGAAGCCCTATATAAACAAAAAATGAAACCCCCTCTCCAAGGGAATTCCCGGAGAGCCAATAAAAATCAATTTTTAAACGATTGGGTTATTTGTGCCGTGATTCCAATCTCTAAGAAAAGGATTTACTTGCCTTATATTCAATTGTTTAAGGCCAAGCGGAATTCCGTGACGTCCAGGTTGCCTGTTTACACTTTATGAAACTTCAAAAGTCGTTCCTGTTTGTTTTCGTTTTAATTGGATT
>JBBIHV010000175.1:0-6653 GCA_037446835.1 Sunxiuqinia sp. | reverse complement strand
TCCTGAACATGAACTGACAAAATGGGGTAATTCACCTGCAATTTGCCGGTTTGAGCCGAAACAGTAAACCTCGAACTTGAAATAAAAAACCCCCGCGATTTGCGAGGGCCTTGTTGTGTTATTCTTCAGTAATAACAATCTTTTCAATCAAATCGCCCTGTCGGATGGCGTCGATTACTTCGAGCCCTTCGTAAACTTTGCCGAAGCAGGTGTGCTTGCGGTCGAGGTGCGAAGTATTGCGGCGGCTGTGGCATATAAAAAACTGCGAGCCACCGGTATTTCTTCCGGCATGGGCCATCGATAAAACCCCGCGGTCGTGGTACTGGTTTTCGCCATCGGTTTCGCATTTAATGGTGTAACCCGGGCCACCGGCTCCGGTTCCGTTGGGGCATCCACCCTGGATCACAAAATCGGGAATTACCCGATGAAAAGTCAACCCATTGTAGAAACCGCTTTTCGATAATTTCTTGAAGTTTTCAACGGTTCCCGGGGCGTCTTCATCGTAGAAACTAACTTTCATTAACCCTTTGCTGGTATAAATTTCTGCTTTGCTCATTGATGTAATGTTAAAGATTGGCCGCAAAAATACAACATTTTGCCCAATTTTGGATTCATCGGAAATTTTACGTTTTGAAGACCGGCAACAGCATAGTACAGGATAGTCAGTTTTATTTATACTCGTATCCTTGTTGTAGAAAATCTAACTGACTTTTTTATTTGTTGGCCATTGACGAAATGTCATCAGGAAAAATGTTCCTCAACATTTTTTTGACCCTGCAAAGCTTTGCAAGGTTGAAGTATCAAAAATGGGTTTGGCAAATCGGATTGGAATGTTGATTTTTGAGTGAAGAATTAGGGCAAAAAATCAAAAAATCAAATATAAACTTATGAATGTTAAGGAATCAACCAAGTTAATTACACCAGGTTATACCATTACCTTTATTTTGGTAACCGCCCTTTTTTATTTATGGGCACTTCCGAATAACCTGAACGATGTATTAATCCCTCAGTTTATGAAGGCTTTTCAATTGAACAGACTGGAAGCAGGTCTGGTTCAGTCGGCATTTTATGCCGGGTATTTTTTGCTTTCGTACCCTGCTGCCAAAGTAATGGACCGCTACGGTTACAAAGCTGGCCTACTTACCGGATTACTTCTGTTCAGTATTGGATCGTTTCTATTTTATCCAGCTTCGATCGTCGGAGTCTATGGATTTTTCCTTTTCGCCCTTTTCGTAATTGCTTCAGGATTAGCATTTCTGGAAACAGGCGCAAACTCATTCATTGCAGTTCTCGGTCCATCCGAATCTTCTGAACAAAGATTAAATCTTGCACAGGCATTCAATCCGCTGGGAGCGATGACTGGTGTTGTTGCCGGTACTTTATTTATCTTTTCAGGAACTGAACATTCGGCTGAGAAAGTACAAGCCATGCAGAACGACGGAACTTATCAGGCTTATCTGCAAAGCGAAATTGCACGGGTTGGTCCAACTTACCTTTTCATCGGCGCGATTGTACTTGTATTTTTCTTCCTGATCTGGAAGGCAAAATTTCCTGCATTCCTGAATAAATCCGGAGAAGACGAAGTTCATCAACATGGTCAAACATCGATGCTGGTTAAATATCCACATTTTCTGAAAGGTGTCGTTGCTCAGTTTTTTTACGTGGGCGCACAGGTTGGTACCTGGAGTTACATGATTCCTTACATTAAGGACTATATGCACAAGTCTGAGAAAGAAGCAGGTTTCTTCCTCTTTGCTTCGTTGTTTATGTTTGGGGTTGGCCGTTTTGCTTCAACTGCTCTGATGAAACTTGTTCCGGCATCGAAACTGATGGGTATTTACAGCATTTGCAACATGATTTTGGTTTCCATTGCCGTTATTATGCCAAGCGCAATTGGCGGATGGTCGCTCATTGTAACCAGCTTCTTTATGTCGATCATGTTCCCGACAATTTTTGCCCTTGGTGTAAAAGGTCTTGGCGTGAATACCAAACTTGGCGGATCGTTCATCATTATGGCAATCATTGGTGGAGCCGTTTGGACACCAATTATGGGTCTGATTGCTGATAAAACCACCAGTCTGGCTTTGGCTATGATAGTGCCTATTATCGCTTATCTGTATATCTGCTATTACGCTTTTGTCGGGTCAAAACCTGGCGGCCCGGTCAATTTTGATGAAGATCAAAAAATAATAATTGCACATTAATATCAGGAATATGAGCTACAAAAGATATTGCAAAACGCTGTCGCTGAAAGACGATGCGCAACTTATCGAAGATTACAAAAAAGTACATGCCCCCGGGGCAGCCTGGCCCGAAATTACCCAGGGAATGCGCGAAGTGGGAATTCTTGACATGGAAATCTACATTTTCGGAACACGACTTTTCATGATCATGGACACGGTTGCCAATTTCGACCACGACAAAGCCATGGCCGATCTGGCCAAAAAGCCGCGGCAAAGCGAATGGGAAGCCTACGTTTCAAAGTTTCAGCAGTCGTCAGCAGAAGCCACCGCCGACGAAAAGTGGCAACTGATGGAACGGATCTACAAGATGGACAAATAATTACATCCGAAGGACTCATCTGAAATTAAAAAAATCCCGAAGAAAAAATTTCTCCGGGATTTTTTTTGAATTTTCGCCGAACCGCCTTTCCTCACACTGTTCAAAAATGAAACGTATAAACTACCAGAATTGCATTATAACCTTTGGTTTGATTAGAAATTGCAACTTTTGCGGTTAAATTGATTGCAAACCAATTCGAATAAAGCCTTTTTCGTCCATAAACCGTAAGTTTACATGCTGATTTTCAGACAGAAAGGATATTTTTGATTCCACCGGAATTATCTGCGCCCGAAAAACTGACGAAAGTCAATCCCTGTTGTTAAACATTCAGTTTACAAACGTCAAACTACTATATTTCTGACACTTACATTTGATTTCGATTTTTTTTATTCTGAACATCCAACACCTTAAAATAATACCTTTGGCTATCATTTAAAAATTCTCAATTAAGATGAAAGCAGACATCAACGAATTTTTGGAAGCCCTGAAGGCCCGCACCCCAGGCGAACGGGAGTTTCATCAGGCAGTTCAGGAAGTAATTGAATCAATATGGGATGTTTATCAGAAGAACCCCAGATATCAAAAGGCCAAAATTCTGGAGCGGATTGTGGAGCCCGAACGGACCATTATTTTCCGTGTCCCGTGGATTGACGATCGCGGCGAAGTTCAGGTCAACCGCGGATACCGGGTCGAATTTAATTCGGCCATCGGGCCCTACAAAGGAGGCTTACGTTTTCACCCAACCGTGACCTTGAGTGTCCTGAAATTTTTAGGATTTGAGCAAACGTTTAAAAACAGCCTGACGACCCTGCCTATGGGTGGCGGAAAAGGAGGCTCTGATTTCAGCCCAAAAGGAAAATCCGACAATGAAATCATGCGTTTCTGCCAGTCGTTTATGACCGAACTTTCCCGTCACATCGGGCCAAATACCGATGTTCCGGCAGGAGATATTGGCGTTGGCGGCCGTGAAATCGGGTTTCTGTTCGGCCAGTACAAACGTCTCCGTAATGAATTTACCGGAGTTTTAACCGGCAAGGGAGTTGGCTGGGGCGGAAGTTTAATCAGGCCCGAAGCAACCGGGTTTGGGGCTGTTTATTTTGTTCAGCATATACTAAATAATTTAGGGAGAGAATTTGAAGGCAAAACCTTCAGCATTTCCGGATTTGGAAACGTTGCCTGGGGAGCCATCCTGAAAATCAATGAACTGGGTGGCAAAGTCGTTACCATTTCAGGACCAGATGGTTATATTTACGACAAAGATGGCATCAAAGGCGAGAAAGTGGATTACCTGCTCGAACTCCGTGCTTCAAACAACGATGTGGTTCAACCTTATGCCGAAGAGTTTGGGGCAGCGTTTTTTCCGGACAAAAAGCCCTGGGAATGCCCGGCTGACATTGCCATGCCATGCGCCTGCGAAAACGAAGTAAACTACGACGATGCCGTAACGCTGGTAAAAAACGGATGTATTCTTGTTGCCGAAACCTCGAACATGGGCTGCACCGCCGAGGCCGTTGAATACCTGACCGAAGCGATAACTTATGCGCCCGGAAAAGCAGTCAATGCAGGGGGCGTGGCCGTTTCGGGCCTGGAAATGTCTCAAAATTCGCAGCGGATTAACTGGTCGAAAGAAGAAGTTGACAAATACCTTCACCGGATCATGAAAGACATTCACGACACCTGCGTAAAATACGGCAAAAATGGCAATAAAGTGAACTACGTGGTGGGGGCGAATGTTGGTGGCTTTGTGAAAGTGGCCGATGCCATGCTCGACCAGGGAATTGTATAAATTGTTTCCTGAATATAAACCGGATCATCCCTGAACTTTTTCAACAGAATGCGTTCAGGGATTTTTCATTTAGAGCCAGCCTGTGATTTCTCGACCAAAAAGCAAAAACCTTCCTGGAAACGTGTCATTTGCCAATAAAATAATATTAGCTTCATATTTACGTCCCTTATTTTCCCTTATTTTGGCAAAATTTTGCGGAAAATGCTGATTGATACACATTCTCATATTTATTCCACAGACTTTATCCAGGATCGGGATGAAGTCATTCAGCGAGCGTATTCAAATGATGTCAGGAAAATTATCCTGCCCAACATCGACAGCTCATCGGTCAAAAACTTGCTCGACCTGACCGATACTTATCCGCATATTTGCTTCCCGCTTATGGGTTTGCACCCAACTTCGGTAAACCTCGACTATCAGGAAGAATTACAGGTTGTTGAGTACTGGCTAAAAAAGCGCAGGTTTTACGGGATCGGCGAAATTGGAATTGATTTGTATTGGGAGAAATCGTTCCTGACAGAGCAAACTCAGGCCTTCAAATTCCAGCTTGAACTGGCCCTTAAATATAAACTGCCGGTTGTAATTCATGTCCGCGATTCGTTCGACGAGGTGTTCCAGGTTATCCAGGAAACCAACGACGGTAACCTGACCGGTGTTTTCCACAGTTTCTCCGGAACAATTGAACAGGCCAAAAAGGTGATCGGCCTTGGATTTAAACTCGGGGTAAACGGGATCATTACGTTTAAGAAGAGCGGGCTTGACGATGTTATCAGTCAAATTAGCCCAACAGACCTGATCCTGGAAACCGATTCACCCTACCTGACACCAGTTCCATTTCGCGGAAAAAGAAACGAAAGTTCATATTTAGTTTATATTGCCCAAAAAATTGCCGACCTTCACCAGGTAACTGTTGGTGAAATTGCAAAAATCACCACAGAAAATGCCCGGAATTTATTTGGAATCTAAAATTTATCCGTGAAATATGGATTCTCAAAACGCTGAAAACAAACCGTCAATACTCATTATTTATACCGGGGGGACGATCGGGATGGTCCAAAAAACATCGAACGGGATACTTGTCCCCGTGAAATTCGACCAGATTCTTGAGGAAGTCCCGGAACTCAGCCGCCTGAATTATAACCTTCAGGTTGTTACGTTTACCCCGCCCATCGATTCGTCGAACATGACCCCGGCAATTTGGGTGAAAATTGCCAACACCATCGAGCGCAATTACAGCAAATACGACGGGTTCGTCATTCTGCACGGTACCGACACCATGGCCTACACCGCCTCGGCGCTCAGCTACATGTTCGAAAACCTCGACAAACCAATTGTTTTAACCGGTGCCCAACTTCCAATCGGGATCCTTCGGACCGATGGAAAGGAAAATCTGATCACTTCAATACAGATCGCGGCTGCAAAAAGAAACGGACAATCTATCGTGCCTGAAGTTTGTGTCTATTTCAATTCCAAACTTTTCAGGGGCAACCGGATCTCGAAACGCCATGCCGACGATTTCAGCGCTTTTTCATCAGTTAATTACCCACCGCTGGCCAATGCCGGGGTAGAAATCAAATATTTTCGGGAAAACATCCATCGGTTTGCCAACAAGGGAATCCTGAAAGTGAGGACCCATTTCGATGAAAACGTCGTCATTTTAAAAATCTTCCCGGGAATCGGGCGATTGGTTTTCGAAAATATCCTGAATATCCAAGGATTGAAAGGAGTCGTCCTGGAATCGTTTGGCTCTGGAAATATCCCTACTTCGCGCTGGATGATCAGCCAGATAAAGAATGCCATTAAGCGAAAAATCATATTTCTGAATGTCACTCAATGCCAGGGAGGTGCCGTCCGGATGGGACTTTATGAAACCAGCACCGAGCTCCTGGATGCAGGGGTTGTAAGCGGAAAGGACATGACCACCGAAGCAGCCATAACCAAGCTGATGTTCCTGCTTGGGCAGGGGCTTGACCAGGAAGAAATCAAGCTACACCTGAATAAAAGTTTAATTGGCGAAATGAGCGAATAGCTTTTTCTTGGTTTTTTTCTTACTTTGCAGCCCGAAAAATGAAGGCCATAACCACTGGAGAGATGCAGGAGTGGCTTATCTGGCACGCCTGGAAAGCGTGTGTTCCTCAAAAGGGAACCGGGGGTTCGAATCCCCCTCTCTCCGCACAAAAACACCACATTTCATTCCCATAAATTAAACGCTGACCCTTTTGCAAATTAAGGCCGGTCAAACATTCAGTTAAAAATGCGTTTCTTTGTGCTGTTGTAAACGATCCGTGTTATGAAGTTTGATGAT
>JBBIHV010000174.1:0-6899 GCA_037446835.1 Sunxiuqinia sp. | reverse complement strand
GAAAAGAAGGAGATAGCATTAAAGTACATTGTTACACCAATTGCGAAGAAGTTGAGTTGTTCCTGAATGGCAAAAGTCAGGGCAAGAAAAAGGCCGAACCATATAAAAAGCTTATCTGGCCTGCCATTTACAAACCCGGAAAACTGGAAGCCAAAGGATATAAGGCAGGGAAGCTAGTCACCAAAGACATTGTTGAAACTACTTCAGGAGCAGCACAAATAGTGCTAAACAGCGATGTGAACAACATTAAAGCCGATGGCTGCGATGTGGCGGTAATTCGTGTAGCTATTAAAGATGACAAAGGCAGAGTGGTTCCAACCGCCAATAACCTGGTGAAATTTGAAATCGAAGGCCCGGGCAAAATCATCGGCACCGGAAATGGAAATCCAACCAGCTACGAACCCGATAAAGCCAGTCAGCGAATGGCTTTCAATGGCTATTGTCTGGTATTGGTGCAAGCCGATAAACAAGCCGGTATAATTAAATTGAAGGCAACATCCGAAACGCTTAAAGGATCTGAAGTCATTCTTAAAACTGAATAAAATTGTCAAAATAAGATATGTGCGGCACGATTACCAGCTTCCCAAGCGCGATTTTATCAACCTGAATATCGATTTGAACATTCACGGGGTTTGCGGTGACGATACCTGGGGAGCCAAAACCATGGAGAAATATACCAATCCGGGCAACAAACCTTACCGGTATGGCTTTGTGCTTGAATATATTATATCAAAATAACAATTAGAAAAATGAACCAAAGAAAACGCAATTTTTTAAAGCTATTCGTAGCATCTTTTGTGCTGGCATACGCTGCTCAGGCACAAACAAGTATTACAGTTGATGTAAATAAACCGGGGCATTCAGTTTCGCCTTCCTTGTTTGGTATTTTCTTCGAAGATATCAACCTTTCGGCTGATGGCGGATTGTATCCCGAAATGGTAAAAAACCGCTCGTTCGAAGATGCCGACACCCCTCAGGATTGGAAGTTTACAAGCGCTGATGGCAAAAGTTCGGCTTCAATTAGTAATGCTGACATTTTCGCTCAAAAGCCGGTTTTCCCATTAAACCCGTTCAATCGCAAAGCATTGTTAATTAGTGCTTCCGGTTCTTTTAAACTGGAAAATTCAGGTTATTGGGGAATGAATATGGTACAGAGCGAAAGTTATACACTGAAATTAGCAGCACGTGACATCGATGGATTTTCTTCACCCCTGAAAATAAATATTTTGGATTCGAAAGGCAATGTAATCTCTTCTGGCGAAATAAAAGGAATAACCGATAGCTGGGCATATTATACTGCAAATCTGAAAATAAGCACAGGCGATCCTAAAGCAAGCCTGGAAATTTCGGGTGAAGGGAGCGGAAAATTATTTCTTGATATGGTATCACTGCTTCCCGATAAAACCTGGAAAAACCATGGCTTGCGCACCGATCTTTCCGAAGCGCTTGATGCTATTCATCCTAAATTTTTGCGCTTCCCGGGCGGATGCTGGGTTGAAGGCGACGATTTCAAGCACATGAACCACTGGAAAAATACAATCGGAAACATTGATACGCGCACAGCGCTCTGGAATATATGGGGTTACAATGCCACAAACGGACTTGGCTTTCACGAATATCTTCAACTTGCCGAAGATTTGGGCGCTGAACCACTTTATTGCATAAACATTGGTATGTCGCACAAAGAAGTAATTCCGCTCGATCAAATGGGACAGTGGGTGCAGGATGCGCTTGACGCGATCGAATACGCCAACGGATCGGAATCTTCGGTTTGGGGAAGCCTTCGTGCTAAAAACGGACATCCAAAACCATTCAACCTGAAGTACCTGGAAATAGGCAACGAAAATGGCGGAACTCCATACAACGAACGCTGGCCTTTGTTTGTAAAGGCAATTCTCACAAAATACCCCGACATGAAACTCATTGCCAACGAATGGGCAGGCGGACATCCGAAAGAACCAAATCCTGAATTAATAGATGAGCATTATTACAACAATTCCGATTGGTTTATCTGGAATTCAAACAAATACGACAGCTACGACCGCAAAGGGCCCCAAATTTTTATTGGCGAATATGCAGTTACCTCAGGCACAGGAAACGGAAACCTGCGTGGAGCAATTGGCGAGGCCGCATGGATGACCGGTATGGAACGAAATTCGGACATCGTAGCCCTGGGCGCTTACGCACCCTTGTTATGCAATTCAAATCACAAGGCCTGGCCTGTAAATCTCATTAATTTCGATAGCTATCGTTGGTTTGGCTTGCCAAGCTACTATGTGCAGGAAATATTCTCCAACAACCAGGGAACCAATGTATTGCCTTTTACGGTCGAAAATAATCCGGCTATTGAAACGCCCGTAGGAATGGGCTGTATTGGCTTGGGTACATGGATGAATTCAGCTGAATTTAAAGATGTTACAGTTTCAGCTCCTAATGGAAAAGTACTGTTTAAACCCGATTTTTCAAAAGTTGATAATAACTGGCGACAGACTGGAAAAGGCGAATGGAGTGCGAAAGACGGAGTGTTGAGACAATCGGCTATACAACAGGATGTTACTGTTTTTATGGGCGATTCAACTTGGAAAGATTATACAATCACATTAAAAGCCCGAATGATTTCAGGCGAAAACGGTTTCCAGATATATTTTCATAGCAAAAAGAATGGCGAACGCAACCGCTGGGACGTAGGTGGCTGGAACAATGCGCTTTACCATCTGGAAATGGGCATGGCCACGGTAGAAATGAAAGGCAAAGTAGAGGCAGGACGCTGGTACGATGTGAAAATTGAAATCGTTGGGAATAACGCCAAAGCCTATCTTGACGGAAAATTGATCCAGAAAATTTCTGAAAATTCGCTTGCCGTGAAAAGTTTGATAATGAGCGCTGTAACTGATGCAAAATCGGGTGATGTTATTCTGAAAATCGTAAATGCCTCGGCAAAAGCAGTTAAAACACAAGTTGATTTGAAAGATGCAAAAAACCTGACAGGTACTGGTACCGCCACAGTTTTGACATCGGCCAGTCCGCTCGACGAAAATACATTGGAAGAACCAAAGAAAGTAGTTCCGAAAACCGAAGATGTGAAACTGAACGGGACAAACATCAAACGTACCTTCCCCGGAAATTCGTTGACGGTAATTAGGTTCGGCACCAAAAGATAGTTTCTTTTCTTAGTTTACAATTAAAGTTCTTACGAATAAGGTCTATGATTTATTATAACAAAAAGATATGAATTTCAGTTCTTTTTATAATCCGCCTCGATTTATAGCAGCGTTAATGTTGATATGTGTTAGCCTCATATCTGGCATTAAGTCTTTCGCTCAATATACTTGTAATATCACCCCCATTGGCGGAGGAGGTTTTGTAACAGGTGTCATTACTCACCAAGCAACCGGAGATATCTATTGCCGTACCGATGTCGGAGGTGCTTACCGCTGGGATGCGGCAAACAGTAAGTGGGTACAGTTAATGGATTGGGTACCGGAGGCTCAAAAGGGTTTTTCAGGAGTGGAATCCATGGCAATCGACCCGCAAAATGCAAATAACATCTACTTACTTTGCGGTATGGATTATTTTGACAGTGGAAAAACAGCAATTTTAAAATCTGCCGACAAAGGAAATACTTTCACGATTATAGATGTTACATCTAAGTTCAAAGCGCATGGAAATGGGATGGGGCGTTCGAATGGCGAACGTTTGACGGTAGATCCCCACAACAGCAACATCCTGTTCTGCGGAACCAGACGGAACGGATTATGGAAAAGCACCAACGGAGGCAGTACTTGGAATCTTGCCTGGAACGGTGTGACTACGACCACAAATGACAATGGGGTTTGCTTTGTCCTTTACGATCCTTCAAGCAGTGTGGTAAGCGGAGCAACTCAAACCTTGTACATTGGCGTTTCCCGAATTGATGGTGCGAATATTTATAAGAGTACTGACGGAGGAGTGACATTTACTGACATTTCTCCTATTACGACTTTTATGCCTCACAGGGCAGCACTCGTAGGCAATACCATGTATGTTGTTTATGCTGATGCAGATGGCCCATGGAATTGTGGTTCAGGTAGAGTTTACAAACTTGACACTTCCACAGGCACTTGGACAAATGTAACGCCCAACGGAAATAATTATTCCTATGGAGGGGTAAGCGTTGACCCTACCAATGCCAACAGGGTGGTAGTATCAACCATCAATAAATACAACAATAATCAGTATGGAACTACGTGGGGCGATTTTGTTTTCTTATCTACAAATGGAGGAACAAGCTGGACGTTGAAGAATGGGTCGAGCAGCAAGTATAATAACGACGGCATAGGATGGGCAAGCGGAATGCTGCACTGGGCAGGCTCTATAGAATTTACCCCTGGCAATACGGCGGAGGTACGGGCAGTTTCCGGAAATGGTGTTTTTTCCTGCTCCAATATTGATGCAACCAGCCCAACCTGGAAATTTGATGTAAGAGGGCTGGAAGAAACAGGCGTAACAGGTGGGGTTAGTATCCCGGACGGTCCGTTTATTTCCGTTTTCGGAGACATTACAGGTTTTGTACACAACGACTTGACCTCGTATCCGAGACAAACTCATCAGCCAGCCGATGGGTCAAACTGGAGTGTTGATTACGCTGCAGCCAATACCAGCAAAGTAGTGAGAGTCGGCAGTACAAAAGTTTACTATTCCACCAATCAGGGTTCAACATGGACGGCATGCCCCATTACTAAAGGCGGGAGAGGAAATGTTGCCATCAGTGCTGACGGAGGAACTATACTTCATTGTGCTGGCGACTCTTCTGTTACCAGATATACCACAAACGATGGTGTAAGCTGGACAAACGTAGGAGGAGTTACGATTACCAATACATTTCCTGTATCCGATCGGGTAAACAGCAATTACTTTTACATCTATAATCCATCCAACGGACAGATGCTTGTGAGCGTCAATAAAGGAGTTAGCTTTTCAGTCGGCGGTAACCCCGGGGGATCATCGGCTCCATGGACGCAATCATTTATACGCACTGTACCAGGATATGAAGGTCATATTTGGGTGCCTCTGATTGGTAACGGATTAAAATACTCCACCGACCATGGAGCGACTTACACGAAAATAACAAACGTTACTAACTGCGCCGCAGTAGCTATTGGAAAAGCGGATGTTTCCGCTACTTATCCTACAGTTTTTATCTGGGGAACGGTAGGAGGTGTGAACGGATTGTTCAGATCGACAAACAAAGGGGCAACCTGGACTCGTGTCAACGATAATGCCCACCAGTTCGGTGGTACAACCCTTGTGTTTGGTGATATGAATGTTTTCGGAAGAGTATATATGAGTGGCATATTAGGGCGAGGTTTGATATACTGGGACCTTGTTAGTTCAAATGCGATAGAGTCCAAAAGTATCGTGAATGACATGGTTATTTATCCCAATCCAGCTAAGGATGGTAAATTTTCGATAAAGATTCCAATGACATCCCCAAAAGCAACCATTCATATTTTTGACAACCAAGGTAAAATGCTATTTGAAAAGGTCATTGGTAATAATTATGGACAATTGAATATAAATTCCGGATTGAAAAAGGGAATTTACCTTGTAACGGTGACATCAGAAGGATCGAACTTCGCTCAAAAGCTTATTGTACAGTAATAAACCTTTTTTATACTTTAGACACTTTAATACAGTATTCCCATGATATCAAAACCTATCCAGATCGTTTTCCTTGGATTACTGCTCTTGTTGCAAATGCAGGCAATGGCGCAAAGTCCATCGTTTTTAACTTATATGAACCCCGTGATCCCGGGAGCTCATGCTGATTGTACCCTGACCAGAATCGGCAAAGATTTCTATACCACCGGCTCCTCCTTTAGTCCAACACCTAAAATCTACCATTCGACTGACCTTGTCCATTGGGAAGTTATCGCCCAACCGGTGAGCGCTACATGGTCACTATATGCTGGTTGCTGGGGTGGACACATGGTATATTATAACAACAAGTACTGGGATTTCTTCGGGAACGGGGGTAGCATGTGGTTTACCACCGCCACCCAACCTGAAGGTCCCTGGAGCACGCCTGTTAACATGAAATGCCCCGCTGTACTAGGTCTAACTGGTCTTGGAGTGGACAATTCGATATTTATAGACAATGATGGATTGTGGTACTTGTTGGTAAAAAACGGACAGGAAAACAACTGGATCCTTCAACTAGGCACCGATGGTCAACCCAAAGGCAATATCCTGGATTTACGTTGGATCAACCCTGCTCCCACTTACCCATTTGGTTGGGCTGAAGGGCCTACCATGTGGAAATACAAGGGGTATTACTACTACACTTTTGCCATCAATGCAGGAGGAGGCCAGAAAGTATTCAGAAGCAAACAACTGGTGGCCGATAAGGCTGCATGGGAAAACCTGGGCGATTTCTTCAACGAGACTGATCCGAAGAAAAGCCAGGCTCTTTTCACTGGACCCAACCACTGTTCGCCTGTTGTAATGCTCGATGACAGCACTTCCTGGGTCATTTCTCATTCGTTCGCGTTTGCCAATGGCGGCGAGTGGCAAGGTATTGGGCGGCAAGGTTTATTGAGTCGTGTGCGATACAATACAGCCGGTAAACCTGTGGCTGATTATCCAATCAATGAGTCCCTCACTGCGCCCCGTCTGCCCTCAAACGGCATCCCTTGGATGGTACCTCATGCCGACTTTTTCAACACAACAAAACTTAACCCCGAATGGTCTTTACTTGGGCACGCCGCCCAACTGCCCTGGTCATTGAGCGCTCGACCGGGATGGCTCCGTCTTTCACCCAAAAACCAGCACTATACGATCATCAAGAACGATGCCGAGCACAATTACGCGCTGATCACCCGTCTTGATTTTGCCCCCAAAGCCTCCACCGATGAAGCTGG
>JBBIHV010000173.1:5279-6912 GCA_037446835.1 Sunxiuqinia sp. | reverse complement strand
TTTCTGGTCAGAGTTTTTTTTATTCCGTTTCTTTGCACAAAAAATTGTACCAATTTCAGCAGGTGGACATGGCATTTTCCGGCGTATTCACGAATTATTCTTTTCTGATTACCATAACGTGCGTAATCGCTTTGTTTTTTGTTCCTTCACGTTTCAAAGCAAGTGTGGGAATTATGGCAATCGTGCTAAATGCATTGCTGACCAGCTTTGTCGCATTTCAATCACTATCCGGCGAGGCCTTCGAATATTCTCTAAATGCCGGTTCGTTTCTCGGAAACGTTCCAATAGTCGTCGATTCACTGTCTGCCTGGTTTATCCTGATCATTAATTTTACCTCGGTCACCGGGGCAATCTATGGTGCCGGATACTTAAAGGCCTATAACGAGCCCGGTTCAAAATTGAACATGCATTGGATTTTGTTTATTCTGTTTCATCTTTCCATGGTTTGGGTTTGCATGGTACAGAATGGATTTGCCTTTCTGGTTGCCTGGGAGGTGATGTCTTTGTCTTCCATGCTGCTCGTGATCTTTGATCACAACAATCCGAAAACATTGAAAGCCGGATTGAATTACCTGATTCAGATGCACATTAGCGTTGCATTCCTGACCGTCGGATTCATCTGGGTTTATTTTAAAACCGGTTCATTTAACTTCGAAGCGTTTCAAACCTATTTTGGTTCAAATCCTAACATCTGGTTGTTCCTCATTTTCTTTGTCGGTTTTGGAATCAAAGCCGGGTTCATTCCGCTGCACAGCTGGCTGCCTCACGCACATCCGGCGGCGCCTTCGCATGTTTCAGGGGTTATGTCGGGAGTAATTGTAAAACTTGGGATCTATGGAATTTTCCGAGTCATCACTTTTCTGAAAACTGATTTTTTACTTTTGGGCGAAATCGTTCTATCCATTTCGGTTTTGACCGGAATTTACGGGATATTGAATGCCGCCGTGCGCCGCGATTTCAAACAGATGCTGGCATATTGCACCATCGAAAATATCGGCATTATCGGCATTGGCATCGGGTTGGGATTGATGGGAATGGGCAGCAATTCAGCAGTCTTGGTTTATCTTGGTTTTGGCGGGGCTCTCTTGCATGTGCTGAACCATTCGCTGTTTAAATCGCTGCTTTTCTTTTCGGTTGGTTCGGTTTACCAGCAAACGCACACCCGCGACATGGATAAGCTGGGAGGTTTGATCAAGCAAATGCCCCAAACTGCGATTCTATTCCTGATTGGCGCCATTGCCATTGGCGGGTTGCCGCCATTCAACGGGTTTGTTTCCGAATTTATGCTTTACAGCGGACTTTTGGAAGGTCTGAAAACCGCTGGTCTCAGTCAAATTAGTTTACTGGTGCTTTCACTGGCCGGATTGAGTATTGTTGGCGGTATTTCCATTCTTACCTTTTCTAAAACATTCGGAACAATTTTCCTGGGCTCGGCCAGAGAAACCACGCATCACCGGCCAAAAGAAGTTTCATTGGCCATGCTTTTGCCTCAATTCCTGATTGTTGCTGTCATGTTGAGTGTTGCTTTTTTGCCACAGTTTTACCTGAATACAATCGGGAATATATTGTCTGGAATCGGAAATGTGCACGGAATTGCCATGCCTTCCGGTTTGGCAGTTTATTCTGAAAGCAT
>JBBIHV010000173.1:0-5179 GCA_037446835.1 Sunxiuqinia sp. | reverse complement strand
TCGTACGTTTGGTATGGGATTGTTTTTATGCTGGCTATTTTTATGCTGACGGTTTTTAATGTTCTGAAATGAACCTGATCAAAACATTTTTGGCAGTAGCGGTTTTTGTCATCCTCCTGATCCCTTTTCTAAAGGCCAAAGGGAAAGGTATGGCGGTTTTGGCCGGTATTGGCCTGAATGCTTTGATCTCCGGATCTTTTGCCCTGCAAACTATACTTGGGCAGTCTTTTGAATTTTCATTTCCCGGAAGCCTGATCACCGGGCCGGTTAACCTCCGCATTGACGCCCTTTCCGGCTGGTTTATCCTGATCATCAACTTCATTTTTATTACCGGAGGACTCTACGGGTTGTTTTATATGAATGTCTATCGACAGCAGAAAAATAACCTTTCGTTGCACAGCATCGCTTTCTTCTTGTTGCATACTTCGCTGATAGCGCTTTGCGTGGTTCAGAATAGCATGGCATTTTTGGTTGTCTGGGAAATTATGGCGCTTTCGGCTTTTCTCTCGGTCATTTTCGAGCATGAAAAAATGGAGACCATCAAAGCCGGATTGAACTACCTGATCCAATCGCATGTATCGATCTTGTTTCTGATGTTTGGATTTATCTGGGTCGCTTTTAAAACCGGCAGCTATGATTTTAATTCCATAACAACTTACACCACCGGACACCCCGGTGCCACCGGAATTTTCCTGTTCCTGATTTTCTTCGTTGGGTTCGGGATTAAAGCCGGATTTGTGCCCTTCCACACCTGGCTTCCTTATGCTCATCCTGCTGCCCCCGCCCACATTTCAGGAATAATGTCGGGGGTCATGATTAAAATCGGAATTTTCGGTATGCTCCGGATGATTACCTTAATTCGTGCAGATTATTATACCATTGGCCTTGTCATTCTGGCCTTTGCGGCGGTTTCCGGTTTGTATGGCGTGATGCTGGCCATTATGCAGCATAATCTGAAAAAATTGCTGGCCTACCACAGCATCGAAAACATTGGTATCATCGGAATGGGCATCGGCCTTGGCTGTGTTGGCATGGGGCTGGGGAACAATGTGCTTGCCACGCTTGGTTTTGCAGGGGCTTTGCTGCATACGCTGAACCATGCTTTGTTCAAATCGCTGTTGTTTTTTACCGCCGGAAATGTTTACCAGGCAACCCACACATTGCATATTGAGCATTTGGGTGGACTAATTAAAAAGATGCCGCAGACAGCGCTGCTTTTTCTGTTGGCCGCCATTGCCATTTCAGGAATACCACCATTTAACGGATTTATTTCAGAATTTATCATTTACAGCGGGTTCTATTCGTGGATGAAAGATGCCCTGCTCGGTCCGCTGATGACCATCATTTTTTCGGTTCTGGCTTTGGTTTTGATCGGCGGTTTGGCCATGCTGTGCTTTACCAAAGCCTTCGGGATCGTTTTTCTGGGCCAGCCCCGCCATCAGTTTCACCACGAAATAAAGGAAGTAGCCTTCCTGCAACTGCTTCCCCTCTATCTGATTGCTTTTTTCATTGTTCTGATTGGCATTTTCCCTCAGTTTTTCCTGAATGCACTTTCGCAACCGGTTCATTTACTGGCACGAATTCCGGTAGCTTCCGGTTTGCCTGTTCCAGAGAAATTTGTGGAACTGCTTCAGCCGGTTTCAGGAGGTATCTGGATTTTTATCGGAATTACATGGGTTGTTTTTCTGCTCCGGAAATTGATCGTCAGCAAAAGGGAAAAGACTGTGGGGCCAACCTGGGGATGTGGTTATGTGGCCGCTACCGAGAAACAGCAATACACCGCCGGATCGTTTGTCAGACCATACAGCAAGTTGTTCAGGCCCATTCTGCTGTCTTCAAAAAACGAGGAAGAAGTTCAGGGAATATTTCCTTCCGGAGGAGCCTACCAGACCCACATTTTCGACCGGATTGAAAAATATTTGATCGATAATCCAATCGCAGCCTACAAATCTTTGCTCGGAAGGTTTTTGTTCCTTCAGAACGGGAAGCTGCAATTCTATATTTTGTACGGGATCATTTTCATCGCATCCGTGATTTGTATCCCGCTTTTCTATGACCAGATCGTTTTATTTATCGACTTTATAAAGCAAATCTAATTATGCTGAGTTTAATTCTTATCGTAATAGCGGCCATCTTTTTTACGGGTATTATCAACCGTGTAAAAAGTATCGCGTCGGGCCGCAAAGGTCCCGGAATTTTGCAGCCAATAAAAGATGTGGTGAGACTCTTTAAAAAAGGCGTGGTTTACAGCGAAACCACCAGTTTTGTGTTTCAGATTGCGCCAACCATTTACTTTTCGTCGGTGGTAATGGCCATGCTGGTTGTTCCGTTCGGGCAATCGAAAGGTGTACTCAGTTTCGAGGGCGATTTCATCTTTTTTGCCTATGTGCTGGCGCTTGGAAAGTTTTTCAACATCATTTCGGCCATGGATACCGGAAGTAGTTTCGAAGGAATGGGAGCCAGCCGCGAAGCGTTGTACTCGATGTTTGCCGAACCTGCTTTTTTTATCCTGATGGGCTCGCTGGCGCTGCTGACCGGACACACTTCGTTTCAGGAAATGTTTGCAGCCCTGCACATTGGTTCGTACATCAGTTATGCTTTGGCCATATTGGGAACTTTTGTCCTGATGATGGTTTCGATGATCGAAAACAGCCGGATGCCGATCGACGATCCGAAAACGCACCTGGAACTGACCATGGTTCATGAAGTGATGATCCTGGATAACAGTGGGTTCGACCTGGGACTGATCCTGTCAGCCGGGTACCTGAAATTTGCTTTGTACGGCGCGCTGGTGGTAAACCTGTTTATTGGGGTTTTTCGGTACCAGTATTCCATCCCGATGTTTTTTGTTATTCAGTTGGTGCTCGCTTCAGGAGTCGGTTTAATTGAATCGTTTATGGCCCGTTTCCGGATGAGCCACAACGCGCAGTTCATTTTTGTACTGACCTCGGTTGCTTTACTTATTTTCTTTGGCGTATTGCTGATTTTAGGAAAATTTGCTTAAAACTCATTTAAGAAATGGAAAGAACCAATTATATGAAAATTACTTTGGACCAAACTCACCCCCGGCCCCTCTCTTCGGGAAGAGAGGGGAAGGCCTACGATTCATCGAACGGCGGGGTGAGTAGGTTTTCGGCCAATAAATCAAATTATTTAACTTGCTAAACCCGAACTCATGATAGACGTTTTGCTTATCACATTCATCATTAGCCTGTTTTACATGGCCATTGCCAACCGGATGCTGACTTATTTAAAGGTTTTGGCATTTCAGGGGGTGCTGTTGTTTGTAGTCGTGTTCATTCAGTTAAACGAGATCAATCCGGTGAACCTGGCTTTGATTTTGCTCGAAACCATTGTGTTTAAGTCGGTTGCGGTGCCGCTTTTCATGGCTTATGTGCTGAAACGCAACAACATTACCCGCGAATCGGAGCCTTTCCTTCCCAACTTCGTTTCGCTGATTATTACCACCTTGATTGTGGTCGTCACCATTTTGCTGGCTAACGGGGTGAAAGACACTTCGCTGGATAAGATATTCTTCGTGGTGGCTTTGTCGTCACTTTTTACGGGCTTGTATTTTATAGCCACCCGGCGCAAGATTATTACCCATGTTATTGGATACCTGATTATTGAGAATGGCGTTTTTGTGCTGTCGCTTGCGGTGGGGAACGAAATGCCGATGTTGGTGAATCTGGGGATTATGCTCGATATTTTTGCCAGCGTGCTCATTCTGGGCATTTTCCTGAATAAAATCGGGGATGTCTTTAAAGATATTGATGTGAACCAGTTAAGCAATTTGAAGGATTATTAATTCGAAGAAAACATGATAGGAATATATCTGACAGGAGGACTTTCAATAGCGCTGGCGTTATTTTTGAACCGGAATAAAATAATCTCTTTTGCCTTATTGGGCTTGTTTCTGGTGCTGCAGTCGGCACTGGCTATGTTTGCTTATACCCATTTGCATACCACCGAATGGAATTATTTCACCTACGATTCGTTGTCTATATTGCTGCTGATTACCCTGAGTATTATTTCATTCCCTGCTATTTTTCACAGCCATATCTATCTGGAAGATCAACCCGCGCCTCCACAATCGAGGGCAATCTATTACGGCGCGATTGTATTGCTGCTGACAGCCATAAGCGCTGCTTATCTGGCCAACCACATTGCTGTTATCTGGATTTTTACTGAAATTACCACCCTGAGCGCTTCGGCCCTGATTTATCACCACCGGAACAAACTGGCGCTGGAAGGTACCTGGAAATATGTGTTTATCAGCGCCATCAGTGTCACTTTCGTATTTATCGGTATTTTGTTTTTAAGCCTTTCGCTCGAACATGCCGGCTCCGACGATTTGTCGTTTAAAAACCTTTTAGCACACAGCGCTTCCCTTAATCCATTTTGGTTGCGACTCGCTTTTCTGTTCATCTTTACTGGTTTCACAGTCAAACTGGGGCTGGTACCCATGTTTACCGCCGGTGTCGATGCCAAGGATAAAGCTCCGGCTCCTGCTGGCGCATTACTTTCGAGTGTTTTGATGAACATGGGTTTTGTTGGAGTCTTTCGTTTTTACACCGTTGTAGCCAACACTCCTTTGCATCACTGGGCCAATCTGGTTATCGGGATTGCCGCTTTCCTTTCAGTATTTGTGGCTACGGTATACATGATTAAGGTTAAGAACATCAAGCGAATGATGGCTTATTCCAGTATCGAACACATGGGGCTGGTCATGCTTGGCCTTGCTGCCGGAGGTGTTGGCTATTATGCAGCCATCCTGCATATTATTTTACACGCCTTTGTAAAATCGGGTATGTTCTTTCAGTTTACCCAGTTGTACCGGGTCTTCCAGAGTAAAAGCACTTACCAGGTAGGTAATTATTTCAAATACAATACCACCGGAGCGATGGTTCTGCTGCTAGGTTTCATCAGCGTAACAGCCATGCCACCTTCCGGATTGTTTGTGAGCGAATTCCTGATTTTCCGTTCGATGTTCGAGGCGCATCAGATTATCTTGCTGGTCGTGGTTTTATTTTTACTGACTATGATTATCTGGGCTTTCGGAAAAAATATCCTGAAAATGCTTTTCATACCGCCTGTTGGGTTCGACGATTCGCATGTTCCGGTGATTAGTCCGTGGGAATCGACTTTCCAGTTCATTCTGCTGGCGCTGGCTGTTTAT
>JBBIHV010000172.1:4360-6928 GCA_037446835.1 Sunxiuqinia sp. | reverse complement strand
AATCCTGAAAATCAATTAATCCTGAAAATCCTGATTCAGACAATTGCTGACAAATTCCTTGACAAATTCTGTAAAAATAATTGACAGTAGGATTAAATACAAAATTTATAAACAACTATATAACAGCGCATTACAATGTGGCACAGTTTCTGGTTTTAGATAAACGAAAACAAAAAACAAGGTTGCAACCAATCAAATTAGAACAGAAACACATTCAGAATTTACACTCAAAGCCATGATCAGACATTTTTTCATCAACATTCTTCGAAACATCAGGCACAACAAGGTTTTTACGGCAATTAACCTTACCAATCTTGTTGTTGGATTTGCTGTTTTCATTTTGTTCAGCGAGGTAATCAGCTACGAACTGAACTACGACAAGTTCAACACCAATTACGACCGGATTTACCGCGTGCAAACCAAACAGGAAGACTCGTACCCAACCAATTATTGTACCTACAGCCCTGCCGCATTCCGTTTTCATTTAATGGCCGATGTTCCTGAAGTGGAACAGGTTTTACTGATGCGCGAGGTTTCAGGCGGTGCCAAGGGTTCGGGCCAGTTTTTCACCCTTCCCGATGGCAGTCAGCTATACGAGCAAAACGGTTACTGGAGCGAAAACTCCATTTTCGACATTTTTACGATCAAGCTAATAGAGGGCAATAAAAGTAAAGCACTGACCGAACCCAATACCATTGCGATTTCAGAAACTGTGTCGAAAAAGCTATTTCCTGAGGGAAATGCGGTTGGAAAACAGATCGTTATTGGCAAACATTATCCGCTGACCGTTTCAGCCGTTTATGCCGATTTTCCGGTAAACTCGAATCTGAAGGCAACTTATCTGGTTTCGATGGCCTCCTATGCTGTCCTGAGCGGCGAAATTAAGTATGCCGACAACTGGACCGGCATTGAATTCGATAACTATGTGTTGCTGAAAAAAGGCGCGGACCCTAAACTCGTTGATGCCAAAATTAAGGACGCTTTCAAAAACGTGAAAAACTTTGAAAAGAGCACACCATATCTGCATCCGCTTTCGAAGCTGCACCTTTCACCCAATAGTCAGCCCGATGTAATCATCGGATTGGCAATCCTTTCGCTGGCAGCCATTCTGGTGCTCATTCTGGCATGCGTCAATTATGTGAACCTCTCGCTGGCCAATTCAACCCAGCGTTCCACCGAAATCGGGATTAAAAAGGTAATTGGCTCCTCCAAAAAACTCATTGCTACCCAATTTCTGGCCGAAACCATATTGCACACCTTGTTTGCCACCATCGTGGCTTTGTTTGTGGCACAGGCCTCTTTCCCATTGATGAACCGCATTCTGGGAAAGAACTTTGATTATTCGGTTTGGGCAAACGGTCCGCTTTTGGTGTTCATTTTCCTGGTCAGTCTGCTGGTTGGAATTCTTTCCGGATTGTATCCTTCGCTGGTCATTTCGGCCTACAACCCGGTAAAAGTCCTGAAAGGCAAGATCTTCAGCAATGGCAACAATTCATTCAGCATCAAAAAAATACTGGTTGTGGCACAGTTTTCCATTTCGCTGTTCATGCTTATCGTCAGCTTTATTCTTTTCAATCATGTCAATTTTATCCTGAACAAGGACCTGGGTTTCGAAAGTAAGGACATTCTTTATACAGAGATTAATGTTCATGACAAAACAAATTTCGACATGGTGAAAACCCGGCTGCTTCAGCATCCTGAAATTGCAGATGTTTCGTTTTCAAGCACGATTCCGTTCATCGGAAATATTGGCGGATATGTGAGTTGGGAGGGCGCTTCTCCGGAAGATAAGGTAATGATCAGCCGCAACTATGTGAACTATGATTTCATACCGACTTACAACCTGAAGATGGCTTATGGCCGCAATTTTTCGAAGGATTATCCGGCTGATAACAAGGCTTGTATCATCAACGAAACAGCCATGAAGAACTTTGGTTGGACCGATCCGGTTGGGAAACAGATTTTTATGGAAGGAAACCCATTTCCGGTCATCGGTGTGGTGAAGGATTTTCATCCCTTTTCGGTACACATGGAAATCCCTACCTACATCATGTTCCTGAATAGCAATGAAATTGCTGGTTCGAGCCTGATTTCAGTGAGGTTTGCCCCAGGGAATGAGCAAATTGCTAAAAAGATTGCAACCACCGAACTGGAGCAGATTTTCCCGACCGAACCGTTTGAATTCAAGGATTTTGGCGTCGCTTTTTATCTCGACGATGCCATTTCGTTCTGGCAATCGATGAAACGAATGTTTATGTTTTTTGCGGTGGTTACCCTGCTCATTTCAACCATCGGACTTTTTGGCCTCATCCTTTTCACGGTGAAACGCCGCACCAAAGAAATTGGCGTCCGCAAGGTTCTTGGAAGCTCGGTGGTCTCAGTTTATTGGCAACTTTCGACCGAAGTAATTGGTTTACTTGGGTTTGCAATCGGATTTGGATGCCCGGGCGCTTGGTATATTTACAAAACCATGCCTGGAGCTTACAAAGAACCACTAACCATTTCTGAATTTCTGCTGGCCATCGGGCTGGTCGCTGTAATCGCGTTTCTCACCATCAGTTACCATGT
>JBBIHV010000172.1:0-4260 GCA_037446835.1 Sunxiuqinia sp. | reverse complement strand
TTATAAAAGCTTTCAGGGAGCAAATCCTGATACGTTCTTTGAAAAGATAATCATCAGAAGATGGAGTAATTACATAGTTCATCGGGGCATTCAGGTCGTCGAAAGCCAGAAAATTCCCTTTGGTCAGTTGCGGCGAATTCGAATATTTGATTTCGGCAGTGGCCACCACATTCAAACCGCGTGTAAAAACCAGATCGACTTCCGAACCTTGATGGGTGCGGTAGAAATAAACATCGGTATAATTGGATTTTAAAGCCGAAACCTGGTTGAACACAAACGACTCCCACGAACTGCCAATCATGGGGTTTCCCGATAAAGAAACAAAATCGGGAATGCCTGACAGATGGTGCAGTATCCCGGTGTCGGTCAGGTAAACCTTGGGCGATTTGACCAATCGTTTCGACATGTTCAACAAATACGGATGAAGGCTTTTCAGCAAAAAAGACTCTTCCAAAAAATCGACATATCGCTTGACGGTTGGTGTGGATACTCCCAACGAATTGCCCAGCGTGGTTGCGTTGAACAGTTGCCCGTTTAAGTGGGCCATCATCGTCCATAAATTGCGGATCGTTTTGGGCGAAGCATTCAGGCCCAACTGCAACAAATCGCGGTTCAGGTAGGTGCTGATAAAACTTTCCATCCATCGGCGCGACAAATCGGGTTTGGTTCCGAGAATTATGTTTGGGAAACCACCTTTTATCCACAAATCGGTTTGCGACACTGTTTCAGGAACTTCGCTCAAATCGAACGGATGAAGTTGATGGTAAGCAATCCGCCCGGCCAACGATTCCGACGAGTCGCGAATAAGTTCGGGTGAAGCCGAGCCCAGCAACAGAAATCGTCCGGGTTCGCGCTGCCTGTCGACCAACCCACGCAACAACGGATAAAGTTCCTTTTTATGCTGAACTTCGTCGATAACTACCAGGTGATCGGTATGAGCGGACAGGAACAATTCGGCATCGTGCAGCTTGAACAAGTCGGACTGAATTTCCAAATCGAGATAGATTGTTGGTTTTACCGATGCCGACATGATTTGTTTAGCCAGTGTGGTTTTACCCACCTGGCGTGGCCCAATGATGGATACCACCGGAAAGAAGGCCAAAGAATCCTGAATTTCGCTAAATATTCGTCTGGTAATCATCTTCTTATTTGGTTAATCTGATTTCTATATATTGCAATATTCATGAACAAATATAGTAATTTGTCCATGAATTTTTAAAGTTTGATTTTAATATTTCATGGATAAAAATATTCTAGATATAGTCAGGGCTTCACTTCAAGTGAAACCCTGACTAAAGAAAAGTAAAAACTTAAATCAAAAAGACATGATACACTTAACCAACATCGACAAGTATTACGACTCAAAGTTCCAACGGACTTTTGTGCTGAAAGCCGTTAACCTGGAAGTAAAAGAAGGCGAATTCGTCAGCATTATGGGCCCTAGCGGCTCCGGAAAATCGACTTTGCTGAACATTATCGGTTTGCTGGATGCTCCGTCAGCAGGCGAATATGCGCTGTACGACAAGTCGGTTCTCGACCTGAAAGAAAAAGCCAAAGTTGATTACCACCGTAATTTCATGGGCTTCATCTTTCAGGCGTACCACCTGATTGAAGAAATGACCGTGTACGAAAACATTGAAACGCCGCTGATTTACAAAGGCGTGAAAAGTCGCGACCGTCAGGCGATGGTGGCCGACCTGCTCGATCGCTTCAACATAGTGGCCAAAAAAGATTTGTTTCCGGCTCAACTTTCCGGAGGGCAACAGCAATTGGTTGGCATTGCCCGCGCTATCATAGGCAAACCCAAACTTCTGCTGGCCGACGAGCCCACCGGAAACCTGCAATCTGTTCAGGGTGAAATGATCATGGAAACGTTGAAAGCCTTGAACGATGAGGGAATGACCATTATCCAGGTAACCCACAACGAAAAATTTGCCGGGTACGGTAAACGAATCATCCGGCTGGAAGACGGGATTGTCCGAAAAGATGTGAAACAACAATTGTCTGAACTATGATTAAGCTGATTGACTGATTCTTATAATTTTGGGAACAGGAATAATCAAGGTCCATCACAGAAATCAGATAAATCAAAGTTTGACCCGACTTGTCGGGAGTTCACGACTTTTAAAATTATAACGATATGAAGCTTTTCAGGAATTTAAAAAAAGATTGGAAGTGGTTTTTAATCAACACCGTCGGACTTAGCGTGGCGCTGGCCAGTCTGCTCATTATTTTTCTGTATGTCAGGCAGGAACTGAGTTACGACCGGTTCAATTCCAAGGCCGACCGGATTTGCCGCGTGACCACCGACAGCAACAACGGCGCCACCTCGATGCACCCGGCCCGCGTGGCTGGCGACTGGCCCAAACAGGTGATGGCCGATTTTCCGGCCATCGAAAAAATGGTGCGACTGGTGCCTTTCCGGAGGGCCATCATTAAAATTGGCGACCAGAAATTCTACAACGAACGGGCCTTCTCGACCGACAGTTCGTTTTTCGATGTGTTCGATTTTAAAGTAATTTCAGGAAATACCCAAAAAGCATTTGCGCAGCCCGGACGCGCCTTTATCAGCCGTAGCCTGGCCCTGAAATACTTCGGAAATATCAACGTGATTGGGAAGGAAATATCGATTTTGCACCAGCAGGTTCCCAAACCGAAAGTTTACGTGATCGACGGCGTGATGGAAGATTTCCCGGCGAACTCGCATTTTCATGCCGATTTGCTCACTTCGTTTACCGACGTTGAAGACCAGACCACCTGGGCCTACACGTATTTCCTGCTGAAACCCGGAACCGACCGAACCGCTCTTCGGAATACCATTCAGCAAAAATGGGAAAAAGACAATAAGTCGGGCAGCCCGGTTGCCATTCTATATTTGCAGAAACTTACCGACATTCACCTGTTCAGCCACAAAACCCGTGAAATGGAAAAGAACGGCGACATCCGGTCCATCATTTTGCTGGTGAGTGGCGCGCTGATCATCCTGTTCATCGCGCTCATCAATTTCACGAACCTGAACCGGGTGCAATTCATTGCCGCCCTGAAAACCGTGAAAGTAAAGCTGATTAACGGCGCGTCGAAACCAACAATTGCTCTTGAAATGGCTGCCGGATCGCTGCTGCTGTCGATTGCCTCGGTCGCGTTTGGATGGCTCCTGGCGCTTAAACTAAGCGAATTGCTCGGAATATCAGTTTTTCAGCCAGATAAGTTGATGGATATTGCCCTGATTTCCGCAGGGTTTATTCTGGCCATCGCCTTCCTGTCGGTGATTCCGCTTTTTACTTCCGGAGTTGTTTCCAGCCTGAATTTTTCCCAGGGGAAAGGGCGGCTGTACTCTTTCCCGCTGGTGGTGCAATTCGCGCTGGCCGTTGTGGCCATTGCCTGCACACTGGTGCTCGACCGCCAGATGAATTTCCTGTCGAGCCAGCAACCCGACGCGCAGAATGCCAACATGTTGGTTATTGCCAATAACCCGTGGGAAGCCGTTCAGCGGTACGAACGTTTGAAAGGTGAGTTGCTGAAAAACCCGGAAATAACTGAAATGACAGCCGCGATGGAAGAACCGGGCGGCGACATTCTCGACATTTGCGGTTTTGAAATGGAAGGGGTTGACAAAAAAGAAGGCCAGTCGATCAATATTTTTACCACCGATTCCAATTTTTTCAGCACGCTCAACATTCGCCCCATCGCCGGAACGACCGAACTGGGGTTCACGCCGTCGCAGCAATGGGAAGCCGATGCCGTTGATTTGAGCACCCTCCGGAGCAGCGGCAAGGCCGACCCGCAAAAGCTGGCCGAACTTCAGAAAAAAGTAGGCAATTACCGCGAAAAATATATCCTGAACCAAAGCGCGCTGAAACTGCTTGGGATTGTCAATCCAAAAGATGCCGTAGGCAAGCGTTTCAGACTGAATTTCTCTTTGCCCGACCTGTTTCCCGAAGGCGAAATTGTGGGCGTGGTTCCCGATTTTCATTACACCAACCTGCACAATGCCGAAAAACCGCTGGCTATCGCGCCAAGAAAAATGTTCAACTACTGTTTCATGATCGGGATTGATCCGGCGCAGCGAAAAAAAGCGGTAGCCACCGTGGCCGCGGCCTGGCAGAAAATAAATCCTGAATTTCCGTTTCAGTACGAATACATGACCGACGCGTACCAGAAAGTTTATGCCGGCGAATATGCCCAATCACGGGTGTTGTCGCTGTTTGCCATCATCTCCATCCTGCTTTCGTCGCTGGGTGTGTTTGCCCTGGCCAGTTT
>JBBIHV010000171.1:5507-6969 GCA_037446835.1 Sunxiuqinia sp. | reverse complement strand
TGATTCCCCATCTGGGTGCTGGCATGAAGATTCAATCGCGGAAAGTATTTTCGGGTCAGGTAATAAACGCCCCAATCCTGAATAATAATCCCGTCAACCCGAACCACATCCAGAAATGCAAGCAAATCAATCAACTGCTCAAGTTCCTTATTCTTCACAAGAATATTGAGGGTGATATATACCCGGACATTTTTTTCATGCGCCTTTTTCAAGGCAAGCCGAAGCATGGGGCGCGTAAAATTGCTGGCCCGAACCCGTGCATTAAACTCTGGAAGCCCCAGATAAACAGCATCAGCTCCGGCATTCAGCGCCGCATAAAGCGATTCGATGTTTCCAACAGGAGCTAATAATTCAGGTATTTTGCCAGTCATCCGGTAGTTTTTTAAAAGCAAAATTAGATAATTTGACCAATCTGGTAATTCCGGTCCCATTCATTCCTGATTTCCGGGCAAAATATTCAGGATTGAAAACCGATATAGCAATGAAGAGTTATTTTTAATAAATCTAAATTACACTTTTAAACAAATTTTGTCATCTTCAGATAGCAATTCACCGAATCAAAAACACTAAATTTGGTGCGTAAAGTTTAGCTCATGCAAAATCTGGTCAATATTCACAACACTTTGCTGGATCAATCCAGAAAGACCATCCGGAGGGAACTTCTGGATGAAATTAACTGGAACGACCGGATGATCGGGATCAAAGGATTCCGCGGCGTGGGAAAAACAACCTTCCTGATTGACATTGTGAAAGAAAAGTTTTTGAACGATAAAACCTGTCTGTATGTCAACCTGAATAATTTCTATTTCACCAAACGGAAAATCATCTCGTTTGCGGATGAATTTTACAAAACCGGCGGTAAAACGCTGATTTTGGACCAGATACATAAATATCCGGACTGGGCATCTGAACTGAGAGATTGCTTCACGAATTTTCCGGAACTAAAAATCATTTTTTCGGCTTCGCCCGTCCTTCGTGTCCTGGAAGAAAACAATGAACTGAAGGAAATTGTCAAAATTTATCATCTGGAAGGCCTTTCGTTCCGCGAATACCTGAATTACCAGGCGAATCAGAACTTCAGGAAGTATTCGCTTCCGGAAATCCTGGAAAACCACATCAGCATTGCGCAGGAAATCATTCAGGAAGTAAAACCACTGGCATTTTTCAACGATTACCTGAAAGATGGCTTTTATCCGTATTTTCTCGACAACCGCAGTTTTTACAGCGAAACGCTTTTAAAACACATCAACCTGGCTCTTGAAATCGACGTGACTTACCTGAACCAGATTGATTTGCAGTACCTTCCAAAACTCAGGAAGCTTTTACAAATCATTGCCGGTCAGGTCCCGTTTTCGCCCAATGTGAGCAAGTTGAGCGCCGATGTTCAAACGTCGCGGGCAACCATCATGAATTACCTGCGGTACATGAAAAATGCGCGGATCATCAACATGCTTTTTTCGAA
>JBBIHV010000171.1:0-5407 GCA_037446835.1 Sunxiuqinia sp. | reverse complement strand
TTTTATGCAGCGGCCGACATGATTGAAGTTGGAACCGGAAACACGATCCCCTTGTGGTTATTCGGTTTTTTATATTAATCCGGAATATCAATAAACAAAAAATAAAAAAAATACGAACTAAAAATTGTAAAAATGGCAAAAGAAAAAAAATTCATTACCTGTGACGGGAACTATGCCGCGGCGCATATCAGTTACATGTTCAGCGAAGTAGCTTGTATCTACCCCATTACACCATCTTCGACCATGGCCGAATACGTTGACGAGTGGGCTGCCAACGGAAAAACAAACATGTTTGGACGTCCGGTCCGTCTGGCCGAAATGCAGAGCGAGGGAGGTGCTGCCGGTGCCGTTCACGGAGCTTTGCAATCGGGCTCGTTAACAACAACGTACACTGCATCACAGGGTTTGTTGCTGATGATCCCAAACATGTACAAAATTGCCGGTGAATTACTTCCATGCGTATTTCACATCAGTGCCCGCGCGCTTGCCAGTCATGCGTTGTCGATTTTTGGCGACCACAGCGATGTGTATTCCGCACGCCAGACTGGATTCGCCATGCTGGCAGCCGGTTCAGTTCAGGAAGAAATGGACCTGGCCGGTGTTGCTCACCTCGCAACCTTAAAATCACGCGTTCCGTTCATGGCATTTTTCGATGGGTTCCGGACTTCACACGAAATTCAGAAAATTGAAGTAATCTCGAAAGAAGATATGATTCCGTTGGTTGACATGAACCTGATCCAGGAATTCCGCAACCGGGCATTAAATCCTGAACATCCGGTTACAAAAGGGACTGCGCAGAATCCCGATATTTTCTTTCAGGCAAAAGAAGCATCGAACCGTTTTTACGATGCAGTGCCTGACATTGTGGAAGGATATATGCAGGAAATTAAAAAAATTACCGGTCGCGAATACCATCCGTTCACCTATTATGGCGCCGAAGATGCTGAAAACATCATCGTTGCCATGGGTTCGGTTACCGAAACAATCCGCGAAACCATTGATTACCTGACCACTCAGGGCAAAAAAGTTGGTTTATTGGTTGTACATCTGTATCGTCCGTTCTCAACAAAATATTTCCTGAATGTATTACCAAAATCGGTAAAACGTATTGCCGTTCTTGACAGAAGCAAAGAACCCGGAGCAAACGGGGAACCTTTGTATCTCGATGTCAAAGAAGTGCTTTATGGAACAGAAAATGCTCCTTTGGTTGTTGGCGGTCGGTTCGGATTGGGTTCAAAAGACACCACTCCGGCACAAATACTTTCGGTTTACGAAAACCTTGAACTGAATGAACCCAAAAACCAGTTTACCATCGGCATTGTTGACGATGTGACATTCAAATCATTGCCTTTAAAAGCTGAAGTAAATGTTGCCCCAAAAGGCACCTACGAAGCAAAATTCTACGGTTTGGGTTCTGACGGAACGGTTGGCGCAAACAAAAACTCGATCAAAATTATTGGTGAAGCCACCGACAAATATTGTCAGGCCTATTTTGCCTACGATTCAAAAAAATCAGGCGGATTTACCTCTTCTCACCTTCGTTTTGGCGATGTGCCGATCCGCTCGCCTTACCTTGTAAATACACCTGACTTTGTGGCCTGCCACGTTCCGGCATACCTTCATCTTTATGATGTATTAAAAGGCTTGAAAAAAGGAGGTTCATTCCTGTTGAATTCTATTTGGGACGAAGAAGAAACCAAAAAGAGGCTACCTGATGCCATGAAAAAATACATGGCCGAAAACGAAATCAAATTCTACATCATCAACGGAACCAAACTGGGCGAAGAAATTGGACTTGGAAACCGTACCAATACCATCATGCAGTCTGCCTTCTTCAAGATTACCGAGGTCATTCCATTCGAAACTGCGGTTTACGAAATGAAAAAAGCCATCGTAAAATCCTATGGTAAAATGGGCGAAAAGGTGGTCAACATGAACTATGCTGCCGTTGAAGCCGGCGGAAATAACGTGGTTAAAATTGAAGTACCTGCTGAATGGAAAAATATCGCAATCAGCGGCGATGCTCAAAACGGTGATCGTCCGGAGTACATCACCAAAATTGTTGATGTAATTAACGCTCAGAAAGGCGACGATTTACCGGTGAGCACATTCCTTGGAGCTGAAGATGGAACATTCCAACCCGGGACCGCTGCTTACGAAAAACGCGGTATTGCTGTGAATGTACCTGAATGGCAGTCTGAAAACTGTATCCAGTGTAACCAGTGCGCTTACGTTTGTCCTCACGCTGCTATCCGTCCGTTCCTGATCAACGAAGAAGAACTGGCCAAATTACCAGAAGGGACCAAATCACTTCAGGCAATTCCCAACAAACAGTTCCCAAATCTGAATTTCAAGATTCAGGTCAGCGTTCTGGATTGTACCGGCTGCGGAAACTGTGCCGATGTTTGTCCATCGAAAGAAAAAGCGCTGGTTATGAAACCTCTGGGAACCCAGGAAGCCGAAATTGAACGTTGGAACCATTTCGACAAAAAGGTATCGTATAAAGACAAAGTAGTTGAAAAAAATAAAACAATTAAAAACTCACAGTTTGCCCAACCGTTGTTCGAGTTCTCAGGCGCTTGTGCCGGTTGTGGCGAAACACCTTACATCAAGCTTATTTCGCAGTTATTCGGCGAACGCATGATGGTATCCAATGCCACCGGCTGTTCTTCAATCTACGGCGGATCGGCTCCATCAACTCCTTATTGCAAACACAAAGAGAGCGACAAAGGTATTGCCTGGGCCAACTCGTTGTTCGAAGACAATGCCGAATACGGTTTTGGTATGGCTGAAGGTGTTTCGGCACAACGCGACCGCATCGAAATGATCATGAAAAATGCCATTGCTGATGGTGCAACCGATGCTGAAAAAGAAGCATTCCAGGCCTGGATCGAAAACAAACTGAATGCCGAAACAACAGAACAGGTTTCAGCCAAAGTACTCGAAGCGCTGGCAGGCAACTCCGCCGATTATGCCAAAGACATCGTTGGATTGAAACAGTATCTGGTTAAAAAATCGCAATGGATTTTTGGCGGCGACGGTTGGGCTTACGACATCGGTTACGGTGGCCTGGATCATGTTTTGGCTTCAGGACAGGATGTGAACGTTTTGGTTATGGACACCGAAGTTTACTCCAATACTGGTGGCCAGGCCTCAAAATCGACACCAGTTGGTGCAGTGGCTAAATTCGCAGCCTCAGGAAAACGTATCCGCAAAAAAGATCTGGGCGTAATGGCCATGTCGTACGGATATGTTTATGTAGCACAAGTTGCCATGGGCGCCAGTAATTCGCAATATTTGAAAGCCATCCGCGAAGCCGAAGCTTATCCGGGACCATCACTCATCATCGCCTACTCGCCTTGTATCAATCACGGGTTGCGGGCTTCGATGGGCAAATCGCAACAGGAAGAAAAACTGGCCGTTGAATGTGGTTACTGGAGTTTGTTCCGCTTCAATCCGCTACTCGAAGCAGAAGGAAAGAACCCCATGGTTGTGGATTCAAGCGCTCCCGACTGGTCTAAATTCCAGGCCTTCCTGAACGGTGAAGTACGTTACACCTCGCTCAAAAAAGCATTCCCTGAAGTCGCCGATGAACTTTTCGCCGCTGCTGAAGAAAATGCGAAATGGAGATACAACGGCTACAAGAGAATGGCCGCTCAGGATTATTCGGCTGCGGTAAAATAAACAAATGCAAATTAGGAAAGGGTCATATCAAGAACAATCGGGTTCAATCCTGAACTAAAGGCTGAATCTAACAAAAAAAAAGAAAATTGACATTAGTCAATTGAAAATGTGGTGCTTAGCGATTTTATAATGACCATTGACTTTTTTCTGTTAGTTTAAAAGGGGGAAACTTCCTTCCTTAGATTTGATCCTGGCATACAAATATTAAAAACTCCGGAGTAGCAGTTACTTCGGAGTTTTTTTTCGCCAAATTGGCACATCAATTGCTTTTCGATTTTTAAAATTTCAAACGAAAGCCAGAAACGCGGAGATTATCTCCCGGATATGATTAATTTTATGGTTACACCCGTTTACAAAAGAAAAATGAGCCCGAAAAACATCGTTTGCTTTAGTATCCTCATGCTCCTTATGGGAAGCAGTTGCACCAGTACCCGTTATCTGACTGATGAAACCAGCATTAAACGGCAGCGCGAAATGAGGAGCAGCCGGGCCGGTGGAAATGTGGGTGATGTATTCATCAACTTTGCCAGCCTGTTCCTTTCGGCCACGCTAAACACGGGTTACGAAATCTACTCACGGGACCGCGCGTTTAAACGCATTACCATTGCCAACGAGTCAAACGATTCATTATTTGTAAGTATGGTTACCGATATTGTATGGAAAGAAAGCGGATATTGCGACATCATGGGAATCGCACTACCTGCCGGAGCCCGGCAAACACTGCTTGCACCCTACCCCGCCGCTTACAATGTTTATTTCAGGAAACCCGGTGCTGACGAAGAAAAACTGGAAATTCGAACCGACGGCAGATTTCATGTGATCAGGTTAAAACCCGGAATGACACTCGAACCGGAACAAAAGAAAAGCGAAAATCAATAGCTGCTTTAAATTGAAATGTCCTGATTCATTTATTCCTGATTCATTTTCCGGTCTTCAATATACCCGGCAATCAGTTCGTCGTATTCCTTCATCACTGCTTTCACGCAGGCCAGTTCGGGATTAAACTGGAACCAGCCAACCGACCTGACTGGCAAAACTTTCGGCGAAGTTCCGGTCAAAAAAACCGCCACGAAAACATTCAGATTGTCTTTCGCCACTGCGTCCTCAACAACCCGAAACCCCAGTTTCTGCAAAATTCTTATCACCTTTTGCCGGGTAATTCCAACCAAAACGCGCGATTCGGGCGCTGTATAAAACACGTCCCCTTTCACAAAAAATACATTTGAGCGGCTTCCTTCGGTTATCAACCCATTTGAATCAGTGAGCAACACCTCGTACAATTTCTTCCCTGAAATCATTCGGTTCGCCTTTTCCCGGAGGATATTCTGAATCACTTTTGCATTAGGATTTTGCCTTTCATCAAAGAGCAATTCCGTATCAACCCCGATCAGATAATCACGTTGTTCAGGATAAACATGCGGGATAAATGAAAAATTCCATGTTGACTTGCCACCAAACAAGGAATATATGAACCTGACATTCCCTTCCGATTGATCATTTGCCTGGATCAGCTCGTTGATCTTCCGCGAAAAATCAGGCAGAGACATTTCAAATTTCCAGTTCTGAAGTTGCATCGATTGGATTAATCGCGCGAAATGATCTTCCAGAAACAGCGGGACCCCGGCAATTATCCGAATGACCTCGTACACCGAAGAGTTTCCGGCAAACACATCGGCCTCAGATTCAGATTTCATTCCTTTGTCAGATATGATTATTTTCATAT
>JBBIHV010000170.1:4879-7065 GCA_037446835.1 Sunxiuqinia sp. | reverse complement strand
TCGTTGCTCGAATTTGCATTGACGGAGTTGCCTTCGTTTGGTGTGGGGCGTATCCGCTCGATGTTTATGTACCCCATGTCGTTTCAGGAATTTCTGCTGGCAAACCAAATGGATCAATATGTTGACCTGATCAGGAATGCTTCGCCCGACAACCCGATAAATCCGGTGTTTCACGAAAAGCTTACCGAATATTTCCGCAGGTTCCTTTTAACCGGAGGAATGCCCGAAGTAGTGAGACAACTGGTTGAAAACAAGAGTCTTTACGATGCTTTAAATGTTCTGAGCGATTTGGCTCTCTCTATTCGCGACGATTTTTCGAAGTACCACCGCCGTGTTCCGGAAAGCCGTATCAGGGAAGTGTTTGCCAGTATTGTTGAACAGGCCGGGGCTAAGTTTGTGTATTCGAATGTGGTGGCAAAGGCAAGCCTGCCGCAGGTAAAGGAAACAGTTGAACTTTTGATAAAGGCGGGGCTGGCTTATCCGGTTTATCATACTTCGGGTAACGGGTTCCCGCTTGGCGCACAGGCCGATGTGAAGAAGTTCAAGATTTTGCTTTACGATACCGGCATTTTTCAGCACATTCTCGGACTGAATATCCGTGAATATCTTGTAGTTGAAGAAATGGAAATGGTGAACAAGGGAAGCCTGGCCGAAATTTATGCCGGGCTGGAGCTCATAAAGGCATCGTCGATGTACGAAAAGCCGCAGCTTTTTTACTGGCACCGGTTAGAGCGCGGTAGCAACGCCGAGGTCGATTATGTCATCAGGCAGGGTTCTGAAATTGTGCCGGTCGAAATTAAGTCGGGCTACCGGGGAAAAATGCAGAGTATGCGCTTGTTTATGAAGGAAAAGAATTTGAACCGGGGAATCCGCTGTTCGCTCGAAAATTTCGGAAGAGACGGAAATATCGAAATCATCCCGCTTTATGCCATTTCAACACTGATTACTGAATAACTGCGACGGGAAACTGCGATTGCTGTTTAAGCTTCGCGGTCTTTCCAGTCGCCGTTTTCGCGAATAATGGCTTCCAGTTCTTCAACGGCCTGCTCAAACGGAATGTGCCGTTTTACGAGTTGCTGACCTTTGTACAAATTCACATTTCCGGGGCCTGCTCCCACGAAACCATAGTCCACATCGCCCATTTCGCCCGGACCATTTACCACACAACCCATCACTCCGATTTTCAGGTGATCGAGGTGATTAAAGTGAGCCTTTATTTTGAGGGTCGTTTCGTGCAGGTCGAACAATGTGCGCCCACAACCCGGGCACGAAATGAATTCGGTTTTGGTGAGCCGCATCCGGCTGGCCTGAAGGATGGAGAAACTGAGATCTTTTAAGTCGGTAAAGGTAATCCGCTCCGATTCGTTGGTAATGCACAACCCGTCGCCGTAACCGTCGATGAGCAGTCCGCCGATATCGGCTGCAGCTTTAATCTGAAGATTTTCGAGGTAACGTTCTTCGTATTTCCTGAAAATGATAACCGGGACTTTCCAGATGTGCGATTCGAGTGTCATGAAGAAAGCCCGGAGCTCTGCAAACGGATTCCGGTTGAAGCTTTCCAGGATCAGGATGGTTTTGCGGGTCTGCTTCAACTTGGTAATAATTTCAGGATTTTCGTTCATAAAATGATCGAATTCCTCTTTGTTGGTCCGGATAAATTTGGTTTGTCCCCAGTGCGACCCGCCGAACAAATATTCTTCGAGCGTGAGCACCGGATAGGAATTGCCTTCCAGATCGAGTACTTCGGTTTGGTTAAAAAAGTACTCCGGAATTTGTTTCCCCCGCAGCGGAAGAATTTCTGAAAGTGTTCGCCCGCGCAGGTCGGCCATGACTACCGGCAGGAATTTTCCACCCATCCGCAGTACCGGACGAACTGAACGACGTTCGTATTCAAACGGGTTGATTTGCGCGAATAGCGGGGCTTTTATGGGTTTGTGTCCTTTGTATGTTTCGATGTGGTTGATCAATTTCCGGGCCACCGAAATTTCATTTTCGGGAGCTTCGGTTAGTGAAACCCGGATGGTATCGCCAATTCCGTCGGCAAGCAGGGCGCCAATCCCAACAGCCGATTTGATGCGGCCATCTTCACCTTCACCAGCCTCGGTGACGCCCAGATGAAGCGGATAACTCATTTCTTCGAGCCGCATTTTGTAATTCAGCAGGCGAACGGTGTAAACCATCGAACG
>JBBIHV010000170.1:0-4779 GCA_037446835.1 Sunxiuqinia sp. | reverse complement strand
AAACGGGCCCGTTTATCGTAAAAATTACCGGGGTTTATCCTGACTTTGGAAACATACTTCGCAGCAATTTCGGCTAAATGAGGATTGAAATGGATATCGGCCACCAAAGGGTTTTCGTAGCCACGGGCAACCAGTTCGCGTTTAATATTCAGTAGGTTCTCAGCATCGCCAACCCCTCTTACTGTTACACGGACCAAGTCGGCTCCGCATTTTATGATCCGGATAATTTGTTCTACAGTGGCTTCGGTGTCACTGGTGTCGGTGTCGGTCATCGACTGAATCCGGATTGGATTTCCATCTCCCAATAGCAAATCACCGATCCGGGCCAATGACGTTTTCTGCCGTTGGTACCTGGTCAAATCTTCGATGTAGTTAAAGTTCTGGTCCTTCATTTACACGCTGTATAGATGGGCGACAAAGTTAATTTAAAGTTAATAAAAACGAAAACTGAAAGCTACAATTGGAGGGGTTCAGGCAAAAAAACCAGAAAAAATCGTCGGGCCACCGTTTGTGATTACGTGATGTTGTTGGGTTTGAATTTTTTAACCGGGCAGTTCTATTTCCTGAACCGTTCAGATTTTGGCAGAAATCTTTACTTTTGCGGGACAAATAAGGCAAAAAAATGACAATCAGCGTTTCACAGGTAAGCAAACTTTACGGAACACAGCGGGCACTCGATCGCGTTTCGTTTGAAATTGGCGAAGGCGAACTGGTTGGTTTCCTGGGACCAAACGGTGCAGGAAAATCGACCCTGATGAAAATAATTACCGGATACCTTGCGGCTGACGAAGGAACGGTTTCAATCAATGGCACACGGGTTGAAACAAGCCAGGTTTCAATCCGGTCGCAAATTGGTTATTTGCCTGAAAATAACCCACTTTATACCGAATTGTATATCCGGGAATATCTGGAAATGGTGGCCGGATTTTATCGACTTCAGCATAAAAGGGAACAGGTGCAAAAAATGGTGGAACTAACCGGGTTAAAAGACGAGCAGCACAAAAAAATAAAAGCCCTTTCGAAAGGCTACCGCCAGCGTGTTGGCCTGGCCCAGGCGCTGATCCACGACCCGTCGGTGCTGATCCTGGACGAGCCGACTACCGGGCTCGATCCCAACCAACTGGAAGAAATCAGGCAATTGATACGCGCCATCAGCACCAACAAAACGGTTATGGTTTCGACACACATTATGCAGGAAGTTGAAGCCATTTGCAACCGGGTAATCATTATCAACAAAGGGAAACTGGTGGCCGACGGTTCCATTGGCCAGCTCAAGGCCGGTGGGTTCGCACAGAAACAAAGCGTGCTGGTTGAGTTTGATAAAACACCCGATCTGAACGCGCTGCAAAATGTTTCCGGAGTTTCGGGAGTTGAACCGGTTAATCAAACAACATTTATCGCTGAGTCGAAGGACAATGCAGACATTCGCCCTGAATTATTCCGCTTTGCAGTTCAAAACCAGCTCGTTATACTCACTTTACAAGAGCAGCAGCAAAGCCTGGAACATGTATTTCAGGATTTGACAAAGCAGCAATCCTAACCAAACTCATTTCCATCTGTCCATAGAATTTTGTAGATCAACAAAAAAACAAATTTGCAGCGCTGAATCGATTTGTTGTAATTGTGACTTGAATCGATAATCGTAAATTCGGAACCGTTCAATCTGATTTATTAACTTTAACGGGAGCAAAGATGGACGCCTGTAATCAATTGCGTTCCTATTGTTGGTTGGTTGAAATCCCGAAAAAGCGAAAAATGTATGGAAAACGAAACAGGGTATTCATTAATCGTATCTTTGCATACAAAAGCCCAGGATATTGACATTTATACTCCTGTTGCCAATATGATTTCGATACCTATTATAACTTAAACTTTCTATGAAAATCGGATTTGATGCCAAGCGCGCTTTTAACAATGCTGCCGGACTGGGAAATTTCAGCCGCAACACCATTCGTGCACTTTCCCGTCAATTTCCCAACGACAGGTATTTCCTGTTTCATCCGGGAAATAAGAACCCGCTCTTTGTTCCTCCTGAAAATTCTTCAGAAATTAGACCAGACGGTATTTTGTGGAAGACCGTGAAATACGGATGGCGGAGCTTCCGCGTTGGCCGGTTGGCCAAAGAACTTAAACTCGATATTTATCACGGATTAAGTCACGAATTGCCTGTCTGGATTGAAAAGTCTGACATCCAGACCGTAGTTACCATCCACGATTTAATCTACCTCAGGCATCCGGAATATTATCCGCAAATCGACCGGAAGATCTACAATCAGAAATTCAGGCATGCCTGCCGGATTGCTACCCGGATTCATGCCATTTCGGAACAGACCAAACAAGATGTGATGACATTCTTTTCTGTTCCTGAAGAAAAAATCAGGGTCATTTATCAGTCGGTTAATCCTGTTTTTTTTGAGCGGGTTGAAGAAGTTCAAAAACAACAGTTCAGAAAAAAATATCAGCTTCCTCCAAAATTTATTCTTTCGGTTGGAACAGTTGAACCACGAAAAAACCTGTTAGGTTTGCTGGAAGGCATGATTCTTTCGAAAACGTATATTCCACTGGTTGTGGTTGGGAAACTCACTGATTATCAGCATAAAGTTCAGAAGTTTATTGAAGCCGACTTAAACCGGCTCGATGTATTTTTCCTTTCCCGCATTCAGGATGACGAACTGGCCGTTTTGTACCAAATGGCCGAAGTATTGGTTTATCCATCCTTTTTTGAGGGGTTCGGGCTTCCGGTTGCAGAAGCCCAGGCTTCGGGATGCCCTGTAATTACTTCTCATACAAGTAGTTTGCCCGAAGTAGGTGGCGATGCAGCCTTGTATGTCAATCCAGCGAAACCAGAAGAGATCGGAAAAGCGCTTGCAAAACTGCTGGCCGATCGTAAGCTGCGCGACTCGTTGATAGCCAAAGGAATAGTTAATGCACAACGTTTTACACCCGCTCATTTTGCCCGACAGTTAAAACAACTTTATAATTCATTGTTGAATGGTTGACGATATTAAAGCGGCGCTTGCCGTACTCCAAAAAGGGGGCGTAATTTTGTACCCGACCGACACGATCTGGGGGATCGGCTGCGATGCCTGCAACCCCGCCGCAGTGGAACGGATTTTTACGATTAAAAAACGGGCCGATTCGAAAAGTATGCTGGTGTTGATGGAAAATGCAGCCCTTCTTGAACGCTATGTGAATGAAGTTCCGGAGATTGCTTTTGACTTGATTGAACTGAGCGACAAACCACTGACCATTATATACGATGGCGCTAAAAATCTGGCAACCAGCCTGATTGCCGATGATGGGAGTATTGGTATCCGCATCACCACCGAAGCGTTCAGCAGCGAACTGATCCACCGGTTTAAGCGGCCAATTGTATCTACATCGGCCAACATCAGCGGAAAACCATCGCCCGCAAATTTCGGGGCAATCGATCCGGAAATCATCAACGCAGTCGATTTCGTGGTGAAATACCGTCAGGATGACACCCAAAAAGCTGAACCTTCGAGCATCATAAAACTTGGACGGGGCGGTGAAATAAAGATAATCAGGGAATGAACGAATGTGGTGAGTAACCAGTCGCAGTTGATTAAATCCTGTTGCGCGAGGCGGGTTGCGAGTTTCGCAACAACCCGTAACCCGCAACCCGTAACCATATATAAATGAAATACCCACCAAAAAAATCAGTTTTTCGTCCGGATAAATTAAAAGAAGTCGGCCTGAAGGTGAATGAGCCTACGGAGCTAATGAAATTCCTGATCGAAAAATTTCCGGGGAAAAGCCGGACTACTATCAAATCGATGCTAGCCCATAAACAAGTTTCGGTTGGCGAAATGGCGACCACCAAATTCGACTTTCCGCTTAAACGCGGGCAGATGGTTTACCTGAACAAACAAAAGCCGGATGAAAAACCACGTTTCAGAGGATTGAGGATTGTGCACGAAGATGCCGATATTATTGTGATTGATAAGGCCAATGGCATGCTTTCTATGGCTTCTGAAACCGAGAAAACCAAAACTGCTTACAGCCTATTGAGCGAATATGTCAAGAAATTTGACCCGAAGAATTTGATCTTCATCGTCCACCGTCTCGACCGGGACACTTCTGGCCTAATGCTGTTTGCAAAAAGTAAAAAAGTGCAGGAAATTCTGCAGAAAGACTGGAATGAATCGATCGTTGAACGATCATATATAGTTGTGGTTGAAGGGGAAGTAGAAAAAACTGAAGGGACTGTTACTTCGTGGCTGAAGGAAAACAAAGCGTTGGTGATGTATTCGAGCCAAACGCCCGACGATGGACAAAAGGCAGTGACGCATTACAAAGTCCTGAAATGCAAAAATGAATTCGCTTTGTTGGAAGTTAAGCTGGAAACCGGGCGTAAAAACCAAATCCGGGTACACATGAAGGATCTTGGGCATCCGGTTACAGGCGACAAAAAATACGGGGCCAAACTGAACCCGATCGGGCAAATGGGCCTCCATGCCAGGGTATTGGCATTCCGACATCCCACATCAGGCAAGACTCTGAGGTTTGACACACCAATTCCCGGAAAATTTTTGAAACTGTTCAGGTAAAATTATCTTTCAGAAACCTATCAATCCAAAGCATAGATTTATTATTTTTGGGGCGTTCAAAAAAAAGAGTTCTGTTTTATGGTGTTGTGTGTTGGAAAAGGGAGCAATCATAAATCGAAAATCATCAATCAAAAAGCGGGAGTAGCTCAGTGGTAGAGCATCAGCTTCCCAAGCTGAGGGTCGCGAGTTCGAGCCTCGTTTCCCGCTC
>JBBIHV010000169.1:6041-7123 GCA_037446835.1 Sunxiuqinia sp. | reverse complement strand
TATTTACGTTTTTGTTATTGTCATCATACGGTCAGAATCCAAAATTACCTCCCGGATTTCCCGACCGTTCACCAAACCTGAATGTCTTGCCGGGATTTCAGAACCCACCCAAAGGGTATGGCGACGTTGCATTCTTTTGGTGGCTTGGCGATACCCTCACCCATGAACGGCTCACCTGGGAACTGGACCAGTTAAAAGATAATGGCATTACCGGTTTGCAGATAAATTACTGTCACACCGACTCTGGCGGAGCTAGTTATGGGTTGACCTATCCCAGTCAGCCTAAACTTTTCAGCCCCGACTGGTGGAAACTGTTCCAGTGGTTCCAGAAAGAAGCCCAAAAGCGGGATATGTCTGTCAGCCTGAGCGACTACACGCTTGGCGCTGCCGGACAGGGTTGGTATGTCGATGAAATGTTAAAGGAATATCCCAAGTTGCACGGTTCAAAACTGGAATCAAAAACGTGGGACTTAAAAGGTGCCAGCCTGTTAACAAAAGAAGTTCCCGATGCGGTGATTTCTGCCTGGGCCTACAAAATAACGGATGGTAATGTCGATACCAGTTCGGTAGTGAACCTGGTTCCGTACATTCATAATCAGGCTTTAAACTGGCAGTCGCCGGCAGGGGACTGGCGCATTTTTGTTGTTTACCGCAATACGGTTCAACTGTCGTGGGATCCCATGAACCCGCTGAGCGGGAAAAGCGTTAATGAGAAATTTTATCAGCGTTTTGCCGATCATTGCCCAGGAGAGACCGGGAAAGGCCTGAATTATTTCTTCTCTGACGAACTGAATTTCGGCATCCGTGGATTTCTCTGGAATGACGCATTTGCCAAGGAGTTCTTCAAACGCAAAGGCTACGACATCATTCCTGAATTGCCCAACCTGTTTGAAAATCTCAGTCCGCGTTCGTATAAAATCCGGCTCGACTATTACGACGTGATGGTTGCCCTGACCGAAGAAGGCTTTTTCAAACAGGTGTACGACTGGCATACAAGCCGGGGAATGTTGTTTGGCTGCGATCACGGTGGCCGGGGAAAGGATGTGACGGAATTTGGCGATTATTTCCGCACGCAACGCTGG
>JBBIHV010000169.1:0-5941 GCA_037446835.1 Sunxiuqinia sp. | reverse complement strand
TGGTGGGAGTGGGCAGCTCCCGACAATCATTTTCGTCAGCCCTACTGGGCCGATATGGGAAAATTCATGACCTGCGTGCAACGGTTGAGCTATGTCCTTTCGCAGGGTTTTCATCGTTGCGACGTTGCCTTGCTTTATCCGGTTACCCCCACACAGGCTAACCTGAACGGGAAAGAATCGACAGACGCAGCCTTTACGATGGCCCGCGACCTTTATCCGGCAGGGATCGATTTTGATTTTATGGACGACCAGTCGCTTACCCGTTGTGCGATAAAAGACAAACAATTGCATGTCAGTGGCGAACAATATAAAATCCTGATTTTGCCCGATATGGCTGCCATTCACTATTCAACCCTCGAAAAAGCTTATCAGTTTTACAAGGCTGGCGGAATCGTGCTGGCGGCAGGAGGTCTTCCGCAGGTAAGCGACCGCGTCGGGGCTGCCGATCCTGAACTTCAGGCGATGGTTAAAGAAATGTTTGGCACCACTTATGCCGGACAAAACGATACCGCGAAAGTGTATTCACAAAAAAATAAGGCCGGTGGACAGGCTCTGTTTTTCCATAACCCACTGGATGCCAAATCAATTATTTCCAGCCTGATACCGCGTGACTTTCAGGTAATGAAAGAAGGACAGACCTCCAACGTGATGCACCGAAAACTGGGCGCCAGGGATCTTTATTTTATATACGGCGTACCCAAAGGAACACCGTGCTTCTTCGCTTGTTCGGGAAAGGCCGAACTTTGGAATCCCTGGGACGGCAGTACACATCCGTTAAACGTGTTGCGGGCCGACGCCAAAGGAACAACGATTGCGCTTCCACTCGACAAAACTGAGCCCCAGCTTATTGTTTTTAGTTCGGGCAAACCTGAAATCGAACAACAGGCAAATCACCAGGCACTCGCAGCCGATACGCTGGCCCTTGACAACAACTGGGATTTTGAGTTGAAACCCACGCTCGATAACCGCTATGGCGATTACCGGTTACCTGCCTTCGACGGTAAGATAGGCGCCGAAGTCTGGAAAATGAAATACCGTGAAGATGCAGGTACTGAAACCGCTTGGCAGCAGCCCGGATACGATGACAGTGAATGGAAAGATGAAGAAATTGCGTATGGTCCGCAGTTCTGGAAACTGGGCGCTTTGCCCGATGATCTTGATTTTTCGGCTCTGGATGCAAAATTAGCCGGTCTGAAGAAAATCGATTCGGAGCAACCGGTTGTGGTGAATGGCAAAAATTATTACTGGCAACCGTATGAATTCTCGTGGCGCTGGGGCTTGAAAGACGATGTCGGACATCAGGGCTATCATGGCATGAAGGGACACGTCAACAATGAAATCATTTCATTTGGGATCATCGATAAATCAAGGATGGCCATGCCGCTTTACCCGTTGCACCCGGAAAAGGAAGGCACCAGTTATTACCTCTGGTCTTCGGTGGTGTCGCCGGAGAACCAACGGGCCTCGATCCTGAAGAAAGGTTTGCTGCCGGTGAAAGCCTGGTTCAATTCGTCGTCACTTGACGCCGACCATTCCGTTGTTGGTTTAAATTCCGGTGCAAATCCGCTTTTGTTGAGGTATAAGGGAGTTGGCAGGGGATATTTTTTGCTGAAAAAATCCGGCGCGGCTCCAAAATTTGTGAAGCCCGTTTCCCTGGCAACCGACTGGTATCTCAATCCCGATGTGTTCCCGTTCAATTGCAATCCAGATGTTCGGGGAACCTATGGGTTGTATCGTTTTGCAGCACCTCCGGGAACACAGAAAATGATGATTCAGGCAGCTGCCAAACCTGAAGTCTGGGTTTCGGGACAACCAGTCGCCTGTGAACGCGGAACGATGGAACCGGCCAAGCCTGTTGATCCCGCCATTCCCGTCTGGATCGTGAATTTCCCGGATACTATGAAAGCAGAATCTATTGTTGCGCTGCGCATCGAGCAGCTTCCCGGCCAATTTGGCGGAGCAGCCATTCCCGAACCGGTGGTGTTTACTGCGGGCAAAGGTAAAATTACGTTGAATAACCTGAAAGCAGACAGGGCTCTGGCAACTTATTCAGGCGGCATGTGGTATCGTAAAACAATTCAGATCAGTCAGCAACAGGCTTCATCGGGAAAAATCATCCTCAACCTGGGTCATGTGGTGTCCTCAGCGGAAGTTTATGTGAACGGACAGCCGGCAGGGGAGAGACTGACAGCGCCGTGGACGTTTGATGTCAGCGGTAAACTCAAATCGGGCGACAATCTGGTTGAGGCGTTGGTTTACAATACATTGGGAAACCATTACCTGAATACGCCGACCCAGTATGTCGGAAGAACTAATTCAGGATTAATTGGCCCGGTAAACCTAATATTTAAGTAAAACAAAAATATACCTGGGACGAACATATAATGGATGGGTCGGTCCCGAAGCTCTGGTTTCACAAATATCCAAAACAGATGATATTCTCTACAAATAGGAAGAGGTAGATTTAATTTGGAAATTGTCTCAGTCCTGATTCAATCGTTGTGCATCTTTGCCTCTAACTGAGTTTCTCAAATATTCAAGCTACGGTCATTTTGCTGGTGGCTGTAGCTTTCTTTTTGTTCCATTAGTTTTTCATGGTTTAATTTTCAGAACTGTACCCTCATGCCGCCAAACCAGGTTCGTCCCATGCCATAATGAACCAGGTTGCTGGTGTAGTGCGGATTACCTTCCGGAATATTGGTTTCCGATTGTTCAATGTATTCGGTGTCGAGCAGGTTCTGCCCGCCCAGAATGAAGTTGGCCGATAACTTCTTCGTGAGCCTGACCAGGTAGTTTGCGCTGAATCCCAATAAATCGTAAGCCGGTAATTGCCATTGTTTAAAATCGCTTCGGGCAGCCAAATCCTTGAAATCATAAAATCCAAACGGCGCGTAAATCCGATCGGCACGCGAATAATTCAGCCGGATGTAAAAGTTGTTTGCCCACCGGTATTCGGCTTCGGCAAACAGGCTGAGCTGCGGCGCGTTGGCAATGCGCACCCCTTTAATCCACAGGTCGTTAGATGCCGTTTGCTGATTGTTCGAACCGTAAATTGTTGCCGTGGCATCTTTCGCATAATGCCAGTCGCCCAGCGAGCCGTTCAGGTTAATCTGGAAGTTCCCGGTCAGTTTGTACGAAGTTTTCAGTTCAACTCCCTGGTGTAGCTCTTCGGGCCCGTTTACCAGTCCAAACGAATCGCCAGGATGTAGATTTGCATATCCGACCATTGTCCGATTGGCGATTTGCGACCGGTATGCCACGGCTTCAATCTTCATTTTCCGGCTGAAAATGGTGTATCCAAATTCAGAATCGAACACCTGTTCGTTGGTTGCCTGCTCATTTTTCCAATTATTTGCTGAAGGAAAGATGGTGGTAAATAACGACTGGTATGAACCATAGCTGGTCCGGAGAAAAACGGAATGATATTTCCAGAAATTGAAACGGATTCCGGTTTGGGCGTGCCCGCCGGGTTGCAATTCAAAGCCCGAATTCGTTGCCCGATCAGTGGCCAGATAATTGAAATGATCGGTTCTCCGGATGTCCCGAATGGAGGCTGAACCCGCCAGATACCAGTAGAAACGTGACAACTGGTAGTTTAAACGAAAAGAAATGCCGCCCGATTGAATTTTTGATTGGTAATCGAAAGCTGTTTTGGTGCCTTTATTAAACGATGCAAAAAATCCGGGTTGAAAGAAATTTTGAACGGAAAATCCCTCCGGACGGTTCAGGTCGGAAAAGCTGGTGAAGCCGTTGGCCCCGAGCAAATTTTCAACGGCACCAAAGTGGCTGGCCTGAAATTCCTCCAGGTTCAGGGCGGTACTGACATCCAGTTTTTTACTGAACTGGTGAGTAAAAATGGTTCTCAATCCGTACCGGTTTTCGCGGTTAATTGCTGCCAATGTCGAAATGCCTGAAGTTTCAGAATTGATATATTTCCCGTTTGTATCGGGTACCCGGTTAGCGCCCATTTCGGCCACAGCCGTTCCTTTGTTCCAGTCGCTGATTTTATCAAACACGATGAGCCCGGTTGAGTCTCGCGGAATTGAACTTAAGATTGGCGCTTCAGGAAAAAGTTGGGCCGAACGATTGAATTCCGCAAAAAGTTGCGTTGTAATTTGTGTTTTGATGCGCGGGTGCCAAAAATGGGTCAGGCTGAGGAGCGGGCTTCTGCCGTAATTTGTGCTCCATGAAAGCGCTTTTTTGTTGAGGTAGCCCCACTCGCGGTTGTATTTTGTTCCATATCGGTTATAGGCGCCAATTGAATCTGACGGATTTACATCATGTTGCTGAACCACGCCGTTCAGGCTTAAAACCAGTGTGTGAAACTGGTTTATTTCTTTTTGAATGTTCACCATGAACCCGTATTGCTGAAAGGCTGTATTTTGTGCCAGCCCATTTCCTGAAGTTCTGGAAACCTGGATCAGCGAGGCCAATCCGTTTTTCGACAGCCCGGAATGGATGGTTGCCGAAGTTTTCAGGAACCCGTTGTTGCCATAAACGGCCAGCACATCGGCTCCCGCTTTTTCGTGTGGCGCCAGCGAAAGAACATTGATCTGTCCGCCCGAACCTGCCTGGCTTTGCAGGTTTGCTGCCTGTCCCGAAATGACCTGAATTTGCCCGGCCCAGTCGGTCAATCCCGAAAGCAAAGAGGAACCCATCCGTCCCGTTTCCGGATTATTCAATGAAATGCCGTTAAGCGAATAATTTGTCCGGTTAGCATCATTTCCCCGGAAGCCAATTTCTGAATCGTTGAACCCGCTTCCGTTGCTGTGAAAACTTACCGAAGGAAGTGTTTTTAGGAGTTGATTAAATTCCTGATTTCCATTTTGTTCGGTCGTTTGCCAGGTCGAAAAGTTCTCGGTTGTTTGCGGAAATAACCTTTTGTTTTCGTACGAACTGACACTTCGCTGCAAGGCCCGGCCCACCGCGTTTGCTTTCAGTTTAATAATGAACATGGGTGTCGTAATTCCATCGGAAACCGACATGTTGTATTGTTTTCTGAAATATCCGGGATAATTTACTTCCAGAAAATAATCGCCGGCCACCAGCTTGATCGAGAATTTTCCCTGCTGATCGGTCAACACACTGATTAATGTTCCGGGAATGGTAACGACTGCCTTTTCAAGCGGCTCGTCAAATTCGTCATCAACAACAAACCCGGTAAGCGTTCCCTGGGCCATCAACTGCGAGGAAATAAATAAAAGCAAACAAATAGCGATGAGGATCCCTTTTTGAATGGCATCAAATTGTGTTTTCCGGTCGTTAATTTTTTTTCCGAATGTTTTCATGGAATATTTCCTTCTGCTTTTTTCCTTCAACAAAATTCTTCAACAAAATCCGAAAAAGTTGTCCGGATTTCCTGGTTTTTGGTCAAACGCTGAGGGTTTCGGCCTGAATTTCCTGAAGCTGTTTTCTGTTTCATTAACGAAAAATTCAGGTTGAACTGTATTTCAGGAGGAAGTATTTTTGCGAATTTTGATTGAAGCTGACATCCGGGACTTGAACTTTGGAACTATTTCGGCATCTTTGCCGGGCAGACCGCTCTATCGCTGTCCCGAGTAATCGGGAGAGAGGAAAGTCCGGGCAACGCAGGGCGCCATGCTTCTGAATGGGAAGGCGGGCGAAAGCTTGCAGTATGGTAACAGAAAATAACCATCCCGACTCGTCGGGAAACGGGTGAAAAGGTGAGGTAAAAGCTCACCGGTGGCGGTGGCAACATCGTCAGCCGTACCACTCTTGGGTTGTAAGGCCAAATATATCACGATTTTCAGGTACGCCTGAATACAGAACGGCCCGTTTTGATTCTTCGGAAGTCGTGAGGGGTAGGCTGCTCGATCGGATCAGTGATGATCTGGGTAGATAAATGATGGAGGCCCCGGTTTATCGGGGTACAGGACCCGGCTTACAGGTCTGCGTATTTTTAATGAAAAAATAAGGCGAT
>JBBIHV010000168.1:5904-7208 GCA_037446835.1 Sunxiuqinia sp. | reverse complement strand
TTTTTGAATCTAACTGCGATTTTTCTTTCTGAAAAGAAAAGATTTAGTTTTACCTTTAAGCCAAATTATGTTAGAATTGTGCGGCGCACGAATGCGACCGAAACAGAACCCAGGAATGCTTTGCCAATGAACCCATTTTTAAAACAGGTTGCCCGTTATTTGTACTCGAATCATCGTGATGAATTGAGCGAATTCTGCCTGGTTTTTCCGGGCCGGAGAGCTGGTGTTTTTTTTACCGCTTACCTGAATGAGCTGATTGAGAATCCCATGCTTTCGCCCGAAATTACCACCATAAACGAACTGATCTCCTCTCTTTCGGGCCTGCAATTGGCCGATCAGGTGTCCCTGGTACTTAAACTTCAGGAGGTTTACGGCAAAGTGACCGGCCATCAGGAATCGTTGGACGAATTTTTCTTTTGGGGTGAAATTCTGCTGGCCGATTTTGACGACATCGACAAATACCTGCTCAATGCCGACGACTTGTTCCGGAATATTTCGGACCTGAAGGAGCTTGATAATCAGTTTGATTACCTGAATGAACAGCAAAAAAAAGCCATCGAAGAGTTTTGGGGCAACCTCGAAAAAGTCCCGCATTCGTTTAATAAAGAGAAGTTTATTGGAATCTGGATCAAGCTGGCCGCCATTTATCACCGTTTTCGTGAAGTTTTGAGGCAGGATTCAGTCGGATATTCCGGAATGATTTCGCGCGAAGTGGCCGAATTGCTCCTGACCGAACACGATGCGCGGCTGAAGGCAAAAAAATATGTTTTTATTGGGTTTAACGCGCTGAACAGTTGCGAGAAAACCATTTTTAAAAAGCTTGAGAACCAGCAAAAAGCCATGTTTTTTTGGGATTTCGACGAATCGTACCTGAAAGACCCGGAACACGAAGCAGGGCATTTCCTCCGGACAAATATCTTTCAGTTTCCGGCTCCAAAGAATTTTGTTCCTGAAACTCAGTTTTCGGCTGGTAAACGGAACGTTACGATGGTTTCGGTTCCGGGTAATATCACTCAGGCACAGGCGATTAATCTTCCTCAGGTGCTGAAAAACTTTGATTTGAACCGCCGCTTCGACAATACCGCATTCGTTTTGGCCGACGAAAATTTGCTGATTCCGGTTATTTCGTCAGTTGGCGATAGTTTTTCTGAAATCAACATCACGATGGGTTATCCGTTTGTGAGTACTCCGGTTTATGGGTTTGTTTCACAATTGATTAGCCTTCAAAAGAACATTCGGAAATCGGGAAAATTACCGGTTTTTTATTACAAGCCGGTTGTAGCGTTGCTGAACCATCAGTATGT
>JBBIHV010000168.1:0-5804 GCA_037446835.1 Sunxiuqinia sp. | reverse complement strand
TTGCTCGATCAGAGCCTGCGCCGGATTTCAATTCCATTTGAAGGCGAGCCGCTCACCGGACTGCAAATCATGGGACTGCTCGAAACCCGCTGCCTCGATTTCGGGAATCTGGTGCTGTTCTCGGCCAACGAAGGTTTTCTGCCTCGGATTGCCGCCAGTCATTCGTTTGTGCCGTATCATTTGCGAAAGGGTTTTGGGATGCCAACCTACGAAGACCGCGATGCCATGTATGCTTATTATTTTTACCGCCTGATTCAGCGGACCGAAAAAACGGTTCTGGTGTATAATTCAGTAAGCGAAGGTGTTGCGTCGTCGGAAAAGAGTCGTTTTTTGTACCAGCTACTGTACGATTCAGATTTTGAGGTGGATGAACTTAACCTGAGTTTCAATTTTAAAAGCAATAATCCTGAACCAATCCGGATTGAAACCACCAGGGGGCACATCGAAAAATTAATAACTGAATTTGCGGACCGGAACCTGAGTCCCAGTGCCATTAACACCTGGCTCGACTGCAAGTTGAAATTCTATTTTAAATACCTGGCCAAAATCAAGGAAAAAGACGAGGTTAAAGAGGAAATCGACGCGGTGCTTTTTGGCAACTTGTTTCATTATGCCATGGAGTTGCTTTACCGGCCTTTCCTGAATAAAATAGTGGAGGTTTCGGCGCTCAAACTGCTTCGCGGCGACCCGAAAAAAATTGAGAATGTTGTCCGTCAATCAATTGCTGTACAGTACTTTCAGATGGATCCGGAAGTTGTGCATCCAATTGAATTAAGAGGTCAAACCATTCTGATTGCCTCGCATATCCGCGATTACATCCATCAGTTGTTGGAAAAGGATATGCAGGTTGCGCCGTTCACCCTGGTAAGTCTCGAACAGGAATATTTCACGGAATACCAGGTTGTTTCAGGTGACGCCCAGTGTATCGTCCGGGTTGGTGGCGTGGTTGACCGCATAGACCGAACAGAAGAAGGTTTGCGAATTGTGGATTACAAAACCGGAAGAAACCTGAAACTTGATTTTAAGGACTGGAACCAGTTGACCGACCGTGATTACAAAGACCGGCGAAAAGAAATTTTCCAGACTTTAATTTATGCTGATATTCTGAGTCGTACCGCGAGTTTTCCTGCAATTTATCCGGTCATTTATAAGCTCGACGACTTGTTTGCCGATGATTTTGTTCCCAATGTAATTTTTCAGGGTGAAAGGCTTGTTTTTAGTGGTGTGGCCGACGAATTCAGAAATTTATTTTCAGGAGTTCTGGGCGAAATCTTCAGTGTGGAGAATGTTTATGATCAAACCGGCGATTCGCAGAAATGCTCGTATTGTGCGTACAAGAAGATTTGCCGAAGGTAGGCAGTGTTCAGTCGCGGTAATTCATTGGTATTTTACTGGTCTTTCAGCAAATCCGGTCGCAGCAGTTTTGTTCGTTCGTAGGCTTGTTTTTCCTGCCATTCCGTAATTTTTTTATCGTTTCCTGAAAGGAGAATTTCAGGTACTTTCCAGCCTTTGTAGTCGGCAGGGCGGGTATAAACCGGCGGGCTCAGCAAATTGTCCTGAAACGAGTCGGTCAACGCCGATGTTTCGTCAGACAAAACACCCGGAATCAGCCGCACCACGCTGTCAACTATCACTGCTGCAGCAAGTTCTCCGCCGGTAAGCACGTAGTCGCCAATCGAAATTTCCATGGTTACCAGGTGTTCCCTGATTCGCTGGTCAACTCCCTTGTAATGGCCGCAAAGGATGATGATGTTCTTCAGGAGCGAAAGTTTGTTGGCCGTTTTCTGGTTCAGGTGCATCCCATCCGGAGAGGTGTAAATGATCTCGTCATAATCGCGCTGCGATTTCAGGAAATTTATGGCGCTTTCAACCGGCTGAATGGTCATCACCATTCCGGCACCGCCACTAAACGCGTAGTCGTCGGTACGCCGGTGTTTATCTTCCGAAAAATCGCGGATATTGTGTACATGAATTTCAATCAGCCCTTTATCTTGGCCTCTTTTAATAATTGAATGGCTGAATGGACTCTCAAGCAATTCGGGAACAACAGTCAGAATGTCGATGCGCATACCTAAATTTTTCTGCAAAAGTAACAAGCTGAACAAAACCATGGTTATAAACTGACGATAAAAGCAAAAAATGACTGGCTTAATCGTTGGGTTTTTTTATTATCCGAAGGAATTGTACATTTATTAATTAAAATCTTTGAGTATTAGCTTGTAATATCTATTTTCGTAGGCTGAATGATGACCTTATACTCTGTAATTACCGTGTAATTTAAAATTTTGTTATGGAACCTAAAGATCTAAAAAACTCAAAAGAAGAGTTAAGTGGCGCACTTGTTGAGCCAGAAATTATTAATGATCAGGATGTTGCTGTAGAATCTGTTGAACAGACCGAAGTAACTGTGGTAGCTGAAGTTGAATCGGATACTGAAGAAGCGGTGGCAGAGCCCATGGCTGAAGTAGTTGATTCAACAATTCAGGAAGCTGAAAAAACAGTTGTTCCTGAAGTTGAAGAAGTGGCTTCTAAAATGGCAGTTGAAGAAATAACTGCAGAAGCTGAGAATGAACCGGATACTGCACCTGAAATGGAAGAAGAACCGGAAGTTGTAACTGAAATTGTGGCCGAAGAAATGACAGCTGAAGCTGAAAATGAACCGGATATCGAGCCGGAAGTAACCGTTGAAGCTGAACCAATTGCTGCTGTGCCTGAGGTTAAGCCTGAACTAGTTGCCGAAGACGATTTAACCGTTGACCACCTGATGGAACATTTGAATGAAGAGCTCGATCTTGAAGAAGATGTTGAAGCTGATCACGAAACACAGATTAAGTTGGCCAATTATGCCAATTTTTCGGAAGTTGAATTGATCAATGCTTTGCGCGGAATTCTTGAAAGCGAAGATTTCGAGGGGATGAAAGATGATGTTGATGCAATCAAAATCTATTTCTTCCGTCAGTACCGGGCTAAAATTGAAGTTCAAAAAGCAGCTTTTGCAGAAGCGGGTGGCGATCTTGCAGAATTTAAGGCGGAACCCGATCCGTATGAAATCGATTTGAGAAACCTGTTGAAACAATATCAGGATCTGAGAAGCGAGCACAACCGGAAAATCGATGAGGAAAAAGACCTCAACCTGGAGAAAAAATATGAGATTATTGAAGAGATTAAAGCTCTGATCAACAATAAAGAATCGATAAATAAGACCTTTCACGAATTCCGTGAATTACAAAACCGCTGGAGAGAAATTGGACTTGTGCCGCAAGCCAAGCTGAAAGATCTTTGGGATACCTACCACCATCATGTCGAGAACTTTTATGATTTTATTAAAATCAATAAAGAGTTGCGCGATATGGACCTGAAGAAAAACCTGGAAACCAAGATGGAAATCTGCGAAAAAACCGAAGAGCTTTTGGTCGAGCCTTCCATCATCAAAGCATTCAATATTCTTCAGAAATACCACGAACAATGGCGCGAAGTCGGGCCGGTTCCGCGCGATAAGAAAGACGAATTGTGGGAACGGTTTAAAGCAGCGACTTCGATCATCAATAAAAAACATCAGGATTATTTTGAAGGCCGGAAATCGGAGCAGAAAAAGAACCTGGATGCCAAAATCGCCCTTTGCGAAAAGGTTGAGGAAATTGCGAACGGTGAGATTGATTCGCACCGCGACTGGGACGAAAAATCGAGAGAGCTGATTGAACTTCAGAAATTATGGAGGACCATTGGTTTCGCTCCTAAAAAAGACAATAATAAAATTTACGAACGCTTCCGGATCGCTTCCGATAAATTCTTCGACCGCAAACGTGAATTCTACAATCAGAATAAAGAAGAGCAGCAAAACAATCTTCAGATGAAAACCGATTTGTGCATTCAGGCCGAAGCGCTGAAAGACAGCACCGACTGGAAAAAATCGGCTGATGAATTCATCGAAATTCAGAAAGCCTGGAAACAAATCGGACCTGTGCCGCGAAAATATTCAGATGTAATCTGGAAACGATTCCGTGCGGCCTGCGATTATTTTTTCGAAAATAAATCCAAACATTTTTCTTCAATCGATGGCGAACAGCTTGAAAACCTGAGGCTGAAACGTGAACTGTTGGAAGAAGTCAGGCAATTCGCCCTCACCGGTGACGATGGCGCCGACCTGGATAAACTGAAAGATTTTCAACGGCGTTTTACCGAAATCGGTCATGTGCCGTTTCGCGATAAAGATTCAATCCAGAATGAGTTCCGCGATTTGATCAACCGTCATTTTGATACCTTGCGTATTGACGAGAAACGCCGGAATCTGATGAAATTCAAGAATAAAGTAGTAAACAACACGACCAGTTCAAGAGGTCAGAATAAAATGCGTTTTGAACGTGAAAAATACATGACCAAGCTTAAACAGATGGAAAACGATCTGGCTTTACTGGATAACAATGTTGGATTCTTCGCCAATACGAAAAATGCGGAGGCTCTCATTGAGGATGTCAATCAGAAGATCGTCGTCACGAAGGAAAAGATCGAATTCCTGAAGGAAAAGATAAGGATCATGGATTCCATGGAAGATGAAGATTAGCATCATAAAAACCCGCTTCTGGCGGGTTTTTCGTTCGTCGTTGTTTCAAAAAACTTTAAGGATAATCAACCTTTAATTACGATCGCTGTTTTAATTTTTTCGACAAATTTAAATTTCAGTTTATGAAACGAGCCATGAGAGATAATCGCACACTGACGCATGATTATCGCTGGCGAGTTCTCCCGATGGATCGGGACATGCTATCTGGCAATTAAAAAACAAATTATAAACAGATGAAAAATATTATTAATCAGAATCTACTAAAAACAGGCATTTTGGCCCTTTTTGTTCTTTTTCAATCGTGTAGCACAGTGCCGTTGATTGGCCGGAAACAGGTCAGTCTTTTGCCTGAATCGAATATGGTAGAAATGAGCTTGACCAATTATAGCCAGTTTTTAAAAGACAATAAACTGTCAACCAACAAGCAACAGGCCGATATGATTAAGCGGGTAGGGGCGCGGATTTCGGTTGCCGTTGAAAAATACCTGCGCGATAATGGGTTCGCCGATCGGGTTGCCGATTTTAACTGGGAATTTAACCTGGTTGACAATGCAGAAGCAAATGCCTGGTGCATGCCGGGTGGAAAGGTGGTGTTTTATACCGGAATTCTGCCAATGACTCAGAATGATGTTGGAGTTGCGGTGGTTATGGGCCATGAAATTGCCCATGCAGTGGCTCGTCACGGGAATGAACGGATGAGTCAGCAAATACTGGTGCAATATGGTGGCACTGCCTTGACTGAACTGCTTAAGACGAAACCTCAGCAGACTCAATCCTTATTCCAGACAGCTTATGGACTTGGAGCCCAATACGGAGTGATCCTGCCGTTTTCGCGTCAGCACGAATACGAAGCCGACAAACTTGGATTAATTTTTATGGCTATGGCCGGATACAATCCAAAGGACGCTGTTACTTTCTGGGAACGCATGGCGGCAAATTCAACGGCTAAGGTGCCTGAATTCTTAAGTACTCATCCTGTTGAACAAAAGCGGATAGCTGCCATTCAGAATTTTTTACCTGAAGCCATGAAATACTATACAGGCAAATAATTCTGTTCACTATTCCTGATGAATTACTGGAAAAATGATTTGACAAAATTTTGATATTTGTCAAATATTGCCTGCTGTTATTGAAGATTAGAGTATTCGTTAGTTCATTATCCATCGGGATTAAAAACTAAGTTGAACTTTTGTTCAACTTAAAATTTTGTTTTTGCGGAGTGTTTGTTAACATTTTTTAATTC
>JBBIHV010000167.1:0-7214 GCA_037446835.1 Sunxiuqinia sp. | reverse complement strand
AAATTTTATACGTCACCTTATTTTTGTGCCGACGGTTTATAACATGGTACTGAACAGCGGCGCCCCACAAAAATATTCATATCCCATCGATTTTGATGAACCAGTCGTACTGAATCATTACGAAAATCTTTCAGGACAATTGAAAATCAGGAACATGCAAACGAAGGAAGAATTTCTCCTTCCTGTTAAGACAACAGGCAACGGACAAAAAACCGTTTCGCTTGACGAACTTCCAAAAGTGGCAGGCCATTTCGTTATTTTCGATGGGAATCAGCCTATCCAGGCCATATCGTTCAACTATTCCCGAAAAGAATCCGATCCCGAATTTTACTCGGTGCAGGAACTAAAAAAACTGATTCAACCCGGTCTGTTCAAACAATTTCAGGTAATCGGGCTTTCTGATGTAAATTTCACCGCCACACTTCAGAATTTGAACAATGGCAAGCAATTGTGGAAATATTTTATCGTGCTGGCAATCATCTTCTTGGTTTGCGAAATTGCAATAATCAGGTTCTGGAAATAAACCAACCGGTTTAGGAAAAAGGGCCGAAATGCCTTACCTCTCCCTCAAAAAAAACTTAGTTAATACGTGTTATCCTGCCATGAACTTTGTTTCGCTATTTTCAGGTCGCGAAGGATAGACGAACTGGCCGAGAGGTTAAAACTGTAACTTTTGCGCGCGCCAAAAGGAACAAAGCTAAACGACATGCTCCAGCAGTGCAGGTTCCGGCTGACATTGAAGGTTGTAAACGAAAATTTTCGGGCCTGGATGTCGAAGTTGGTGTTCATGTCCATTTGCCATTTATCGGTCAAACTTAATCGCCCGCTCATATTTATTGACTGGTTGATCGTTTTTTTAACCTTTCCGGTTGTAGGATCGGGGATGAAGTTATTGTTGTAATATAACGAATAATCGAACCTGAAACTCCATGGCATGTTAAACGCAACATATTCAGGAATTTCCTTAATTTCAGGCGCTTCATTCCCGGTCTTTTTCTTTTCGGGTTCGGTTTTCTTCGTATCTTTTTTCGAATCAAAGCTCATACCGAACGACAGGTTGGCATTGGTCAGGCGCCCAATCTTATTTATTCCGGCCAAATGGTTCCAAACATATTGGTCGTATATTTTACCTTTTGAATCAACCATATGTGGGTCGAGATTTGCGCCCATGTTTACATTGATGCCTTTAATCGTCGTTCTTGCGGTAATCGCAAATGGCGACAACCTCATGGAGTCGGCAACCAAATTGTAGGAAGTATTCATGTTTACATCAATGATTTTCACCTTGTTATATTTTGGTTTATCATCTTTTGATACCAAACTGTCTTTTTTGTCTTTAACTTCCAGCACTTTTGCTTCCAGGTTATTATTCAGGCTGAATGAAATTGCCCCACTTTTTCCACGTCCGGCCGAACCAAAAGCTGCACCTTCAAAATGATTATAATACTGCTCAATCCCATTTCCATCAATATACGAGCCCCAAAAACCAAATTTTTTCTGGCCAAAATCAGGAGTGTAACTAAAGCTTAATTGTGGTGTAATTTTATGCCTGATGGCTTTCAGCCGCGAGTTAGGGTTGCGCATAATATACATCCCATAAATGGTAGTTGATGAACTCAGGCTATAAGAATAATCGTAGTTTCTCCGAAATGAGTAAACGGTGTCGGTGGCGATGTGATTTGCACGAGGTGGCAAATAGGTGTTGTTTGGATCGTAGCGTTTGTTTATGTAGCTGGTGTACCATCGTTCGGAATAATTGAAACTCGGGCTCAGATTGATGTATTTAAGCAAATTAAACGAGGGCAAAGTAATCGGGATTGAATGGCGCCAGCCGTTTTGCCAGTCTTTGAGCAGAGATTTATGGAATAACTGGGATTCCTTTACATTTGAAATGGAGTTTCTGATATTTCCTGAATAACTAAAGCTGATTTTCTCGTACCATTTAGCCGGTCCTACCCTGTTTTTTACCTTGAACGGATTAATTTTCGACATGTTGAAGGTTATTTCTGGCAAGCTGAGCGAAATGGTCGTATCACGTGAATTTTGCGAATGGCGCAAGTTGACCGATAAATTAAACGGCGAGTTTTCGAATTTCCGGGAATATGAAATGCTCGATGATTTTTGGGTCTGCAAATAATTTTGTATTGAAGTCACGCTGTTCACGTTCGAGTTTTCCTTATCAAACGAGTTTGTCGATATATTCACGCTGGCCGTAAAAGTGCGGTTTGGGTTCGCCTTTGGGTCCTGGGAATGAGACCAGTTCAAGCTAAAACCTTTTGTAGTCCTGGCATCAGGGAGGGGCTGTTCCGAATATTTGTTCAGGTTATAACTAAAATCGAAGCTTCCGTTATATTTATACCTGACTTTGTAATTCGTATGGACTTTTGTTGCCCACGACCCTTTCGAATAAATGTCGCTTCGCAAGGCTAAGTCGAAATGATCGTTTGCGGCCCAGTAATAACCGCCATCCCGAAGGAAAAACCCACGGGCTTGTTCTTCACCGTAAGTTGGGATCAGGATACCCGAAGTATAAGTGGTTGAATTCGGGAAATAACCAAACGGGATCATGGGAAAATAAATAGGAAAATCTTCCAATACCATATAAGCTGGCCCGGTAATGATTTTTTTATTTGAAATTACCTTGGCCCTGGTCATGCGCAGATAAAAGTGCGGGGGATCGGCATCACAAGTTGTATATTTCCCTTTTACCAGAAGAAATTCATCTTTGCCAATCTTCTTGCTCAGCTCGCTGTGAACAAATCCGTCGCCCTGGGTCGTCTTCACGTCAGTAATGATACCTTTTTGGGTTTCAAAATTGTACCTCATGTTCTTCGATTCAAACTGTTCGTCGCCCTGTTTAAAAACTGGGTTCCCAACAATTGCCCCGGTAGAATCAGGGAGCCCTTCGGCATAAACTTCTTTTTTAGCCAGGTCGAGCACAATGTAATCTGCTTTCAGCTCAATATTCTGGTAATTAATCACCCCACCTTTGTACATGTACATCTTCTGATTTTCAAAATCAGGGATGATGGAATCTTTTGCAGAATAGGTAATTGGTGCATCAAGTAAAGGTTTTTGAATTGAATCTTGTGATTCTGAAGCTGAAATATCAGGAATTGAATCACCCTGAAGTACCTTAATTGAATCGTTTTTAACAACCGGGATTGTATCCTTGTTAACAACCGGGACAGGAACAGGAATTTCGTGAATTTTTCCTGATTTCTGATTTAGCTGGCCAAAAGAAGACAAGGCAACTAAAAATAATATATTTGTAAGAAGATTTTTTATCAAAACCACAGTTTATAAGATATGAACAAGCATCTTGTCCGGTTTGCAAAAATATAAATAAGGCCATTACCAAAACCTCAGGAAATACAAAATAATTTTAATATTTATACTTTTGTAAGGAAATACAAGCTAATTATGACGAAGTATTATTGTTTTGGAGCATTTCTGGTGTTGATCCTTAGCCTGTTGCCCACCCCAAAAACCTATTCCCACCCTACTGGAGCCAAAGCGTCCAAAGCGATGGTAGTTGTTATTGACCCGGGACATGGGGGCAAAGATCCGGGCGCGGTAAACAAAGGTGGAATCCGCGAAAAAGATGCCGTGTTGGGAATCGGCCTGAAATTGGGCAAATTAATTAGCGAAAATTTTCCTGATGTAAAAATAATCTACACCCGCAGCACCGATGTTTTTGTCCCGTTAATCGACCGGTCACGCATCGCCAACAAAAACAAGGCTGATTTATTTATCTCAATTCACGCCAATTTTTGCGGAACTTCAGCCATTCGAGGTACAGAAACCTATTTTCTTGGGTTGCCACGGTCGAATGAAAACCTGGATGTTGCAAAAAAAGAAAACTCGGTCATTTTATTGGAAGACAACTACTCCACCACTTATCAGGGATTCGACCCAAATTCTTCCGAATCCTATATCATGTTTGAAACAGTTCAGGATGTGTACATGGAGCAAAGCTTATCGTTTGCCGACGACGTTCAGCAACAATTTAGGTCGAAACTTGAAGGTTCGAACCGCGGTGTAAAACAAGCCGGGTTTCTGGTTTTGCGAATGTCGGCAATGCCCAGTGTCCTGATTGAAACCGGCTTCATCAGCAATCCGGCGGAAGCCAATTACCTGATGAGCGACCAGGGCGAGCAAAATATTGCACATTCGATTTTGGAAGCCTTCCGTAAGTTTAAAAGCAAAAGTTCCAGAACGAAAAATCAGGTGTTGGCCAGTACTGAAAATCATGCAAAATCGAAGCAATCCACTGCTTTGGGCACAGATTCGGTTCAAAAGAATGAAAAAGCAACACCTGCACCTGATAATCTGGCAAGCGAAAAAGCAACTGTAAATGCGGGAGCAAATACAGCAGAACCAGTAAATAAAGAAGATCAGTCACTTAATCAGGAAGTCAAAGAAGAAATTAAAAAGCCGGTAAGTTCGAGCGAAAACAATGCCAATCCTGATGTTGATCCGTATTTTAGTGTGCAGATTGCAGCCAGCCTCACTTCGGTTGAACCGTTGGCGTCGAATTTTAAAGGGATGAAAAATGTCAGGAGGGAAAAGAGCGATAAATATTACCGTTATTATGTGGGAAAAGAAGCTTCAGTTGCACAAATTACACCTTTATTGGATCAGGTCAAACACAAATTTCCACAGGCATTTATTGTATCTTTCGTGGCCGGAAAGCGCATCGTTGTTAATAACACAAAATAAACCCGCATTAGCCGTAAAAAGATAAATCAACTTGTTTTACTGATTAATGCTTTTTAGCTTTGTACAAAGGAAACAAGAAACATTCAGCAACATGATCAAGATTTCAAAATATACCAAATTAGGTTTTGTAGTTATTGCCAGTTTAGCTATCCTAATCTGGGGAATCAATTTTTTAAAAGGAATTGATATTTTAAAACGGTCAACAAATTATTACGTCGTCTATGACAAAATTGACGGGTTGCTCCGATCAAGTCAGGTTACCATTAATGGTTATCAGGTGGGACAAGTTTCAAAAATTGGTTTTATGGGCGATTATTCGGGTCGTCTTCTGGTAACCCTGTCGCTTCACGACAAATTTAAAATCGGGAAAGGATCGATTGCAAAAATAGTATCAAGCGACATAATGGGTACGAAGTCAGTCAAATTGGAAGTTGCCCACAATGGCGAATACTACAAACCTAACGATACGATTCCCGGAGCAATCGAAGGGGATTTGAAAGAACAGGTCAGCATGCAGGTACTTCCTCTAAAGAAAAAAGCAGAAGAATTAATTGCCTCGCTCGATTCGGCCCTCACAGTAGTAACCTATGTTTTCAATAAAAAGACCAGAAATAACCTGACTGAAAGTTTTGAAAACATTAACCGGACCATTGCAAACATTCAATCGGCATCAGCCGAATTGAACAAGATAATAACCAGCGGGAAAATAAATTCAATCGTAAATAACCTCGACAGTATCTCCGGTTCAATAAAGAGTAATTCAGGCCAGATTACCAATATCATCAAGAACCTTTCCTCGCTCTCCGATTCGCTTGCCAAACTCGACGTGAGCCCAGTTTTTGCCGAATTAAGCTCGACAATTTCAGGCTTGAACAAAATCGTTCAGAAACTTAATACGAATGACAGTTCTGCTGGCATGTTGATCAACGATCCGGCTTTATACAACAATTTGAATAATTTGGCCGGAAGTCTGGACCTGCTTCTGAAGGACGTCAGGAGCAATCCCAAGCGGTATGTTCATTTTTCGGCATTCAACATTGGCAAAGATGTTTACATCACTGCAAAACCTGCCACGCGCCCAGAGAAAGGTCAGATCATTTACAAGGTGCATTTAATTTCAAGTCCGGCAAAGTTATCGACCGAATCTACATTTTTTAAAGGATTGGGACCGATTGAAGAAATGAAAATAAGCGAAACCTACAATTACCTTGCCGGCGGAACCAGCGATTTTGATAAAATTTCCAAACTCCTCGACCAGGCACGGGTCAATTTTCCTGATGCAAGTTTGGTGGCTTTTAAGAACGGACGAAAGATAAAACTTGAAAAAGCGATCAAAAACCAGACGAACTAGAATAGGTCAATAATATAATTTATTGTAAATTATTCTACAATCCTTTATTAACAAGCATTTAACAAATTCTGTTTATAACTACTTGAAAATCAGAAATTTAATTTATTTAAAAAAAATTTAATCTTTTTTTAATTTTTAAATGCCTGAGCCTTAATCCCTTTATGATGTTTTGTTAAAAGTCAATAGCAAACCCATTTTTTTTATACATTTTTTTTCACAAAATTTGTTTTCGAAGGAAAAATATTACGGATTAAGTTATATCAATTTTAATATCCTGCTCCAAAATGATTAATGATCATCGTTTGGTTTGGGATCGTTGTCTGTCAATTATTCGGGACAATGTTCCAAGCATCAGTTTTAAAACTTGGTTTGAACCAATCGTTCCGGTTAACCTTGACGAAGAGATTCTGACAATTCAGGTACCAAGCCCGTTTTTTTACGAGTACCTTGAAGAACAGTACATCGACCTGTTAAGGAAAACCCTGAGAAAAGAGCTTGGGATGGGGGCCAAACTGGAATATGTTGTGGTGATGGGAAATAGTCAAACCAATTCTCAGCCTTATACAGTAAAATATCCAACAAACAACAACAGCAAAATACAAAATAAGCCGATGAGCATTCCTATGAAAAATGAAGGAAAGCCATCGATAAAAAATCCATTCATAATTCCCGGAATACAAAAAATCCAGATTGATCCGCAATTGAGATTAGATAATACTTTCGACAATTTTGTTGAAGGCGAATGCAACCGTTTAGCAAGAAGCGCGGGTTGGGCAGTTTCCCAGAATCCGGGAGGAACCGCATTTAATCCGCTTATGATATACGGGAATTCGGGTTTGGGAAAAACTCACCTGGCTCATGCCATCGGAATTGAAGTAAAAGAAAGTCATCCGGACAAGGTCGTTTTGTATGTAAATGCCAATAAATTCCAGACACAATTTACCGAAGCTACCCGGAACAACAACCGGAACGATTTCCTGAATTTCTACCAAATGATTGACGTACTGATACTTGACGATGTTCAGGAATTCGCCGGAAAGGAAAAAACCCAGGAAACTTTTTTCCATATTTTCAACCACCTTCACCAAAGTGGCAAGCAATTGATCCTCACTTCCGACAAACCCCCAATCGAACTGAAAGG
>JBBIHV010000166.1:0-7223 GCA_037446835.1 Sunxiuqinia sp. | reverse complement strand
TATCAAACCAACCTGATTGTTCAGGGGATTGGCAACTACAAATTCAAGGATTTTGTAAAAGTTGGCCTTCCGTTTAACCTCATTGCGTTTCTGATTTCCATTACCTTAATACCGTTTTTCTGGAAATTTTAGCTCCGGAAAAAAAACTAAATTGTCCACAAAAGCCCGACATAGCATTTACGGGCAAACGTGAATATCTGCCATCGGCAAGAAATCAGTACCAATTGAAAAAATGGAAAACTCAAATTCACAATAATTCAAAGAAATTAAAACGATTTAGTCGATAGAAAAAAATTCAAAATGAATTGAAAGACAGTATCTTATGTCATTTCAGGCATTTTTCTTTTTAAAGTGATACTTAATATGTAGATTTAAAAAAAAATCACTACCTAAATTGTTGAAATCATGAAAAAATTAATGCTTGGTCTGGTAATAATTGGTGGATTCGCCTCCTGCAAAAAAGAAGCTGCCGATCCTCATGTTGCGAATGCTGATTGCGGTAGTTGTCACGCTACCGAACAAAGTCAATGGGCAGGCCCTTTAAATTTACACGCCCTGTCGGCAGCAGATGTTTTGACAAACGCTGACCACAACACTGCCGAATTACTCACCGATAACTGTCTTAAGTGCCACTCTACTTTTCAATATCAGTTAGGTGTGGCGCATTTTGTGACACCGATCGATCAGACCGGCAACCCGGCAGGTACATGGACTGCAATTAATACAGGAGATTGGCAGGCAACAAAGTGTGAGGTATGCCACGACCCAAGTGCCACTAATGCCAAAAAGCTGGCAAAATATGGTTCCGTGTTGGATGGCCAGTGGAAGGCCGGTTATACGAACGTGTCGGCATTGCCCGATGCATATCAAAAGGTTATCTCATTAACTACCGGAAGTATTTCAACCTATACTTATCCCGATCAGACAACGCTTTCGGTCCAGGCAACAAAGCTATGCAACACATGCCACGATCCCGCCGATCAGGGTAGCGCCCCTGAAGTAATTGTTGGCGGGATCAGCTTAGGCCCGCAGGGAGGTGATAGTCGTTCTTTTGTTGCGACCAATCATCAGGGCTTTGGGTGCATCGACTGTCATAATTCGCACAACTATATTCAAGTCAATCCCCAAGAAACAGCAGCCTGCATTGGTTGTCATACCGTCAAGCAAGTTGGGAAAGTTCATATAAACCATTGGTAGAAACGAATGGGTTAATTTTTATTTTCTAAAACACTTTAAGTTGATTTGTGGAAATCATTCGGGCAAAAATGTGAACGCATTTATTACTTCACCTATTTCCCTGGAGCAAACGTCATAACTTAAATTTTGAGGAGTTAATCTAAATCGTCCACAACAGCCCGACATAAGAGCTGAGTATATTTTCATGGATTAAACTGTGCCCTACCGAAAAGATGAAATGAAACTTCTGGCTTGCATTAATCGATCCGCCAACATTAAATGCCGCCACCGATTGGCTGCTGGGTGCATTGGCCGATTGATAATACAATTCACCGCCCAGCGTAACCACCGGTGTAAAATCGTACTGAAGTTCCCATCCTGAAAAAACAGAATTTCGATTGCCCGATCCGGGATTTATCGAATAACCAACACCTCCGTAAGTGGTCAATTTATTCCACGATTTCTGTGCCCAGACCGGAATAAATATTTTAGCTTTTAAAACAGATAACAAATGACAAGGCTTTGTGTTTGAACTTGTCGAATTTCCAACAGTTGCCTCCACCATAAATTTACCGGACAGTCGCTCAAACGCTTGGGGACTGTCAGTATTAATACTACTCAAATAAAGAGTCAATAGTATTATTTTTGCCAGCCTGAATGATCATGACAGGAACAAAATATGGCAGAATATAGTCTTTCTCATTTAAAAGAACTGGAGGCCGAAGCCATCCACATCATCCGCGAAGTAGCAGCCGAATTCGAAAATCCGGTCATGCTCTATTCCATCGGAAAAGATTCGTCGGTGATGGTTCGTCTGGCCGAAAAAGCCTTTTATCCCGGAAAAGTTCCATTTCCGCTGATGCACATCGATTCGAAATGGAAGTTTAAGGAAATGGTTGAATTCCGCGACAATTATGCCCGTGAAAACGGATGGAACCTGATTGTTCATTACAACAAGTCAGCCTTCGAAGCGGGCGTTGGCCCTTTTACCCACGGAAGTAAAGTGCATACCGATGTAATGAAAACCCAGGCTTTGCTTGAAGGACTTGGCAAATACAAATTTGACGCCGCTTTCGGTGGCGCCCGCCGCGACGAAGAAAAATCGCGCGCCAAGGAACGCATCTTCTCGTTCCGTGACAAATTTCACCAATGGGATCCCAAAAATCAACGCCCCGAATTGTGGGACATTTACAATGCCCGCGTCCACAAAGGCGAATCAATTCGCGTGTTCCCAATTTCGAACTGGACAGAACTTGATATTTGGCAATACATTCGTCTGGAAAAAATCCCGATTGTGCCGCTTTATTTTGCCAAAGAACGTCCGGTGGTGAATCAGGATGGAAACCTGATTATGGTTGACGACGACCGGATGCCCGAAGAAATGGCAGCCAATGCTGAAATGAAAATGATCCGTTTCCGCACCCTGGGCTGCTACCCGTTGACCGGGGCTGTTGAATCGGAAGCTGATACCATTGAAAAAATCGTGGAAGAAATGATGACTGTTACCGTTTCCGAACGCACCACCCGTGTGATCGACTTCGACCAGGACGGCTCGATGGAACAGAAAAAGAGAGAAGGGTATTTCTAGTAATTACAATCAATGTCCGTCACATAAATGTGACGGCAAAGGATAGGCTTCGGATATTGCAATTTATCCTTTGCCGTTCGGCTTTAGCCAACGGACACGTTATTAAAACAACATTTACTATGACACAAGATATTGATATTAATGCGTATTTGGATCAGGACGAGAAAAAAGACCTGCTTCGCCTGCTGACTGCCGGATCGGTTGACGATGGCAAATCGACCCTGATCGGGCGTTTACTGTTCGACAGCAAGAAGATTTACGAAGATCAGCTTTCGGCTTTGGAGCGCGACAGCAAGCGCGTGGGCCATGCCGGCGAAGAAATTGACTACGCTTTGCTTCTCGACGGACTGAAAGCCGAGCGCGAACAGGGAATCACCATCGACGTCGCTTACCGCTATTTCTCGACCAACAAGCGTAAGTTCATCATTGCCGACACGCCCGGACACACGCAATACACGCGCAACATGGTTACCGGCGCGTCAACGGCCAACCTGGCCATTATCCTGATCGACGCCACCAAAGGAGTAATTACCCAGACGCGTCGCCATACATTTTTGGTTTCGCTGCTGGGCATTAAACACGTGGTGCTGGCCGTTAACAAAATGGATTTGGTGAATTACGACCAGAAAGTGTTCGACGAAATTGTGGCCGATTACAAATCGTTCATCACCCAGCTTGATGTGCCCGACGTAAATTTCATCCCGCTTTCGGCGTTGAAAGGCGAAAATGTGGTAGAGCCAACCACGCTGATGCCCTGGTATCACGGGCCAAGCATGCTCGAATTCCTCGAATCGGTGCACATCAGCAGCGACCGCAATTTCGACGACATGCGTTTCCCGGTCCAGTATGTGTTGCGTCCCGACCTCGATTTCCGCGGGTTCTCGGCCCGTGTAGCTTCAGGAATTATCAGGAAAGGGGAAGAAATTATGGTTTTACCATCGCGCAAAACATCGAAAATAAAAGAGATTATTACTTACGACGGAAATCTTGACGAGGCTTTTCCACCGCAATCGGTTACCATTACGCTGGAAGACGAAATCGACATTTCGCGTGGCGACATGATTGTTTATCCCAACAATTTGCCGCGCATCGAGCGCCATTTCGAGGCCATGCTGGTTTGGATGGACGAAAAGCCGATGGACCCGAATGTGCAGCTTTTCATTAAACATGCCAACAACACGACACGTGTAAAATTCGATCAGATTAAATACAAAATCGATGTCAACACGCTTCAAAAATCGGCCATCAACCATTTTGAGCTGAACGAAATCGGCCGGGTGGTGATGACCACCAACAAAGCTATTTTCTTCGATCCGTACAAGAAAAACCGCAGTACCGGTTCTTTCATCCTGATCGACCCGATGACGCACAACACCGTGGCTGTTGGGATGATCATCGATAAGCTGAATGCCGAAGACCTGCCATCGAAAATTGTGGATGAAAAAACGCTGGAAGCCAACAAACTACGGATTCATAAAGGCGAATGCCTGATTCAGGAAGCACAGCGAGAAAAACGCTACAACCAGATTGGAACGACTTTGTGGATCACCGGCCTGCATGGTTCAGGAAAAAATGAGCTGGCTTTTACGCTCGAAAAAGAATTGTTCGAAGCAGGCGCAACAGTGGTGTTACTCGATGGAAGCTCGATCCGTTCTGGCCTTTCGAACGAGCTTGACTTTTCGCCTGCCGACCGGGCCGAGCATTTGCGCCGTGTGGCCCACATCAGCAAACTGCTGAACAATCAGGGAATCATCACCATTTGCTCGTTCATTTCACCTGACGAAAATATTCGCAAACAAGTAATTCAAATCATTGGCGAAGAGCGTTTCAAGCTGATTCACATGGATGCCAGCCTCGAATTTTGCAAACAGAACAAACCTGAACTCTATGAAAAATTCGAGCAGGGATTGATTGAAAACCTGCCTGGAGCTGATCTCCAGTTTGTTACTCCTGAAAATCCAACGCTGGTACTTCATCCTGAAAACCGGGCAAGCAATGCAATGACCATTCTGGAATATCTGGCCGACCAAAAGATTTTTCCGATACTTTAGAGAAGAAGATGATAGACAAAAGGCTCAAAAATGAGTCTTTTGTTATTTTTGTCAGATACAGTTTATTAACGGGTTCGCACTTCATTTTTCCCTTTTTAAGTTGTAATTTTCAGGATAATTTTCAGGGACAAATAAAAATTCAGAACCAATGAAATCGTTAAAAGGAACAAAAACAGAACAAAACCTGCTGAAATCGTTTGCAGGTGAATCGCAGGCCAGGAACCGCTACGAGTTTTTTGCCAGCGTGGCCAAAAAAGAAGGCTTTGAACAAATTGCGGCTATCTTCATGGAAACCTCCAACCAGGAAAAGGAACATGCCAAACGCTTTTTTAAATTTCTGGAAGGTGGAATGACTGAAATTACGGCAAGTTTTCCTTCAGGAATAATCGGCACAACTATGGAAAACCTGAAAGCTGCCGCAGAAGGCGAACATGAAGAATGGACCGAATTGTACCCACATTTTTCGGAAGTGGCCCGCGAAGAAGGCTTTCCTGAAATTGCCGCTGCATATAAACTCATTGCTCTTGTTGAAGCCGAACACGAACGCAGGTACCTGAAACTTTTGCAGAATATTTCGGAAGACAAGGTCTTTGTGAAAGATGGCAAAGTGTGGTGGAAATGTATGAATTGCGGCTTTGTTTACGAATCGGTAAAAGCGCTGGAACAATGCCCGGCCTGCCTGCACCCGAAAGCTTACATGGAAATACGCGAAGAAAATTATTAGAAGTCAGCAGATCAGAAATCAACGATTTTTTCCAATAATCTGAAGCGCTTCCTGTACATGTTTTTCCGGAGAAAACTGCGAATCAAACACATGAACCAGACGGCCTTCAGGATTAAAAATGTAGGTGACACGGCCTGGTAACAGCCCAAACAAATCGGTTGGAACACCGAGCATTTTGCGCAATTCGGCATTTGTGTCGGAAAGCAACGAAAATGGGAGGCGATATTTCTTCTTAAACCTAGCATGCGAATCGGGGCTGTCGCTGCTCACGCCAAAAACAACGGCGCCGGCATCGACCAAATCCTGAAACGAATCGCGGAAACTGCAAGCTTCCCTGGTGCATCCGGGAGTATCGTCTTTTGGATAAAAATATAACACCAAATACTTTCCGGTTAAGGCAGAAATATCCACCGGTCGATGGTTTTCGTCGTTCAGTATAAAATGCGGAAGTTTAGCTCCCGGTTTAAGTTGATTAGCCGACATGGAAAAAGATGTTTTTAAGGTCAAAAATACAAGAATAGCAAAAAATGTTTTAAATGCCATAACCTATTGTTTTTCAGAGTATATCGCGCAAAGCAACAGAAATGTCGCTGGCTTGCTGCACGCCTGGTCCATTCCATTGTATTTGCCCTTTCTGAAATAAAACAACGGTTGGAACATTTTGGACTTTGCACGAAGTAGCTATATCAGGATAATGATCGACATTTACCTTTACAATGCGGATGTTTTCCCTGAACTGATCCTTAATTTCCTTCAGAACAGGTGGCATCAAGCGACAAGGAATACACCAGTCGGCATAAAAATCGACCAAAACAGGCCGGGCAGAATTCACGATATTAAAAAATCTTCTACTCATTTGCCTTTTCGCGTTTTTTCAGGAACCCTCCAATTACATCACCAATCAGATAGCCCATTACAGTTCCCCAAAGTGTCATTAAATACCACACTGATTTGATTGGGCAGGTTCCGGTTGTACAACCAACAAATTTCCAGTACAAGAATCCACCAACTGCCCCCAAAAGCGCAAAACCAATTTTTAACTTAAATATCTTATCTGTTTTCATTTCTGAAGTTTATTTAGAGTACAAACAAAGTGATTAATGATTGGTTCGTCAAATGTGGATAGAAAAATAAAAATAGCCATAGAAATTCTAGATAACAAATCCGGGAGAAAGCCGGAATCCTTTCACATAACCTTGACTATCTGTCCTTCTGTAAGGCAGTTCGGTTGATATGTTGCTTGCTCACTAAAAAAGGGCGGTCCGAACCGGACAACCCTTTCACCACAAACCAAAATCAAAATTTAATCGTGTGAAACCAAACCAATACCTTCAATTTTTTTAAATACCTGAGGATCACCTTTATATCTGATCTTACCCAAACCACTGATTGTAGCATACAGCATATCGGTTGCATAAACACTCCCTGCTCCAACTCCTTCAATTTTAAGGTCAACTTTTTTGGTTTTAAGGTCGATGGCATCCAAATGCCCTGCTCCTGAAATCGTTGCATCCAGTTCATTAGCTATTCCATTGAATTCAAGTTTTACACCTCCTTCACCCACCACAGTGATGTTGTCGGCCTTTAAATCCATGTCGATGCAAGCGCCACCTTCAACGTGAAGTTCAAAATTCTTCAAATCGACATATCCCTTTGTTTCGAGACTAATTCCTCCTGCAACAAC
>JBBIHV010000165.1:4933-7396 GCA_037446835.1 Sunxiuqinia sp. | reverse complement strand
AGTGAATAAAGATTTTTCGAATTCTGAAAATCAGCAGTTGGATGAATGGCTGAAAGCCGATCCGGAAAATGAGAATGATTTAGAAAAATATCAAAAAATTTGGGATGCGGCTACCGATGTTTCAACCCTCAGAAAATTCAACGCTGAAAAAGCCTGGCCGCAGGTCGATTCGCAAATCGGAGTATCCCGGCGTCGAATCCGTCGCCTGAAAAATATGGCTTTTGTGGTTGCTGGAATGGCTGCTTCTTTCCTTGTTTTTCTAAGCTTAAGTTTTTATACCGATTTGTTCTCTGGTTCAGGGGCTTCCGTTTCCATGTCAACGGCCTATGGCAACCGTTCAGAAATTGTCTTGCCCGATGGGTCCTGTGTGAAACTCAATGCAGGTTCGAGTCTCAAATATCATTTCGACAAAAGCTCGAAAATCAGGCAGGTTGATTTTAGTGGAGAAGCTTATTTTGAAGTTGCCAAAAGCAATCGGCCTTTTATCATTCAAACTCCTGAAGGTCTAAATGTGAAAGTTCTGGGAACCAAATTTAACCTGTGTACCTATCCTGACGACCTGACGGCACAAACCTCGCTGTTGGAAGGCCGGGTTGAACTGAGCCATCGCGGTTCGGGCAACCTGATCCTGGAACCCGGACAGATTGCCACTTTTGATAAAAAATCGAACCAATTAAAATACTCCGAAGGAGAAATATCGCATGCCACGAGCTGGATGCAAAACAAACTCTACATGGAGAACATGTCACTTCAGGAAGTTTGCACGCGAATGGAACGGTGGTATGATGTCCGGATCACCTTTGGCGATGAGGGGCTTGGCGAAAAGATCCATTATACCGGAGTGCTTAAGGAACAAACAGTTATGGATGTGTTAAATGCAATGTGCCAGTTGAGCAATATCAAGTACCAGTTAAATGGAAAAAACATCGTGATCTCCGAAAAATAATTGCCTATGAAAAAAATAAAAAACGGAAGATGTTTCCGCATCTCCCGTCTGTTTTTTAGATAATAAAATTGAATGGTACGAACATTCAATTGAGTCATTAACTAATTGCAAAACAAATTTATGAAAAAAATTTATGAATCAGGGAAAGGCGTATGCCATATTCCCAAAAAGCTCATGTTGGTTATGAAACTAACTACTATTCTGATCCTGGTTTTAACATTGCAAGTAACGGCAACCGTTTATTCACAAAATAAAAAGTTGTCGCTTAACATGCAGGATGCCTCTATTAAGGACGTACTCCAGCAAATTGAATCTACGTCAGCTTATCGGTTTATCTACGAAAATGAAAAAGTAAACCTTGATAAAAAAGTAAGTATCCAGGTTAAAAACCAAGTTGTTGAAGACATCCTGAAAAAGCTATTCGAGAATCAAGGGATCAGTTATTCCATAACAGAAAGTAACCTGATCCTGATCAATCCTTCTGATAGCCAGATGAAAGGCTTATTCAAGGAACAAACTGGGATTCAGCAACAGCGATCTGTTTCAGGAAAAGTGACTGATAAAACGGGTGCTTCGTTGCCCGGGGTTTCGGTTTCGGTTAAGGGAACTGCCAATGGGGTCATTACCGATTCGGATGGAAATTACTCTTTGTCGAATATTTCAAAAGGCGCGACCCTGCAATTTTCGTTTGTGGGGATGAAAACCCAGGAAGTAATTGTTGGCAGCCAGAATGCCATTAATGTGTTAATGGAGCAAAGTACAATTGACGTGGAAGAAGTTGTGGTAACCGCATTGGGCATCAAACGGTCAGAAAAAGCTCTTGGATATTCTGTTCAAACGGTCTCAGGAGAGAGTTTGCAAAAAGTTTCAGGAGTTGAAGTTGCAACATCTCTTACGGGTAAAGTATCAGGGCTTTTGGTTAAAAACTCAACTGATTTTGGTACTACGCCTGAGTTGACTATTCGTGGTGAATCGCCTTTATTGGTAATTGACGGAGTCGCTTATGCAAACAGGACGCTTAGCGATATTTCCTCAGAAGACATCGAATCATTGAGTGTATTGAAAGGGGCAACAGCTTCGGCCCTTTATGGGTATCGTGGTGCAAGCGGCGCCATTATCGTTACAACAAAAAATGGCAGTAGCAACAAATCCGGAATAACGGTTGATGTTGCAACGAATACCATGTTTAGCGCTGGATTTTTAGCTATCCCTGCTAAACAAAGTGTTTATGGCCGTGGCGACAATAATACTTATGACATAAACTCCACGAGCTCATGGGGAACAGTAATGGACGGTACCGTCCGAACACAATGGGATCCCTTTAAGAAGATGTACACAGATTACCCCTATCTGCCAATTGGGAAAAACAACTTTGCCAATTTTTTGGAACAGGGTTACATAACCAATAATAATGTGAATGTCGGGTATAAAACGGGTATCGTTTCTATTCGAAGTTCAGTTAACTGGACAGAAAATAAAGGACAATATCCCAATTCTAAATTGGATAAATACACTTA
>JBBIHV010000165.1:0-4833 GCA_037446835.1 Sunxiuqinia sp. | reverse complement strand
AAGTCGGTTCATAAATTTAATTTTGATTATCTTGCTGGTGGAACCATATACTTCAAACAAGATGACAATTTAAACGCCAATACGGTGGGTGGTATTTCAGTTCCTGCTTTTTTCTCGCTTGCAGCATCGGTTAATCCAGCCTACGTGGGACAAAGCAATTACAAACAGCAGGTAAATTCGCTGTATGGCCGTTTGACTGTTTCATGGAATAAGCTGATCTATTTAGAAGCAACAGGACGTAACGACTGGTCTTCAACCATGCCAACCAGTAACAAATCATACTTTTACCCATCGTTTTCAGCAAGTTTTGTAATTTCCGAACTTTTGCCTGAAACAAAAAATTGGCTCGACTTATTGAAAATTAGAGGTTCACGGACAGTTTCAAAAACACCTCCGGGAATTTATTCAGTAAATAGTTCCTATTCGATTTCAAGTGGTACCTGGAATGCGTTGAATGGGGCTTCTGCTCCTTCCTCCCTATATCCTGCCGGACTTATTCCCTCTGCTGCAAACACATCTGAGGTCGGATTGCAAGGTATGGTGTTTAAAAATAGGCTGATGGTTGATCTCTCCTATTACAGTAAAAGAATGTATGACAACATCATAACAGGGCCTCTTTCTCCGGCTACCGGATACAGTGGGGTCTATACCAATACAAAGGAAGAACAAACTCGTCGTGGCTGGGAACTTACGGTAAATGGTACTCCTGTAAAGAACAAGGATTGGAAATGGGATTTAGGTTTTAACTGGTCAACCTACGCGACCTACTACACCAAACTAGACCCCGTTTATTCAGCCAAAGATCCATGGGTAAAAGTTGGAAATCGCGTTGATGCCTTTGTCAGTAAAGATTTTGTAAAAAAACCAGGGACCGGAGAGCTTATTTACAGTAGTGGCGGAAGGCTCCAGTATAGCTCATATAATTCAAATTTCGGCTGGACCGACCCAAATTTTGTCTGGGGTTTAAATACGACCCTAAGATATAAAGCGCTTACCCTGTTTATGTCTTTTGATGGCGTAGTTGGTGGTCTTATGGACACTAGAACTGAAAGTTATATGTGGCAATCAGGAGTTCATCCTAATTCTGTTACACCAGAGAGGGCCCTTGATGTGGCTACTCCAGGCTCCTCAAACTTTCTTGGCAAGGGTTTGAAAGTTGTATCGGGCGCGGCTACCTACGATGCTTTTGGTAATATTACCAGTGATACCCGTGTTTATGCCCCCAATGACGTGAAGACCACTTACAAACAATATATCATTGATTTACACAATAGTAGCGCCTGGGGAGGCAATGGAAGCCCTGCTGATACCTACTCAAAAACTTTTTTCAAACTACGTGAAATTTCTTTAACGTACAATATTCCCGGGAAATATATACATGGTTGGGCGAAGGCCGGATCAGTAAGTTTTGTCGGGCAAAATGTAATGTTATGGGCCAAACAATTTAAATATTCTGATCCCGACGGAGGCCAGGAAGATTTTTCAGACCCCTCGGTAAGATACCTTGGAGCTAATATCAAATTTACATTTTAATCAAACTAAGATGAAAAACTTTAAATATATATTTTTAGCAGTAATTTCTCTTACAATTGCCAGTTCATGCACTAAATTCGAGAAATTAAATACGGACCCGAATGTACCTACAACGGTTTCGCCCGACATGATTGCTACCCAGGTAATGAAAGATTCATACCGGTTCTGGAATCCTAATCCAACTGATTTCTCTACGGCTAATTTATGGTGTAAGCATATTGCAATTCTGCAAACAAACCCAAACCCTTACCAATATTATTATTCTTATTGGCCTTATGGTGACTTTGGGGGCCTTCAGGAGATTACCAATCTCAACCGAATGGTTGAATTTGCCAAAGGAACTCCGGCAGAATCCTCATTTAATGGATTAGCATTATACATGAAGGCTTCTGCCGGTTTATCTGCAACATTAGATATGGGTGATATCCCATATTCTGAAGCAGGAATGGCAGAAAAGGGGATAACCAAACCTAAGTATGATAAGCAGGCAGACGTATTCGTGGAAGTGCTGGCCGACTTAAAAGCAGCAGAGGAAAAATTCGCTGCAGGAACAAATTTTGGAAGTTGTGACATCATGTACAATGGCGACAACACGAAATGGCGCAAACTCTGTAATGCCATGCAGTTAAAGGTTTTACAGACAATAAGCAAACACATTACTCCTGATCAGAAAGCACGCTTTGCAGCCATCGTGGCTGCAAATAATTTAATGACCAGCAATGACGATAACTTTCAATTGGTATATTCTGATAATCCAAACGCGTCGCACCCTTTTTATAACGGAGAAGGCAACAGAATTTATGACGGTGTTTCGAAACTGGTGGTTGATGCTTTACGAAATCTGAACGATCGAAGGCTGTTCTATTTCGCAGAGCCGGCACAATACTTAATTGATGCCGGAAAACTGGAAACCGATTTTGATGCCTACGAAGGCGCCCCAACCGAATTAGCTGCTGACCAACTGGCCCTGAATAATCAGTCAGGCAAGTATTCGTTGGTAAATAAACGCTATACGTTGCTCAGAGCGGGCGATCCTTCGCTTAAATTTAGTTATGCTGAACAATGTTTCATTATCGCTGAAGCCATAGAAGAAGGTTGGGTGACCGGAAATGCAAAGGATTACTACGAAAACGGGGTAAAAGCGCAGCTTGCCTATTACATGAACTTGCCTTCCGCACAAACAGGTGTGCACAATATGAATATTGACCAGGCCTATATCGATGGTTATTTTACCGGCGCTGCCGCTTATGCAACAGCAGGCACGAAAGATGATCGTCTGCACCAGATCTGGACACAGCGATGGCTCCTGGATTTCTTTACATCCAATTTAAATTATCCTCAATTTCTTAGGACAGGATACCCGCTCTTTCCTCTGAATCCGGCTACCAGCATGAATCCGGACGATCCAACAGTATATCCAAAACGTTGGATGTACCCCACCAGTGAACTGATAACCAACCCGGATAATTATAATAAAGCAGTTCAAGATCAGTATGGTGGATATGATGGGATAAACAAAGTTCCCTGGTACTTGCAATAAACAAAAATCACAATCGCACCGATAGCGATTTTCAGAAATGAAGCTAGCTTTAAAGTGCTAAATTAAAATGGAGGGGTCATTCAATGCCTCCTCCATTTTTTTGACTTTGAAGGGTTTTCTGTTCCGGGTGTCAGAAATTAAAAAATTTCCAACAGGATGAAATCAATCCTCGCAGTTACAATTAATTTTGTTCCCCAAATGATCAAAAATTTCAATCGGTAAGGAAATGAATTATGCAACAAGTTAAAAATATCACGATGAATAGAGGAATAGTTCTGACACTTCTTTTAATGACTGCTTATATCGCAGCCTTTTCGCAACCAAAATCTATCGACCAAAAGGTTGATTCGGTTATGGGACTGATGACCATTCAGGAAAAAATTGGTCAGATGAACCAGTATAACGATGACTGGACTGCTACCGGCCCGGAAACAGTTGACAAGGATAAAGCAAACCAGATTCGGAGTGGCCAGGTCGGCTCTTTACTGAATTGTATGGGAACAGAACGCACGAAAAACTGGCAAAAAATTGCGATGCAGTCCCGTTTAAAAATTCCGCTGCTATTTGGGCAAGATGTGATTCATGGATTCAAAACCACGTTCCCAATTCCTTTGGCTGAAGCCTGTAGCTGGGATTTGGGTGCCATGGAATTATCGGCGCGAATCGCCGCGACAGAAGCCAGCGCCAGTGGCATTCAGTGGACATTCGCTCCCATGGTTGACATCGCCCGCGATCCCCGCTGGGGCAGGGTGATGGAAGGCGCCGGCGAAGATCCTTATCTGGGTTCGCTCATTGCTGCGGCCAGAGTTAAAGGTTTTCAGGGAGATAAATTGGGCGGAACCAATTCAATAATGGCCTGTGCCAAACATTTTGCAGCTTATGGCGCTGCCATTGGCGGAAGGGATTACAATTCGGTGGATATGAGCGACAGGCTTTTGTGGGAAGTTTATTTACCTCCTTTCAAGGCAGCAGTTGATGCAGGCGTTGCCACGTTCATGAATTCCTTCAACGATCTGAACGGGATCCCGGCTACAGGAAATAAATATCTGCAGCGTGATATCCTGAAAGGGAAATGGGGCTTTCAGGGTTTTGTGGTAAGCGACTGGGGCTCTATTGGCGAAATGATAAATCATGGTAACGTAAAAAACAGCTACGAGGCAGCTTTATTGGCCATAACAGCCGGGTGCGATATGGATATGGAAAGCCGCTGTTATAAAAATAACCTGGAACAACTGGTGCTAGACAAAAAAGTACCAGTAGCCCTGATTGATGATGCAGTCAGAAGAATTCTGCGGAAGAAATTCGAACTCGGCTTGTTTGATGATCCTTACCGGTTTTGTGATGCGGCACGCGAAAAAAAGGAACTGAATAATCCGGAACATGCAAAAGCCGCCAGGCAAATCGCTGCAAAAAGTATTGTTCTGTTGAAGAATGACAACCATTTGTTGCCCCTGTCGAAAAACCTGAAAACCATTGCATTTATTGGCCCTCTGGTAAAATCGTTAAAACAGAACAAAGGTTTTTGGGACGTTCAGGTACCTGGAGTTGATTCAACTTTCATCGTTTCACAATGGCAAGGGTTGCAGAATAAAGTAGGAGCAAACACCAAACTATTGTATGCGAAAGGTTGTGATATTGAAGGAGATAACAAAAAAGGATTTGCTGAAGCGGTTGCTGTTGCCAAACAGGCCGATGTGGTTATTCTGAGTATTGGCGAACGAAGGGATATGAGTGGCGAAGCAAAAAGTCGCAGTAATATT
>JBBIHV010000164.1:3768-7471 GCA_037446835.1 Sunxiuqinia sp. | reverse complement strand
ACTGATCCGATGGCTCGGAGTCATCGGAGCAGTTGCCCCTGCTTACCAAATCCGCACCATCAGGCTATCGGGGCGCCACATTTTATCGCCTTGTTTCACATCAAAAGCTTTAAAAAACTCAGGCAGGTTTGAGAGCGTTCCGATAACCCGGTATTTGGCCGGTGAGTGCACGTCGCTTTTCACCTGGTTGGCAATGGCTTCGGGCCGCTGATCGACCATCCAGGCCAATGCAAAGCCGAGGAAAAACCGCTGATCGGGTGTCAGACCGGCAATCATTTCTTTGTCCTGATATTGTTTAGTTTTCTGGAAAGCCTGGTATCCCATGATGATTCCGCCCAAATCGGCAATGTTTTCGCCCTGTGTCAGTTCGCCGTTGATGTGCAGGCTGTCAACCGGAATGTATTGGCTGAATTGTTTCACGATCATCCTGGTCTTGCCGTAAAATTTCACGCTGTCTTCCGCGGTCCACCAGTTCTTCAGGTTACCGCTGGCATCAAATTTACAGCCCTGGTCGTCAAATCCGTGCGTCATTTCGTGCCCGAAAGTCGATCCGCCGATAATTGAATAGAGGATGGCATCGTCGGCCATTTTACGTTCGTAGCCCGGCACAATGATGTTGCAGGCCGGAACCACCAGCTCGTTGTTCGACGGATTGTAGTACGCGTTGTATGTTTGCGGCTCAATGCCCCATTCGGTGCGGTCAACCGGCTTTCCGAATTTCGAAATCATGTAATTGTAGTGCCACTGGTTGGCGCTGATCGCATTTTGCACGTACGAACCGCGACCGATTTCCATCTTGCCCAGATCTTTCCATTTATCCGGATAGCCCACTTTCATGATCATGGCATCCAGCTTTTTCAGGGCTTTTTCCTTGGTTACCGAACTCATCCAGTCGAGGTTTTTAATCCGTTCGGCATAAACCGTTTTAATGGCATTTCCAATCTCAACCAGTTTCTCTTTGGTTCCGTCCGGAAGGTATTCCTTCACGTAAACCTGGCCGATCAGTTCGCCCAAATACCCGTCGGTTTGTTCCACTACCCTTTTCCAGCGGGGCTTTGGTTGCTGAACCCCGCGCAAGGTGTGGGCATAAAACCCAAAAACTTCCTGATAGGTTTTGTCGTCGAGATAACTGGCCAATCCGCGGACCAGTTGATATTTCAGGTAACTTTTCCAGTCTTCCAGCGGAATTTTCTTTAGATTTTTATTCAGTGCTGAAATATATTCGGGCTGGCCAACAATAACCGTGTCAACCTGCGGAAGTCCGGCTTCACGCGTAAAGATTTGCCAGTTAAAATCGGGTGAAAGATTTTCGAGTTGTTTAAACGAAAGTTTGGTATAGTTTTTCAACGGGTCGCGGGTATCTTCCGATTTTCTGGAAGCCTGTGCCAGCGTGGTTTCCAGCTTCATCACCCGATCGGCTTCAGCTTTTGCTTTGGGGTCGGCATCATTCATCAAACGGAACATGTTTTTGAGGTGCGCCACGAATTTTTTCCTGATCTGCACCGTGCGTTCATCTTTTTCGAAATAATACAAACGGTCGGGAAGGCTTAATCCACCCTGCCAGATGGTCACCGCATTTTTACTGCTGATTTTGCTATCCTGCCCCACCCCGAAACCAAACATTGGCGAGCCTGCAATCCGGTGAACCAGGGCGGCGCACGAACCCAGTTCGTCCAGGTTCTTTACCGCGTCAATCCGGTTGAGGTACTGCTGAATGGGCGAAATGCCATTTTTATTCAGGTTCACACTATCCATTCCGGAGAAATAGAAATCGCCGATTTTTTGTTTGTTGCTGCCCTTTTCGGCCTCTGCCCGCGAAGCCGACTGACAAACTTTCAGGATTTGGGTATTCACCGTATCCTGAATAACCTGAAAGATTCCGCTACTTTGCTCGCTGGGTTTAATCGGGTTTTCGGCAAACCACTTTCCGTTGGCATAATCGAAGAAATCATCGCCGGGTTTTATGGCAGAATCGATGTGTGAAGCCAAAGCATCAGGCGGCGCTGCTTTTTCGCGCGATGATGTGCAGGCAAAACCGGCAAACAGCAGAACCGGCAGACAGCCTATAAGAATAATTTGTTTCATACCTGAATAATTTGTTTTTAATTGAAAACCTTAACCTGAACAACAAAATTGGTGTGCGATTGAGCATGCAAATTACAACCTGAAACCCGGACTTCGTGCATTTCATCCGAATAAAAATTGTCATTGAATGACATCGAATCAGTTGTCGAAATTTTCTGATGAATTACCATGCCAGTGCTTCCTAAAACTTTGTTCGCTGCCTTTTGGGTTGTCGTGCTTTTTCGTAGTTTTGGCTATACAAAAACAATCAATCCGGTTTGAAACTGTCTGTAAATTTTAGAATCACTCAAATTTCTGCCCTGCAGATTTTTCAACTGCTCCGTTTCTCAACCCTGATGCTGATCGGGGTGGTTTTTACCAAGTCGGCGCTCAGCACTTCCGAAATCGGTCAATACGAAACCTTTTTGTTTTTGGCCGGAGCCGTTAGTTTTTTCTGGCTCAATGGGCTGATTCAGGGATTTCTGCCCACTTCGGGCCAACATTCGGCCGACGGCAAATCGCCCCTGCTGTTCAATGTTTTTTACCTGATGACCGCCTTTTCGGTACTGGCCGTATTTTTCGTCCTGATTTTTCAGCACACAATTTCTGGGAAACTCCTTCACGGCTCCGAAATTCCATTTTTGAATTACCTGCTGATTTACATCCTGATTTCTTCGCCCGCCAGCCTGGTCGAATACATTTACCTGATTAAAAATCAGGGGCACAAAATGCTAATTTACGGGGCTTTCTCGTTTGGCCTGATGTTTTTGCTGGTCGTTTTGCCGCCTGTTTTTGGTTACGGCATCGAATACAGCATAGCCGGTTTAATTCTGAGTTCAGCATTCCGGTTTGTGTGGCTGCTGGTTTTGCTGATCCGGAATTCGAGTCCCGCACTCGATTTTGTTTTCATCCGGAAGCACTTGAAGAGAGCTTATCCATTGGTTTTCTCCATGTTGCTGAGCGGTTCGGGACAATACATCGACGGATTTATCATCACTTCGTACTTCGACGACGCCACCTTTGCCGTTTTCCGGTACGGCGCCCGCGAATTGCCGCTGGTACTGCTGCTGGCCAATGCTTTCAGTTCGTCGATGCTGCCTGGATTTTCCGACCGCGAAAAATTGAAATCAAACCTTGAAAAAATTCGACTGAATTCACAGAAACTCGGATTTTGGCTGTTCCCATTGTCTGGAGCGCTCATGCTGATGTCGCACTGGGCCTTTCCGGTTATTTTCAATGTCAGGTTTGCCGACAGCGCAACCATATTTAATATTTATTTATTGCTCATTGTAAGCCGACTTCTGTTTCCTCAAACCATCCTGATCGGCCTCCAGAAAACAAAAGCTATTTTATGGGCTTCATTCCTCGAAATAGCAATCAATGTGGCGCTTAGCCTGTGGTTCCTGCAGTTTTGGGGGATGGCCGGAGTGGCTTACGGAACTGTTTGTGCCTACCTTTTCGAAAAAATATTCCTGATGGTTAATGTCAGGAAAAATTGCGGCTACCCGATTGGTGAATATCTGAATGTGAAGCAACACGTGCTTTATTCCGTACTTTTGGTGGCTGAATATTTTGTGGTTGAACGATTGATTTTTTAATCAGCAAGCTTCAGAAATGACCAATTGCTCAACGTTTAACT
>JBBIHV010000164.1:1599-3668 GCA_037446835.1 Sunxiuqinia sp. | reverse complement strand
CTGTGGAACAAACAATGGCGCGAAACCATGATTCTGGCCGCTATGCTCGATGTTCCAAAGGAAGTAACCGAAGAACAAATGGATTACTGGGCCAAAAGTGCCGAAACGACTGAAATTGCTGAAGTTTTAAGCACTTATTTGTGGGTGAAAACGAAATTCGCGTTCATCAAGGCGCTGGAATGGTGCCGCGGCAAAAAGCACCTGGTCCGGTTTTCGGGTTTGCACCTGATGGGTCGGCTGGCGCTGGTCGAAAAATCTGCCATGGATGAACTTTTTGAGCCATTCTTCGACGTTTTGTCACCTTTATCGAAAGACCCAAATTTAAAACAGGTCTTTTACCGCTCGTTTATTTTGCTTGGTATGAAAAGCAAGTTGATGAACGAAAGGGCCATTTTGTTTGCAGAAAGCCTGAAAGAGCTTGATTCAGAAGGAAGTCGCAGCCTGGCAGAGATGATCCTGACCGAGCTGAAAAGCGAATACGTTCAGGAGTCATTTGTTAAGAAAACTTAACCATTGCACCAATCACGATAAGTCTGCGTATTTTTGGTACAGTTTTTATACATCAAAAACAGAAATCTTAAAATTAATAACAATGGATCTTACAAAATCATCGAACCCGGTATTCGGGAAGAACATATTCGACCGGTCGGTTACCAGTGCCGACGAAGGAGTGATGACCGTAAACGGAACAATTAACAAAACTGGTTTAATGTTGCTGATTGTCGTTTTTGCAGCCACATTTACCTGGCGCAAATTTTTCGGAGCCATCGATCCGGCAAATCCGGGTGTTTTACCTTCCGGAATTATGGTTTGGAGCATGGTGGGCGCAATCGGCGGTTTCATTACCGCAATCATTACCACTTTCAGTCCTCGCCGTGCAGCCATGACGGCTCCGATTTATGCCGTTTTTGAAGGTTTGTTTTTAGGGGCCATCTCTGCCCTGTTCGAAGCCATGTATCCCGGGCTTGTGATGCGCGCCGTTTCGCTCACCTTTGGCGTATTTGTGATCATGCTGTTGTTGTTCCGTTCGGGAACAATTCGTGCTACAGATAAATTCAGAACTGTAATATTTGCCGCAACCGGTGGAATCGCGCTCGTTTATTTCGTCAGTTTTATTGCCGGAATGTTTGGCGCCAAGCTCGGTTTCATGTACGGGAACGGCATGATGGGCATTGGGTTTAGCCTGGTGGTAGTGGCCATTGCAGCACTGAATCTGATTCTTGATTTCGACATGATCGTACGCGGAGCCAACGCACAGGCCCCGCAATACATGGAATGGTATGGCGCTTTTGGCCTGATGGTTACCTTGATCTGGCTGTATCTCGAAATTCTGCGTCTGCTTTCCAAACTTGCCAGCCGCAATTAATTTTCAGGAATACGTTGAGCATAGAATATTTACAGGGACTTCGGTCCCTGTTTTTGTTTTACCCCGATTAATGCTATTTTCGGCATTCTAAACAATTATGACTAGCGTTGCTTTATGGAAATTATTCAGGTTGGTGACAAATCCACCATTCAGGCCTTTCACGAACTCCCGATACGAATTTACAAGAACGACAAAAACTGGGTTTCGCCTTTGCGGATGATGATCGAGGATATTTTTAATCCGGCCAAGAATGCCGGATTTATACGCGGCGATGCCCGAAGGTGGCTGGTTAAAGATCAGGATCAGGTGATTGGGCGCATTGCTGCCTTTTACGACCGGAGTAAAATTGAAGAAGGCGATGAATTGGCCGGGAACATGGGCTTTTTTGAATGTTTCGACAATCAGGAAGCGGCCAATCTGTTATTTGATGCCGCCCGCGACTGGTTAAAAAGTGAAGGATTTACCGCCATGGACGGACCAGTCAACTTTGGTGAAAACTTCTTCAACTGGGGCCTGCTGGTTGACGGTTTTCAACAGCAGGGCTTCGGAATGCAATACAATCCGCCCTTTTATAAACGACTATGCGAAACCTACGGGTTCAGGACCTATTACCAGCAATTCAGCTACCACCTCGACATTACCAGCCCGGACCTTCCGGAGCGGTTTTGGAAAATTGCCGCCTGGGTGGCCAAAAAGAAAGATT
>JBBIHV010000164.1:0-1499 GCA_037446835.1 Sunxiuqinia sp. | reverse complement strand
CTTCACGGAATGGTCGAGGATGTTTTTAATCCGGCAAAAAATCCATCGTTTAAAACCGGAGAAGCCTGCCGCTGGATACTAACCGGCAATAACGGGAAATTGCTGGGACGGATTGGGGCTTTCCTGAACCACAAAAAAACCCACACCTTTGAACAACCCACCGGCGGATGCGGCTTTTTTGAGTGTGTAAATGATTTTGAAGCTGCCCAAACCTTGTTCGATGCCGCGCGTGAATGGCTCCGCCAACGGGGCATGGAAGCCATGGACGGTCCGGTAAATTTTGGTGAAAATTACATGAACTGGGGGCTTCTGGCCGATGGGTTCATGCATCAGGGTTTCGGAATGCCCTACAATCCGCCCTATTACGTCGATTTATTCAAGCAATATGGTTTCGAGATTTATTTCCAGCAATTCAGCTATCACCTCGATTATTCGAAGCCTTTTCCGGAACGTTTCTGGAAAATTGCCGGATGGGTGGCCCAGAAACCCGGCTATTCGTTCGAACATTTTTCGTTTGACAAAACTGAAAAATTTGTCGAGGATTTTTGCTTTATTTACGATGAAGCCTGGCGTTTTCATGAACATTTTCAACCGCTCGACAAGGAAGAAATTCGTGATTTCATCCAAACCTCGAAGGTTATTCTCGATCCGGAAATGGTGTGGTTTGCCTATCACGACGGAGTTCCGATTGCCTTGTTTGTCATGATTCCGGATATCAACCAAATTCTGAAAAAGCTGGATGGCAAGCTGAACTTCATCAATATCCTGAAGTTCCTTTATTACAGGCAAAAAAGAACCATGACTCGAACCCGGATCCTGATCATGGGTGTGACACCCAAATATCAGAAATCGGGAATTGAATCGGCCATTTTCTGGCATCAGGATAAATTAATGAAGCACAAGCCACAATATACCGAAGTGGAATTGTCGTGGGCCGGCGATTTCAACCCGAAAATTATCGCGCTGTACAAGTCGGTTGGCGGAGTTCATGTTAAAACGCATTACACCATGCGCTACCTTTTCGACCGCACAAAGCCCTTCAAACGGGCCCCGATAATTGGGTTGGAAGAATAATTTCAGAAATTGAAAAATTTAGAAACCGAAATATTTGGAAATTACATTCCTATCCGTAACTTTGCAAGCCGTTAAAAAACACAAAGTAAAGAGATCTAAAATGAAAAAAGGGATACATCCAGCAAATTACCGTACTGTTGCATTCAAAGATATGTCAAACGGTCATGTTTTTCTTACCAAATCGACTGTTAACACCAGGGAAACAGAAGAAGTTGACGGAGTTGAATATCCAGTTGTTAAGCTTGAAATTTCAAGTTCATCACACCCATTTTATACCGGTAAAATGAAACTTGTTGACACGGCAGGTCGTGTTGATAAATTCAATACCAGATATTCGAAACACATGGAAAACAGAAAAAAGTAATTCTGTTTTGGAAAAATATTAAAAAAGCTTCGCTTCGGCGAGGCTTTTTTGTTTTTATACC
>JBBIHV010000163.1:0-7487 GCA_037446835.1 Sunxiuqinia sp. | reverse complement strand
ATTACATATTGCTGATTATCAACAAAAAATCACGGTGCAAAACAAAATATATTTTAAAACACACATAATACGGGGTTGCCTTTTTATGTTTTTCGGAATAAATAAACTTGTCCGGTTCAGCAGCTATAAAGCTCATCCAAAGTTCCACTCAGGGTTTTAATCCCATCGCTTTCACGTAGCCTTCGTTCACCGAACAATTGCTGAACTTGCAGTTTTCGGCCAGTTGAAGCATCGCTTTTTTTACCAGCTCCTGATCGGGCCGGGCCTTGTGGATTTCATCGAACCCGTTCCGTGAACTTTCGGTAAACGCGATGACTTTGTCCCAGTTTTCAGGTTGAGCAATGGACATGACTCCTCTGGGGCTGTTCATTTTTTTGAAAGGCCAGTAGGTCCAGCCTATGTTGTTGCGTTCCATCAGGCGGGTCCAGGCGCCAATCCACTGGTTTGTATTTTCTCCGGTTTCGCCCATGTACATCGGCAGTTTAACCGAGTCGCGGAAATGCACAAAATCCTGAATATTTGCCTGAAGGGTGTCGCACCAGTAGCGGTGGCAGGTGTACATCAGTTTGTTGTCGAACTTAGAATCGGTGAAGACTTTGAAATTCCCGTCCCACTGAGCGCCACCAAGCAGAACAATGTGATTTTTGTCCACTTCGCGAATGGCAGCCACGGCTTTTTTGTAAACCGGTTCAAGGGCTGCGTTCAGCTTAGGCTGTTCGTTGCCAAAATAGGTGGCAATCGGTTCGTTCAGCAAATCGTAGCCTAGGATAACAGGTTCATTTTTGTAATGTTCAGCAATCTTCTTCCAGATTTCAACAAACTTTTGCTGGCTTGCTTCGCTGGTCATTAGCCACGGATAACCATAGCTGTCGTCGATGTTGTCGCCGGTCTGTCCGCCGGGGGCATCGTGCATGTCAAGAACCAGGTAAATCTGCGATTCGCGGCACCATGCAACCAGGCTGTCAAGGCGCTGGAATCCATCCTGTGCAACCGACAGCCCCATGTAATCTTCATCTGTAAACAACTTGTAATGAAACGGGATACGGATGGTATTCATGCCGGTTTTGTGAATGTATTGGATGTCTTTGCGGGTAATGTAATTGTCTTTAAACAATTTCCAGAACTGATTGGTAAAATCGGGGCCAACCATTTCGCAAAAAGCCCGATTGATGAGACGGGCCGAGCTGGTTTGTTTAAAACCGAACATGTAACCTTCGGGGTTCAGCCAGTTGCCCAGGTTGATACCGCGAATGAAAAATCTTTCGCCACCGGGAGCTTTCAGGTCTTTGCCATCGATGGTAATAAATTTGGGTTGTGCTGAAGTTTCCTGTTTCGCTGCAGGATTGCAGGCCGATACGATCAGGATGCCTGCCAGAATGAAATAAAAGAAAACATTTTTTGTCATGGCGATTTAGGTTTGTTGATTTACAAATTTAGGAATAAAGTCATTCGAGCATATTTTTCTTTGCTACTTTGTCACTTTGGTACTTATTTATCGGGCAAACTGAAATAAAAGGTTGCGCCTTTGCCAAGCTCACTTTCGGCCCAGCAACGGCCTCCATGCCGGGTAATGATACGGTTAACATTTGCCAGGCCGATGCCAATTCCATCAAAATCGGTTTGTTTATGCAGCCTTTGAAAGACCCCAAACAACTTATTTACATATTTCATGTTAAATCCGGTGCCATTATCTTTAATAAAGAAGACCGTTCCGTTTGCCACCTCATAGCCGCCTATTTCAATTTTTGCTTTTTCGGTTGTCCCGGTGTATTTAACGGCATTCGAGATCAGATTGGTCCAAACTTGACCGAGTAACAGAATGTCGCCAAAGGTTTCAGGAAGTGGCTCCACCTTAATTTCAATTCCACGTTTTCGAATTTCAGTGTCGAAGATTTGTAGCCCCTGCTCCATCAGTTGTTTTGAATTGATAGATGTTTTATGAATTTCGGAACGGTTGAGCCGCGAGAATGAAAGCAATGCATCGATCAGTTTTCCCAACTGATCGGACGCCGTCAAAACAATGTTCAGGTAACCCATTTCTTCGGCTGTTAACGAGCTGGTTTTGCTTTCAAGAAAAAGATTAATAAATCCGTTGATATGCCTCAATGGGGCGCGCAAATCGTGTGAAACGGAATACGAGAAAGCTTCGAGTTCTTTATTGGCCGCTTCGAGCTGGGCCGTCCGTTGTTCAACCCGCTCTTCCAATGTTTCGTTAAGCTTTATAATTTTCGTTTCGGCTTCCTCTCTTTTTTTTTCATTTTCAATGGCTTCGAGGGCAAACGAAATATCTGATGCTATTTCAACAAGCAGGTCGGTTTCTTCTTTGTCGAAAAAATGTGCCACGGAAGCATAGATCGTAAGCGCGCCAATTTCTTCATCATAAAGTCTGATCGGAAGGGCAATGCTTGAGCGGTAACCTCTTTTTAAAGCCTCGCCTTTCCATGGAGCCATGATCGGATTGGTTTCAAAATCATCGCAAACAATGTGGGTCTTTTCCCTGATGGCTCTACCGGTGGGGCCATGTCCGGTGGGAATATCATCAAATGAAATTCTATTGATGGCAGTCAGATAACCGTCCTCTGATCCGGCAAAAGCAATGGGGATTATCGTTTTTGTTTTCTGATCGGCCAATCCAATCCATGCCATCTGAAATTTCCCGAATTCAACGGCAATCCGGCACGATTCTTTAAAAAGCTCGTCACGGTCGCGAGTACGCACAATGGTTTGATTGATCTGACTGATGACCGCATAAAGCCGGTTAGCCTTTATAATTTTATCTTCGGCCAGTTTTCGTTCGGTGATGTCGATTATGATGGCATGCAGCAATTCCTTGCCTTCCATTGTGATCGTATTGCTGAAAACTTCTACGTCGCGAATGGAGCCATCGGCTCTCCGGTGTTTAAATTCGAAATGATTTTTGATGTGTTTTTGTGACTGGATTATTGCGGCCTGGATTTCGTCTGGTGAGAAGGTGTTTATTTGTCGGAGATTCATTTTTTTAAGCTCGTCGCGCGTCCATCCGTAGTATTTGGCCGCGGCATAATTGGCATCGTAAATGTTTCCGTTGTCAGGGTCAAGTATCAGTTTAACTGCTGAATGATCTTCGAATAATTTGCGGTAATCGTCTTCGCTTCTGCGCAAGGCTTCTTCTGCCTGTTTCTGCTCGGTAATGTCACGGATGTTTCCAATCAATTGGATGGGCAGCCCGTCGTTGTTCAACACAAGTTCGCCCATTCCATGTACCCAGCGTCTGGCCCGGTCGTTTTGCCTGATGATCTGGTATTCCTTGTCAAATTTCTGATGTTTGACCAATATTTCGCTGGCAATGTAATCGTTCATAACCTTTTGCCATTCGGGATGGACAATTGCGGCCCAGCCATCGAGGGAGCGGACGTAGTCAGTACCAATCCCAAAAATTTCATCCAGAATTTCAGAGCTTTTCCACAAACCGGTGGATAAATCCCACACGTAACTTCCAAGGTGCGCAATCGACTGGGATTCACGGAGGAACCATTCGCTTTCGACCAGCGAATTTTTCACCTTTTTCTTTTTAGTAAAGTCGGACGAAATACCGCCTGCGCCGTGCAGGACTCCTTTTGCATCGATCAACGGTAATTTCGCCGAAGAATAGGTGTGAACCCGGTCAGCTTCCAAGGTTTCCCCTTCAACCGAAATAGGCAACCGGGTATTCCTGACCATTAAATCATCGGCCAGAAGTTCTTCCTGTGCCAGTTTTTCAAGAATAAAGCCCAGCATCTGAGCAGCGTTCTCAATCAATGAAAACGATTCATTATCAATATTTTGAACGTTGTCAAACTGAAGAAGGCCATAGGTTTTTTGACACGTACATACCTGGATTGCATCATTTTTAATGTCTGAAACATCGTTGCCCCAGGCGAAGTTCTGTTCAGGAAAAATAGAACCGATACTTTCGACAAACAGTTTTATTGCCAAATCTTTGCTTTGAAGTTGCGCCAGATTGGTGGTTAATAAAAACAGATCGTGCGAAAGGTTTTTCATTCTTCCATCGGTTATTGTTTTTTTAAAAGCTGGGGGCATTTTCGGCCAACCACTTTTCGGGACAGATGAAATACAGGTTTTGCCTGGCCATGCCTTTGCTGGTGGTATGTGGCTGATTCTGAAATGCTTTCATGGCCGTAAGTTATTAAACTGATCAAAAAAAAGCAGAACCAATAAAATGGAAGAGGATTCCTGAAATTTTCAGAACCATTTCAGGATAAGTTCGTTGCCAATCGATTTTATAACGTCAGGAAATATAAATTGCTGACCTAAAATCGGGAACCCATCCCCGTTGGCAAATAACTTTTAAAGCTAAGAATAACCTGGCAACATTGAAAGAAGAAGAATTTAAATGTTTTTTAATCAATCAACAGGACCGACCCGACCCTGAGGGTTTTCTGTGCTGTAATTTTGTTTGCCGAACAAATCTTTCTTACTGAAGTGTGGTATTTCCGGGCAATAACCGAAAGGGTATCCCCCCTCCTGATTACATGTTTGAGTGGTGTGCCTGAATCCCAGTTTGCGAGCATCCGATCGGGTATTTGCTTGATGTTGAAATTGTTCAGATTATTCTCGAACTGATGGTTCTTGTAATAAATTTTATCGGTACTGAGGGTAAATGTATTATAATCGATGTATTTATTCGAGTCGAATGGCTCGCCAAAGAGGCGGGTTTCGAAATGCAGGTGGTTGCAGGTTGCACGTCCGGTACGGCCACCCAAACCCACCAGGTCGCCTGCTTTAATTGGTTGGTCCACTTTTACCTTGATGGCTTTCAGGTGTGCATAAATGGTTTCGAGCCCGTTGTTGTGCCTGACCAGAACCAGGTTCCCGTAACCGCTAAACCGTTTGGCCAGCCTCACCCGCCCATCGAAGGCGCAGCGCACGGTGTCGCCCGAGTTCAGGCGGATGTCGGTCCCGGTGTGCATCCTTCTTCCACGGCGGCCAAATTTAGAAAGGATCTCACCTTTGACCGGCGCAACAAAAGCGTGGTCGTTTGGGCCAACCAAGGTAATTGTAATGGTATCTTTTTTATCAGGAAATGTACTGGCCGGATATTTTATTTGGGTTGAGTTCCAATTGTTTTTGTAAAGGGCTTCTTCCGGGGCCTGGAGCGAATCAACTTCCAAATCTTCATTTTCGTTGATCAATGTATCGGCCAGACTGGTGTTTGAATTTACTGTAACTGTGTTATTAACAGGTTGCTGTGAGAAGGATAGGGTGGATAAGAACAAACTGATTGTAAACGTTAATGGAATAAACTTCATGGTCAAAATTTGGGTTCATAACTGTGCTCAAAAATTTGAACTGGAAACAAAAGTAACTTTTTCATTATTTATTTTTGCATAAAATGCTGAAAGGCATGTCAATTTTAACAAACAATAACACCTTTTCATACATTTGCGCCAATTAAAAAGAGGGTATTTCCGAAATGAAAAAGAAAGGTTTTCGCAAGATTTTAAAGCACTTAGGAATTGGACTTGCGGGCATTTTTGCGTTGATCGGTTTTGTTTTAACAGCTGCATTTTTTGCTGTAAAATTTCATGTTACCGACGATCCCGGCTCCGTGGACCTGAACGACCGCTACTTTCAGGAGATAAAAGATAAGTATGGTCAAAACAACGTGGCAGATTCTGCAACAGTAGATTTCAGCGAAGCCCGTCTTTTGCACGATCTAGCGGTACTGGGCAAATATCATCCGGTGAACGCATTTTATATCCAGAATGCATACCTGAAAAGCCGGAACCTGAAAGAAGCACAGGCTATGCTTATCGCGGTAAACCTGCACATGCAGGACAACCAGCCATATCTGTCGGAAATAGCCCAACCCGCCGACAGCCAGTCCAGTGAGCAAAAATTAAATACCCGCAGTGTTTTCGAATGGATGAATATTCCCGAATGGCAGGATTTTAAACTGGCCGTGGCCAAAGACAAGTACCTGATCGATTCGGCAGCTTACCTGACAGGCGTTGAACCGCGCCTGATTGTAGCCATGCTCGTTGGCGAGCAAATCCGACTGTTTAATTCAAGCCGCGAAGCCTATAAAAAATGGATCGGACCGCTGAAAATCCTGTCGGTCGAGGCCACGTTCTCGCTGGGTGTTACCGGAATAAAGGTACCTACGGCACAAATCATCGAAAAGAACCTGAAAGACAGCACTTCGGCTTTTTACCTGGGCCGGAAATACCAGAACCTGCTCGATTTTCGTACCAAGAATATTGCCGAAGAACGCTACAAGCGGCTGACTTCGTACAAGAACCATTTTTATTCGTACCTCTATGCGGCCCTCAACGTGAAAGAGATGAACGAACAATGGAAGCGCGCCGGGTTCCCTATCAGCGAACGACCTGAAATTCTGGCAACCCTGTACAACATCGGGTTCGAAGCGTCTGTCCCAAAAGAAAACCCTGTGGTTGGCGGCTCTTCGATTAACATCAAAGGCATGAAATACTCGTTCGGAGCGGTGGCATACGAATTTTATTATTCCGGAGAATTGTACGATCTTTTCCCTTTCAAAAACTCACGATTCGATTTTACCGATGATTAAACGACCTGAAACCAACCCGATTTCAGGAAAGATTATTTTCCTGAACCTGTTCTTTCTCCTGACCGTTTTTTCAGGCAGGGCGCAAAATCCGTGGATTAGTCAGGTTCCATGGAAGAACCTGATGGATGGGTTGCAATATGCCGAACTGGATGCCCCGGAAAAATCGGTGGTCAACGATTCGAAACTTACTATCCTGAAGGTGGACAAGCAAAAATTCGACTTTGAGTTCCTTACTGCTTCCGAGCACGGCGGAAAGCTGCGAACGGCTGACGAGTGGGCGGGCGAATTTAACCAGAACATTGTTATCAACGCCGGAATGTACAATTACAACAAAGTACATTCGAACAAAGGCTACCTGAAGAATTACAACCACTTTAACAATCCGAGAAAAAGCGGCTATTTCAATGCCATTCTGGCCATGCATCCGAAAGATCCGAATAAATCGCCGTTCGATATTGTTGACATTACCAGGGAAGACTGGGAAAAAGTCAGGCATCAGTACCATTCGCTCTGCCAGGATATGCGCATGATTGGCAGCGACGGTCAGGGGATGGCGTTTGTAAAACGGCCCGACCAGTCGTGCAGCATGATTTTGACGGCAACCGATGTGGACAACAATCTGTACATCATTTTCACCCGTTCGCCCTACACGCACCGCAAAATGATCAGCTTTTTACAGGGATTGCCCCTGAACATCCGGACGACCGCTTACCTCGAAGGCGGGCCGGAAACCAGCCTGTACGTGAACACCGGCGACACCGTGATTGCCAAATACGGCAGCTACGTTTCGAACTCGTGCAACAACGACGACAACGATCATTTTCGCGCAATCCCCAATGTTATAGCGCTAAGGAAGAAGAAATAGGAGGAGAATTTAAAGCTGTTGCCTGAAAGCAAACGGCAAAGGATATTTGTGCAA
>JBBIHV010000162.1:0-7594 GCA_037446835.1 Sunxiuqinia sp. | reverse complement strand
TAGCGTTCGCCGTACATCACTTCGTACATGCTCCAGTCAACCACCGGTCCACCAGCAACGGCAACCTTGAATATTTCCGGATGTTTCAGCTTCAGGTTCAAGGTCATAAAACCGCCATAACTCCAGCCGTGCACGCCAATCCGGTTCACATCAACGTACGGAAGCGATTTCAGGAACTCAATTCCTTTCATTTGGTCGGCCGTTTCGGTCACGCCCAATTGCCGGTGGATTACATCTTCGAATGCCTTTCCCCGGTTGGCCGAACCCCGGCTGTCAACCGTAAAAGCGATGTAACCTTTCGAGGCCATGTAATATTGCCACCAGCCTGCATCGTTTTTCCAGGTTTTATTCACCAGTTGTACATGAGGGCCGCCATAAACGTAAACAATGACCGGATATTTTTTTGCCGGATCGAAATGATTGGGTTTGATCATCCGGCAATAAAGATCGGTAGTCCCGTCGGCTGCTTTAATGGTAAAAACGGTATTTTCCCCCAAATCGTAATCCTTCAGGGTGTTTTTAGCTTCAAAAATGGTGGTTTCCTTTTCTTTCTTTACCGAAATAATTCCTACTTTCCCCGGAACTTCAGTATCCGACCAGGTGTCAATCAGGTTTTGTCCGTCAGGAGAAAGCTGTCCGAAATGTGTTCCTGAATCGTTGGTCAGCCGGATAATTTTTCCTGAATGCAGATTAATTTCATAAAGATGGCGTTCGATCGGACTTTCTTTGGTCGCCTCGAAAAACATGTTCTTTTCATCGCGGTCGAATCCCAGCAATTCGGTTACTTCCCATTCTCCTTTGGTAACCTGAGCGATTTGACCACTCTTAACGCTGTAAACGTAAACGTGGTTCCATCCGTCTTTGCGGCTTTGATAGTAAAATTTATCCGGATCGGTTTTCGAAAAAATGGCCGGATAAAGAGGCTCCACGTATTTCGGGCCCTGTTCTTCCAGAACTGTTTTTATCAATTCTCCGGTCGAAACGTCGTATTGGTTCAGTTGCATGTGGTTTTGTTCGCGGTTCAGCTCGAAGATGAAAATACTTTTTTCGTCCGGGCTCCACGAAATATTGGTCAGGTAATGATCGGGAGTGCCTCCGGTTTTGATATAAATTACCTGCTTTGTTGCCACATTGTAAATGCCCAGTTTGACCTGATGGCTGGCCATTCCGGCCATGGGATATTTGATGTTGACCAGTTCGGCCTCGCGGGTCATGTAATCGACTAGCGGATAGTCGCCAACCATGGTTTCGTCCATGCGGTAAAAGGCCAGCAGGTGCCCGTTTGGCGACCAGAACGTACCTTTTTCAATGCCAAATTCGTTGCGGTGCACGGCTGCCCCGTTGATGATATACTGGTTTTCGTCGCTGGTAATCTGCTCACTTCCGGAGATTCCGGCAATATGCAAATTGTTTTTAATGGTGTAGGCAAGTGTCTTGTTTTCGGTGCAGTAGTCGGTGTTGGCCGCATCTTCAGGATATTTGACAAGCGTTTCAATTTTCTTATCGTTCAGGTTCAGCACAACCAGATGGCTGGATGCTTTGAACCGGATTTGCGTTCCGTTCATCACCGAAAAATACGGAAACGATTTCAGTGCCGCTATCCCTTTTTCCTGAATGGCCGTATTGATTTCATTCAGTGTCAACAGGTCTTTCGGTTCCTTTTCATTAATATCGTATTCAACCAGGGTGCCGCCTTTCAGCATGAGGTAATGTTGCGAATCTTTCCACTGAAGTTGCTGTGGCATTTCGGGCCTCAGATATGTGGCGGCGCCAAGAACAGCATCTTTCAGGCTCAGGGTTTGCTGTGCTTTAACACCGGAAACAACGAAAAGAATGGCAAACAAAAGAATGTTCAGTTTCATATTTGTTGAATTTTTTGAAAATTAAGGGTTATAAAACGCTGGTTTTAAAGTGAAGGTCAAATTTAAACCGAAAATCGATTGGCAAAACGCCGGTTTAGCTGAATAAACTCATTATTTCGTCTTCTGTAATTACATTGCTGAACGGATTGTTTGAACTGATGAATTTTTCGGCCAGCGCTGATTTTCTGGATTTTAGTGTCTGAATTTTTTCTTCAATCGAATCTTCGGTAATGAACCGGTAAACAAACACCTTTTTATCCTGGCCAATGCGGTGCGCCCGGTTGATGGCCTGGTTTTCGGCTGCCGGGTTCCACCATGGGTCGATAATAAACACATAATCGGCCGAGGTAAGGTTCAGACCAACTCCACCGGCTTTCAGCGAAATCAGAAAAATATGGTTTCCCGGATCTTCCTGAAAATCTTTGATCACTTCCTCGCGGTTGGTGGTTTTACCGGTCAGCATCGAATATTTCCAGTCTTTCGATTCAATTTTTGCTTGAAGCAAATCGAGGTGTTTTACAAACGATGAGAATATCAGTACTTTGTGATTTTCGGCAAGCAGGTTTTTCAGGCAACGGTAAATTTCATCGAATTTGCCCGAATCGGCTTTCCCTTCCGGAGAAACCAGCGACGGGTGATTGGCCAGTTGCCGCAGTTTGGTTAAGCCCTGAAGGATAACCAGCGCCGATTTTTTCACCCCGTTCGATTCAATGTTTTTCAGGATGGTATTCCGGATGGCCGATTTTTCCGACTCGTAAATTTCCTTTTGTTCCGGAGCCATTTCGCAATAACGGATTTGCTCGGTCAGCGCGGGCAAATCGCTGGCCACTTCCTCTTTGGTCCGGCGCAACACAAACGGCCTGATCAGTTTCTGTAATTTCAGTTGTTGTTCTTCGTCATTCTTCTTCTCAATCGGGCCCATGAATTCGCGCTTAAAATAAGGAAGGCTTCCGAGCAGGCCTTTGTTCAGAAAATTGAGTTGCGACCATAAATCGGACAGCGAATTTTCGATGGGCGTTCCGGTTATCACCAGTTTGTGTTTCGAGCGGATTTCGAGGATGCTTTTGTACGTTTTCGACGCGGCATTCTTTATGTTTTGGCTTTCGTCGAGAATCAGGTAAAAAAATTCGAGTCCGGCAAGCATCTCAAAATCGTTGCGCAGTGTTCCGTAAGTGGTCAGGATGACGTCGAAACGGCTAAGGGAAACGCCCATTTTATCCGATTTGGTTCGCTGGCTGCCAATGTGCTGATACACTTTCAGCGCAGGTGCAAATTTCCGGATTTCGTTGTCCCAGTTGTGAATCAGCGAAGTTGGCATCACGATGAGCGAAGCCGGCTGAACCGGAGTGGCCGGAATTGGGCTGTCGAAGAGCGACATTTGCAACGGATTGTTCTTTTTTGTTTCAGCAATCGCCTGCGACTGAGCTTTTTTCTTCAGTTTCAACAAAAGGGTCAGAACCTGGAGCGTTTTTCCAAGTCCCATGTCGTCGGCCAGGCAGCCGCCCAAACGGTTTTCGTGAAGTTTCAGCATCCACGAATAACCGATCTTCTGGTAGTTACGCAGTTGGGCTTTCAATCCTTCCGGCAGTTCCGGCATTTGTTCCGAAACCAGGCTCAGTTGCTCCAGTTTGTCGAAATATTTTCGGTCAATGTCCTGTATTTTATCCTGAAGCAGCTGGAAATGATGCTTCCTGATTTTAAGAATTTGCCCGTCGATTTTCGTGAAGGGGAATAAATCGCGGTAGCTGGTAAACCATTCGAGGGGCAAAACGGCAATTTCTCCGGAAGGCAGTTCAAATTCACGAATGCCGTTCAGGATGTATTTCCGCAGGCGGATGAACGGAACCTCGAACGAACCAAACCTGACCTTGGCATAAATGTCGAACCAGTCTTCGTTACTCTGAATCTGAACATTGAGCGACTGCGGACCGGTAAAATATTTTTTTGCGATTTTATTCTGCATGATCTGAAAACCAAGTCGTTCCAGTTCATCCCGGTTTTCCGACAGCCACTGGATGCTCCGGTAGTAATTTTCCGGATCGGGTTTCGATTTATTTTCGACCGGATTCCAGTAGCCGTTTTTGTATTTCAGGCCCAGGCGTTTCAGCTCATCGAGTTGCTGGTTTTCCCAAAGACGGTCGCGCACAAACTTTTTGAACGAATAGTTGTCCTGCGGTTTCTCGAAACTGACAAATACATTCGAGACCGAGTCGGCCAGGTACAAATTGTTTTCATACTTAAATTTCACGATTACCACCGGGTTCAGCGACAAATCCAGTTCGAGCGACAGAATGGTGCGGCGTGGCGGGCGGCTTTCAACAATCTCAAATCCACGGGCTTCCACATCCGATTCTTTAATCGTGTTCAGGATAAAGCTCTGGTAATACTTGTCTTCGGCTTGTTTTGGAATCGAAACCGATTCTTTGGTCAGGAAGGGGATTATTTTTTTTCCGGAAAGCTGGTTGAAGATAAAAAGCTGGTTTTGAAGCACAAAACAGCACGGCTGGGTGCAAACCATCCGGATTGTTTTGTGCAGGATATTTATTTGTTTGCCCTCGTGACTGATTCTCAGGTTATACCGGGTGCCGGTTTCGCTGCGGTTGAAATAAAAAACAGAATCTGAAAAAGTTTGGTTTATCCTGATCACATCCTCATCGTACAGGTTCGAGTATTTGGCCTGCTTGTAAAACAGCCTGACGTTCCCTTTCATCAGCAGCAAAACGCAGCGGTAAATATATTTGTCGATGTATGGGCTGATGTGGTCGCGAAAGAGGTCGCTGTCCATATTCTGAAAGAAGTTTTGTTTGTCGCCTTTTTTCGAGAACTTCTTTGTCAGATTTTCGTCGCTGTAATTTTCGATGATCTTGACCAATTCCAGTTCCTGTTCGTTCAGGGTCACCTCACCGCTTTTGTAATCGCGCAGTTTTACCAGTTTGGTCACGGCGTAATACGACTTTTCTTTTTCAATTAGCAGCGGGACCAACAGGGTGCCAACAGCACGGTGCTCGGTTAGCGCGATAATAAACTCATGATCCAATTTGCTTTATTTAATGATTTGTTAAACTTCCCGAACAACTTTTTCAGGCGGGTTTTCTGGCATAAACAAAAATTAAAGATATGACATTCTGCGTTCTGTTTGAAGGTTTTTTCGCGTTTTCAGGTGAATTTTTCAGGGGGTAAATTCTGGCAAATGGGTAATTCATTAATTAAAAGGATTCTGAATAATGGCTGTTCAGCTAAAAAAGATTTTAATTCAGGGTTTATATTCTTGGTACTATATTATTTTTGGCATTTCAATTTTGAGAAGATTAAACCAAAAAAAATAGCGATGAACCAAATTGTAGATAAGGTTCTTTTTTCTGAAAAAGTAGCCAAATTTGTTGTTGATGCCCCGCGCATTGCCAAGTCGCGCAAACCCGGCCATTTTGTGATAATCCGGGTTGACGAAAAGGGGGAACGGATTCCGCTGACCATTGCAGGCGCCGATCCGGTGAAAGGAACGATTGTTTTAGTGGTGCAGAAAATGGGCGTTAGCTCAGCCAAATTATTCGAACTCAATGCAGGTGATTTCATTCTCGACGTAGTTGGACCACTCGGAAAAGCTACGCATATCCATCAGGTCGGAACTATTTTGGCCTGTGGCGGTGGCGTTGGAGTAGCTCCAATGTTGCCTATTGTGGAAGGATTTAAAAAAGCCGGAAATCGCGTTATTTCCATTTTGGCAGCCCGGAGCAAGGACCTGATCATTTTGGAAGATGAAATCAGGCAGTGGTCTGACGAAGTTATTGTGATGACCGACGACGGTTCGTACGGAACCAAAGGATTGGTGACAGCCGGGGCCGAAATGATCATCCAGCGCGAAAAGGTTGACGAATGTATTGCCATTGGCCCGGCAGTGATGATGAAATTTACCTCACTCCTGACGAAAAAATACCAGATACCGACGCAAGCCAGTCTGAATGCCCTCATGGTTGACGGTACCGGTATGTGTGGCGCCTGCCGTGTGAGCGTGGGCGGACGAACCATGTTCACCTGTGTTGATGGGCCTGAATTCGATGCCCACCAGATTGATTTTGATGAGTTGATTGTGCGGCTTGGCGGTTATGCAGCCGAAGAAAAACTTGCAAACGAACGGTATTTTCAATCTTAAATTAAACAAAGCGAAATGTCAGTAAATAAAGAATATCTTCAGGCCGAGCGCGAAAAGGAATGGCGTGTCGAGCTGAGAAAAAAGATTGCAAACAAGGAACGGACGGCTATGATCCGGACAAGGATGCCAGAACTCGATCCGTTTGTGCGGATTCAATATCAAAACCGTGAAGTAAACACTGGCCTAAGCGCCCAACAGGCTCAGGCTGAAGCAGCCCGCTGCCTCGATTGCCCAAGTCCAACCTGTATCGAAGGTTGCCCGGTGAGCATCAATATTCCGAAATTTGTAAAATACATTGAAAAAGGAAGTTTTCTCGACGCGGCCAAAACCCTGAAGGAAACATCGGCGCTTCCGGCTGTTTGCGGCCGTGTGTGCCCTCAGGAAAAACAGTGCGAAGCCACTTGTTTTTATACCCAGAAACTGAAAAAAGACCCGGTGGCCATCGGTTACCTCGAACGTTTTGCTGCCGATTTCGAGCGCGAAAGCGGAACAATGTCGGTTCCTGAAGTTGCTCCTGCCAACGGAATTAAAGTTGCCTCAATCGGATCGGGTCCAGCCTCGCTCTCGTGGGCGGGCGATATGATCAAACTGGGCTACGACGTGACTGTTTTTGAAGCGCTGCACGAAATTGGCGGTGTATTGAAATATGGAATCCCTGAATTCCGGCTTCCAAACCGCATTGTGGATGTTGAGATTGGCAACCTGAAGCAAATGGGCGTGAAGTTTATCAACAACTTTATCGTCGGAAAAACGGCCAGTTTCGATGACCTGAAAGAAGAAGGCTACGAAGCATTCTTTGTGGCCAGTGGTGCCGGACTTCCCCGTTTTATGAATATTCCAGGTGAAAATTTTAACGGCATTCTTTCATCGAACGAATACCTGACCCGCGTAAACCTGATGAATGCCGCCAGCGACGAATTCGACACTCCTGTTATTAAAGGTAAAAATGTAGCCGTTATCGGGGGTGGAAATACAGCCATGGATTCGGTCCGTACCGCAAAGCGCCTGGGCGCCGAACGTGCCATGATCATCTACCGTCGGTCGCGCGAAGAAATGCCGGCCCGGGTCGAGGAAGTTCATCACGCCGAAGAAGAAGGCATCGAATTTATGAACCTGGCCAACCCGATTGAATATTTCGCCGATGAAAAAGGCAAGGTAAACCGGATGCGCGTTCAGCGCATGACCCTGGGCGAGCCCGATGCTTCCGGACGTCGTCGTCCAATTGTTCAGGAAGGATCTGAATTCGATTTACAGGTCGATTTGGTGGTAGTGGCTGTCGGTGTTTCACCGAATCCACTCATTCCTTCAGCCTTAAGCGATCTGAAAGTGAGCAAATGGGGAACCATTGAAGTAACCGAAGAAACCATGCAAAGTTCGCTTCCTGAGCTGTTTGCCGGGGGCGACATTGTGAGGGGAGGAGCCACGGTAATTCTGGCGATGGGCGACGGACGCAAAGCTGCTGCTTCGATGCACGAATACCTTCAGGAGAAACATTAATGATTTGAGATGAACGATTGGTGAATAACGATCAACGAAGTAGGGCGGTTCAAAATCGCTAATCGTTCATCTTCAATCGTTAATC
>JBBIHV010000161.1:0-7601 GCA_037446835.1 Sunxiuqinia sp. | reverse complement strand
GAAACTTCCATCCAGATTAGTCACCTCTGCATGGGCACGTTTGGCTTCGAGCAGAAAAGCGTTTCCGTAGTCCCAGAAATACATTCCATTTGCCGAAAGCCGGTTGATGGCATTCACCTGGCGGCGCAAACTTTCGTGAACTTTTTCCTGAAAAAGTTGAGGATTTTCAGCCATCAGTTGGTTTGAATCTTCGAGCGAAAGCCCGGCCGGGTAGTAGCCTCCGGCGAACGGATTGTGCAGCGAGGTCTGATCGGAACCCAAATCAACCGGGATATTCTCGTGCGCAAGTTTTTCCCACAGGTCAACCACATTTCCCTGATAAGCCAGCGAAATCGCCTCTTTGTTTCGGCTGGCTTGCAACATCCTTGAAATTAGCTGATCCAAATTTTCAAACACTTCGTCAACCCAACCTTGCTGATGCCTGACGGCTATCGCTTTTGGGTTAATTTCTGCAACAACGGCAACCATTCCGGCAATCACAGCCGCCTTTGGCTGTGCGCCCGACATTCCGCCCAAACCTGACGAAACGAAAATTTTGCCTGCAATTTCACCGTCGCCACGCATCCGGGCGGCATTCAGCAATGTAATGGTGGTGCCGTGCACAATGCCCTGCGGACCGATGTACATGAACGAACCTGCCGTCATTTGCCCGTATTGCGAAACACCAAGGGCATTCATCCGCTCGTAATCATCCCTTCCGGAGTAATTCGGAATGACCATTCCGTTGGTTACCACCACACGCGGCGCTTCTTTGTGCGATGGGAAAAGCCCGATGGGGTGTCCGGAATACATCACCAGGGTTTGTTCATCGGTCATTTCTGAAAGGTATTTCATGCAAAGCCGGTATTGTGCCCAGTTTTGAAAAACGGCGCCGTTCCCGCCGTAGGTAATTAATTCGTGCGGGTGCTGAGCCACAGCAACATCCAGGTTGTTCTGGATCATCATCATGATCGAAGCCGCCTGTTTGGATTGATGGGGATAATCATCCACCGGGTGCGCTTTCATTTCATAGTCCGGACGAAAACGGTACATATAAATGCGGCCATACTGCTGCAATTCTTCCAGAAATTCGCGTGCCAGTATGTCATGGTATTCGGGCGCGAAATACCGTAGCGCATTTTGCAGGGCCAGTTTTTTTTCAGCCTCAGATAATATATCTTTGCGCTTAGGTGCATGGTTTACAGTAACATCGTAAGGTTTTTTTGCCGGAAGTACTGCCGGAATGCCTTCGCTGACAGCGGCCTTAAATTCTGTTGTGTTCATGGTGCAGGAATTGTGGTTCGCCTTTTGAAGTTGAACAGTTAACGACAAAATTGCGACATTCCCCGATAATTTGCTGTATCTTGACATCGGTTTTGCAACATTTGTCAACCTTACATTTATCATGGTTTGTAATCAGTTTGTTCTGTTCAGAAATTTAATTTAAATAGAAAATAAGATGAAAAAGACTTGGATTGTTTTGGCCGTAATTGCCGTTTTACTTTTAATCGCGTATTCGTCGGTGAAAAGTTCGTACAACAACATGGTAACCATGCAGGAAGGCGTAACTGCGCAGTGGTCGCAGGTTGAAAACGTTTATCAGCGCAGGTCTGATTTGATCCCGAACCTGGTAAGTACGGTGAAGGGTTACGCCAACTTCGAGAAAGAAACCCTGACCCAGGTGATTGAAGCGCGCGCCAAAGCTACTTCTGTAACGGTTGATCCGTCGAAGTTGGATGCCCAGTCGTTGCAAAACTTTCAGAATGCACAGTCGGGTTTATCTTCCGCTTTAGGACGTTTGATGGTGGTAGTTGAAAAATATCCGGATCTGAAAGCCAACCAAAACTTTATGGATTTGCAGGCTCAACTGGAAGGGACCGAAAACCGAATTACGGTTGAACGTCAGAAGTTTAACCTGACTGCCCAGGCATACAATACATTTATCCGTACTTTTCCGAAGAATATTTTTGCCGGAATGTTTGGCTTCGAGAAAAAGGCTTATTTCGAAGCCGATAAAGGAGCTGAAAAAGCGCCTCAGGTACAATTCTAAAAAGCAGCAACTGGCTTTGGCCGCTAGTTGCCAGCAAGCCAGTTGCTTTGTAGTTTGCTAAAATCAGGGCAACAGAACGCGACTGAACTACATACTGTTTCCTGTTTTTTTTGAGGATCAGTTGCTTTCATTATTTCATTCATCATTAATCAAAAAATCATGTCAGTTGAAAATTTTTTTAGCGCTGAAGAGAAAAAACAAATTACCGATGCCATTGCTGCAGCCGAACTGAATACGTCAGGAGAAATAAGGCTTCATGTTGAAGGTCGGTGCAAAATTGATGTTCTCGATCGGGCCGCTTATGTTTTTGAAAAGCTGAACATGCACCAAACTGAACACCGAAACGGGGTGCTGTTTTACCTGGCCGTTTACGACCGGAAATTTGCAATTTTGGGCGATAGTGGGATCAATCAGCTTGTACCGGAAAATTTTTGGGACGATATTAAGGAAACCATACTGGCCTACTTTAATGACGGAAAATTTGCAGGCGGCATCTCAAAAGGGATCCTGATGGCCGGAGAACACCTCAAGGCCAATTTTCCATACCAGAGTGATGATGTAAACGAATTGTCGGACGAAATATCCTTCGAAAAAAACTTATAAAATGAAACAAATCATATTTTTTCTTTCCCTATTTCTTTTTTCCTTTTCAGTTTTTGGACAGGATATTCCTGAACGTCCAAACCCGCCAAGGCTGGTAAACGATTTGGCCAATGTGCTTTCCGATCAGGAAAAGCAGCAGCTTGAAGCGGAGCTCGACCAGTTTGCCAATCAAACCTCCACCCAGATTGCGGTGGTAACTGTTCCTTCGCTGAACGGATACGAAATTTCAGATCTTTCTTTTAAAATTGGAGAGAAATGGGGTGTTGGCGAAAAAGGGAAAAACAATGGCATAGTCGTTCTTTTCAAACCAAAAAAAGGAAATGAGAAAGGACAGGTGTTTATTGCCGTTGGTTACGGATTGGAACCGGTTATTCCTGATGCCGTGGCCAACCGCAATGTGGTGGACAACGAAATGATCCCGCATTTTAAAAATAACGATATTTATGGAGGCCTGGAAGCAGGCACAAAAGTGCTGATGAGCCTGGCTTCCGGCGAATTTACCGCAGCATCATACCAAAAGAAAACAAGTCACCAACAGTCGGGAAAAGGAGGTGGCGGTTTTATTCTTCTGGGCCTGATCATTATTGTCTTGGTTTCGCTTTTCAGGGGCGGACGGGGCGGTCATTACAACAGTGGCGGCAGTTTGCCGTTTTGGTTGGCAATGGGCTTAATGAGTGGCAGCCGTGGCGGAGGCTCGTTTGGTAACTTCTCCGGCGGAGGCGGTGGTTTTGGCGGAGGCGGAGGCGGCTTCGGTGGTTTTGGAGGCGGAAGTTTTGGTGGTGGTGGAGCTGGCGGAAGCTGGTGAAACAGTAATCAGTCTCAGAAATCAGTCTCAGAAAATAGCCTCCAGATTCTTGAAGAACTATCCTTTGCCGTCTGCTTTAGCTGACGGACATGATGTGAAATCCATAAAAAAACCTTCAGGAAAGTTCCTGAAGGTTTTTTTATGGATTGAAAACGAGTTTCTATTCTGCAGTTTCAACCTGATCCAGAATATCTTTGTCAACCAGGATGCGGCCACAATATTCGCAAACAATTACTTTTTTGCGCGAGGCGATGTCCATTTGGCGCTGTGGCGGAATTTTGTTGAAGCAACCGCCGCAGGCATCGCGCTGAACGGTTACAACAGCCAGGCCGTTGCGTGCATTTTTGCGGATACGTTTGAAGGCCGTCAGCAAACGGGCTTCGATGTTGCTTTCAATTTTTTCAGATTTTGCTTTCAGCCGTTCTTCTTCGATCTGGGTTTCAGCGGTAATTTCTTCCAGCTCTTTTTGTTTGCGGTCCAAATCTTCAAGCCGTTCTTTTAATAGCAGCGAAGAAGAACCAATCGATTCTTTTTTGGTGGCAAGTTCGGCAGAAAACTCGCGGATACGTTTTTCAGACAATTCCATTTCGAGCTTCTGGAACTCAATTTCCTTACTAAGCGAATCGAATTCGCGGTTGTTGCGGACATTGTTCTGCTGTTCGGTATATTTGGCAATCAGACCTTCCGATTCCTTGATGGCTACTTTTTTATTGTGAATGGCCGTTTCCAGATCTTTAATGTCGTCTTCGTAATTGCTGACACGGGTTTTTAAACCGGTGATCTCATCTTCCAAATCCTGAACTTCAAGGGGAAGTTCACCCCGAAGGGTCTTGAATTTATCAATTTCTGAAACAACATTTTGCAGTTCGAAAAGCGCTCTGAGCTTTGAACTGATCGGCACACTTTTATTTTCGTCTCTAACGTACTGTGTATTCATACTTTATGCTTGTTTAACTTTTATCAAATGAGATAACTAACCGGGTTTGTATTGATCTCCGATAATTGGACTGCAAATTTAGGGAAATTTTTTGTAAGTAATTCATAAAAAACTTCTTTAGTGAATTGTTCGCTTTCGTAATGACCAATGTCGGCAATGATGATCTGGTTTTCGGCATCGAAGAACTGGTGGTATTTAAAATCTCCGGAAATGAAAATGTCGGCTTTTTGAGCAATGGCATTTTTCAGGTAACTGCTCCCGGCGCCTCCGCAAACGGCCACCCTGCTGATTGGTTTTCCAAGCAACCTGGTATATTTAACAGCGGGGCAACGAAATGTTTCTTTTAATTTCTGAAGAAACTCCATTTCATCCAACGGGCTTAAAAGTTCGCCAATCATGCCAATTCCGGCTCGTGGAAATTCATTGTCGAGCGGATAAATATCGTAGGCCACTTCTTCGTACGGATGGGCATTCAGGAGTGCCTGAATAACCCATGATTGAAGGTGCCTGGGGAAAATCGTTTCAACGCGGGTCTCTTCCTCAAAATGCAGTTGATTCTTTTCGCCGACGTAGGGATTGGTTTGGTCATTCCCCCGGAAACTACCTGTTCCAGTCTGATTGAAACTGCACGAATCGTAATTTCCGATGTGTCCGGCACCGGCTTCAAACAATGCGTTCCTGACTTTTTCTGCATTGGCGGTTGGCACAAAAGTCACCAGCTTCTTCAGAAAGTTGGACATGGGGGCCAGGATACGGCAATTCTGAAGTCCCAGTTTCTGACAAATCATGCTGTTTACTCCGCCAAAAACACTGTCGAGGTTGGTGTGGGCCGCGTAAATGGCCAGATCGTTTTTGATGGCTTTTGCCACGCAGCGCTCGGTATAATTTCTGTTGTTCAGTTTTTTTAATCCACTAAATATAACCGGATGGTGGGCGACAATGAGGTTCAGGTGTTTGCTGATTGCTTCGTCCAGTATTTCTTCGGTAATGTCCAGCGTGATCAGGATTCCTGAAATTTCATCATCAGGATGACCAATAATCAGTCCGGCATTGTCGTACGATTCCTGAAATGACAGGGGCGCAACAGATTCGATGAGTTGGGTAATTTGGCTGAGTTGCATGAAGATCTCAAAATTAAATTAATTCTCTTAACCGACTGGGAACTGTCATTAGTCATTCGGGAAAATTTTAAGGCTCCTTTTCGAATGACGGATGACTCCTTTCTTTTTCCTAAAGTTCATTTTTAATATCGACCAGCATTTGCCTGATTTCCTGAAGACGGCTGACCACTTCAAAATTTTGAAGGGTGTCTTCCTTGTTTTCCTTGAGTTTTTTTTGTGCACCTTTAATGGTCATCCCTTTTTCTTTCAGGAGGTGGTAAATGAGTTTCAGGTTTTCGATGTCTTCCGGGGTAAACATCCGGTTGCCTTTGGCATTTTTGTGGGGTTTCAGAATGTCGAACTCATTTTCCCAGAAACGGATATTTGAAGTATTAACGCCAAACATATCAGCCACTTCGCTGATGCTGTAAAAGACTTTTTCTATTTTAGGTTTCTTGTAAGGCACTGCGTTATGATTTAATCGAATGTTTGTCCGATGTTCGACGAAATGCTGACCATTTTTTCGTATTCCTTGGCGTTCAAGTCTTTAAAATAATAGTATTGCGGATTGACCGGGGCCCCGTTTTTGTGTACTTCGTAATGAACATGCGGCCCGGTTGAAAGCCCTGAACTTCCTACATAGCCAATTACACTGCCGCGTTTGACCTGGTCTCCGATTTTTACATTAAATGCGCTCATGTGCCCATAAAGCGTTTCGTAACCGAAGCCGTGATCAATGACAACAAATCGGCCAAATCCGCTCCCGATCGATTCAACATCTTTGACGACACCGTCGCCGGTGGCATAAATTTTTGTGCCAATCGGAGCTGTAAAATCCATTCCATAATGAAACTGTTTGATTTTATAAATGGGATGAATCCGAAAACCCCAACCAGAGGCTGTTCCTTTCAACGATTTGTTTGAAATGGGCATAATGGCTGGCATACAGGCGAATAGTTTTTCTTTGTTGAGCGCCATCTTCATCACATCGTCATACGATTTGGCCTGAATGTAGGCTTCTTTGGAAAGAATATCAAGCTTTTCGGCAGTTTTAATTACCAATTCAGAATTGTCAAATGATTCAAGCTGAGAATACCGGTTTACCCCTCCGAAACCAGCTTTCCGGATCGTGGAAGGAATTGGGTCGCTTTCGAAGATTACACGGTATAAATTATTGTCGCGCTGTTCGAGTTCATTCATAACTTTTTCAACGGTCCCAAGGTCTTTGTACAACAGTTCGTATTGAGTCAGCAATCGTTCGTTTTCCTTGTGCAGTGCACGGGTTTTTGGCGATTCGTAAAACTGGAGGATAATAAATGCAATCAGTATTGACGAAACCAATGTAGTTGAAAACAAGGCTAAAAATCGCTTTAACCTGGTCTTGAAGCTGATTACGATTTTATCGTAGCTAAGTGTGTGTGCATTAAATCTGTACTTGACTTTCGCCATAAAACAGGGTTATTGGAATTTGTTTTTCGACTTGATACAAATTTAAGTATTTAATCTAACTTTGCACGGTTTCGAAAAATTCCGGTTTGTATAGTGAGCAAAGCTAATTATTTCATTTAAAATACTTGTATGATTTTCAGATCATTGCGGAATTTTAACAAATTTTAAGGGCTGACGAAAGGCCTATATCGTTGATTTTATGACCTGTCGGGCCGTTCTTTTTTCGATCATTTTATCACACATTATACTGAATTTTGAGCTTGAAAGTATCCTTGCCGGGGTTCAGAAATTAAATTGAAAACACACAAAGAAAGCTATGAATTCGAAGGAAATCAGGAAGGCGTTTATCGATTTTTTTGCCGGCAAGGGGCATCAGATTGTGAGCTCGGCGCCAATGGTTGTGAAGAACGACCCGACACTGATGTTCACCAATGCGGGGATGAACCAGTTTAAGGATATTTTTCTGGGCAACCAGCCAGCGAAATATGTTCGTATTGCCGATACACAGAAGTGTTTGAGGGTTTCAGGGAAACACAACGATCTGGAAGAAGTTGGGCACGACACCTACCACCACACCATGTTCGAGATGTTGGGCAACTGGTCGTTCGGCGATTATTTCAAAGAAGACGCCATCAACTGGGCCTGGGAACTGCTGCACGATGTGTTGAAAATTCCGGC
>JBBIHV010000160.1:3738-7643 GCA_037446835.1 Sunxiuqinia sp. | reverse complement strand
GAGTTATAATCCGAAACACGCAACCCGAAACACGCAACATTTTTATATTTCTGCTACTGAAAACTAATTCAATCCGTCCAGCTTTTGCCTCAGCAACACCGGAATTTCAGCGGGCTCTTTGGCTACCGGAACACCGGCCGCATTGAACGCGGCAATTTTTTCGGCAGCCGTACCCGATCCGCTAGAAATGATGGCGCCGGCATGTCCCATCCGTTTTCCGGGAGGGGCAGTTTGTCCGGCAATGAAAGCCACCACCGGTTTGGTCATTTTTTCGGCAATAAATTTCGCAGCCTGTTCTTCGGCGTCGCCACCAATCTCACCAATTAAAACCACAGCAATGGTATCCGGGTCGTTTTCAAAGCGTTCCAACAGGTCGATAAAATACAGTCCGGCAACCGGGTCGCCACCGATTCCAACGCATGAAGTTTGTCCGAAATCATTCAGGGTTAACAAATTAACCACTTCGTAGGTGAGGGTGCCACTGCGCGAAATGAACCCGATGTTTCCTTCCTTGAAAATCATGGCCGGTAAAATTCCAACCAGCGCTTCGCCGGGAGTAATCAAACCCGGACAGTTTGGCCCAATCAGCAAAGTTCCGTTTTGTTTCAGAATGGGTGTTATGCGAATCATATCCTGAATCGGAACGCCTTCGCTGATGGCAACCACAAGCTTCACCCCTGCTTCGGAAGCTTCGAGAATGGCATCGGCTGCATACGCTGCGGGCACAAATATGATGGAAGTGTTGGCCCCGGTTGCTTTCACCGCGTTTTCAACTGAATTGAAAACCGGAACGCCATCAACCATTTCGCCTTCTTTGCCCGGAGACACACCGGCCACGATATTTGTTCCGTATTCTTTCATCCGTCCGGTATGGAATTTACCGTCGCGTCCGGTGATTCCCTGAACCACCAGTTTGGTATCTTTATTGACTAAAATGCTCATTTGAGTTAGAAATTATGAATTATAAAATTTTGATTTTTGGTTTTAGTGAGCGGGTGACTTTAAGTCACCCGCTCACTATCTCACTTTTATTTTTTACTTAGTTCAATGGCTTTTTTGGCTGCTTCGCTCATCGAACTTACCGTTGGCAGTCCGGTTTCCTTCAGCAGCGCCAGACCTTCTTCAGCATTTGTTCCTGATAAACGTACCACAATTGGTACATCGGTCGAAATGATTTCCAGCGCTTTGATCAGTCCTTTGGCCACATCGTCGCAACGGGTAATTCCGCCGAAAATATTGATCATCACCGCTTTCACATTTTTGTCGCCCAAAAGAATATTCATGGCGTCAATCACTTTTTGTGGGTTTGAACTTCCTCCAATATCGAGGAAATTTGCAGGCTCACCGCCATACAGCTTGATCATGTCCATAGTGGCCATAGCCAGGCCGGCGCCGTTCACCATACAGCCGATGTTTCCATCCAGTTTAATGTACGAAAGGCCTTTTTCGTTTGCGGCAATCTCTTTTTGTTCGTCTTCGTCGGGTTCGCGCATGGCCAGAATTTTGGGCTGGCGGTAAAGCGCATTGTCGTCGAAATTCATTTTGCCGTCGATGGCCTGTACATCTCCGTCGGTGGTTAAAATCAACGGGTTGATTTCAGCCAGCGTGGCATCGGTTTCAACATACAATTTATAGAGCTTGGTCAGGATTGACGCGGCTTTCTGGGCTTGTTTGATATCGCCGAACAATTGCAGCGCGATATTCCGGGCCTGAAAATCAAGCAACCCGGTCAGCGGGTTTACCGGATATTTGATGATCTTTTCGGGATTATTTTTTGCGACTTCTTCAATTTCAACCCCACCTTCGGCGCTAGCCATCAAGGTCACACTCTTGGTATTCCGGTCGTTCACAAAGCCAACGTAAAATTCCTTTTCGATATCGGCAGCCCTGGTAACCAGCACTTTTTCAACAGTATAACCCTTAATGTTCATTCCGAGGATCTGTTTCCCAACGGCAACAGCCTCTTCAACATTTTTTGCAAGTTTTACCCCTCCGGCCTTTCCACGTCCGCCTGCCAACACCTGAGCTTTTACCACAACCATGCAGTTGAGCTCACGGGCGGCATTTTCAACCTCGCTTACCGTGTAGCATAAAATTCCATCGGGAACAGGAATGCCATAATTCCTGAAAATTTGTCTGGCTTGATATTCATGAATCTTCATTTTAACTAAATTATTGGTTTTTAATACATTGAATATATTTATTCCGAAAATTTGCTGATTTTTAAATCTACTCCAATTGCTTCAAACGTGCAACTTCTTTCTCCTGAAATTCCAGAAATTAGCTTTTTTTAAGAAAGCATGTAAATATCTGTATAATTTGATAGATCATAATCAAAGTTTTTACTTTTCTTAAACATACAAACAGGTCGAAAAAAGGATAGTTTAGGATTGAACCCACATTAATTTTATTTAAACCCGGACCCGCGTTTCAACCTATTACCGATTAAACTGGGTAATAGCAAACACGGGAAAAGAATCAGACCGATATTTTTCCAGTCCTACCCGATAAAAGGAAAAGACAAGTATTCGGGGTTCAACATTTTTAGGCTATTTTTGTCGTTCATAAAAACAAACCGCATGATTGAAGACATTAAACAGGTGCTAAAACAAGAGGCCGAGGCCATTCAAAATATTCCGGTAAACGATTCGTTTGAACGCGCCATTGCCATTATTGAAGAACGTGTGCACAAGCTGAAAGGCAAACTGGTTGTTTCAGGAATGGGCAAGGCCGGGCAAATTGCCTTGAATATCGCAACAACATTTTCCTCGACCGGAACGCCTTCCGTTTTTCTTCACCCCAGCGATGCCCAGCATGGCGATTTGGGCGTGATTCAGCCCAACGATGTTCTGCTGCTCATTTCAAACTCCGGAAAAACACGCGAAATTCTGGAACTCGTTGATCTGGCCGATAACCTGCACAAAGGTCTGCCCCTGATCGTGATCACCAGCAACAAAGATTCTGAGCTGGCAAAAACTGCCGATGTTTGCATCGAAACCGGCAATCCGAAAGAAGTTTGCATCCTGGGCCTGACCCCCAGTACTTCAACCACCGTAATGACTGTAATTGGTGATGTACTGGTAGTGATGATGATGAAACGGATTAATTTCAGCAGTGAGGAATACGCCAAACGCCATCATGGCGGCTATCTGGGCGACAAATCGAGGATGCAGGCGAAAATAGCCTCTCCCCAGCCCTTCCCAAAGGGGAGGGAGTAAGAAGAAGCCTCTCCCCAACCCTCCCCAAAGGAGAGGGAGCAGAAAACGCTTCGATTATTTGTACTGCAAAATTTAAACAACAATATTTTAACGAGATTTTAAAGTCCCCTCTTTCGGAGGGGATTTAGGGGAGGCTCTATATTATGCGCATTTTAAAAGAACATACCGTTGGATTGGTGATCGATATTCAGGAACGACTGGTTCCGGCGATGGAAGAAAGTGAACAACTGATCGAAAACTGCCGGAAGCTGATTCAGGGACTGCAAATTCTTGGAATTCCGCTGCTTGTAACCCAGCAATACACCAAAGGACTGGGCGAAACCATCGACGAAATTAAATCGGTAATCAATAATTTTGAATACATCGAGAAGAAAAGTTTTAGCTGCCTGGATGAACCCGTTGTAGCCGAAAAGCTGGCTTACATGGGTGCTAAAAATGTGATTATCTGCGGAATCGAAGCGCATGTTTGTGTGTTGCAAACGGCCATCGACCTGAAAGCTTCCGGATACAATCCGGTGGTGGTATTCGATTGTGTTTCGTCACGCTCGTTCGACAATGTTGACCTGGCTGCTGAACGGTTCCGTCACGAAGGTATCCTGATGACCTCCATGGAATCCATCCTTTTTGAACTGACCAGAAGCTCCGCAGCTCCTGAATTTAAGGAGATTTCAAAACTGGTGAAATAAT
>JBBIHV010000160.1:0-3638 GCA_037446835.1 Sunxiuqinia sp. | reverse complement strand
AAAACCTGCGTTTCGGCCACTTCCAAATCAATTGCACGGGCTTTGAAACAATCGACAAACGGAAGCCGGGGAACCAACCGGACAAAAAGGGCAAGCGAAAACACAGGCAACCATAATTTATTGAACGGCTTTACCACCACAACATCAATCAATCCGTCGTTCATACTGGCCCCAGGTGCAATAAACGCATTATTTCCAAATTGAGAAGCATTGGCAAAAGTGACCAGGAAAACAGGGGTTTCAACAAGCCCGCCATCCAGCCACATCCTTACCGCAAAGGGTTTAAACCTAATACTTTCCTTCACAACCAGCTGCACGTATTTTAAGAAACCCCGGGAAGCGGCTTTACTCATCTGGTCGGCAATAAGTGCATCGAAACCAATTCCGGAAGTACATAAAAACTGTTGCTCGTTCAGTTTGCAAACGTCAAGGTTGAGTGTTTCGCCTTCAAGCAAAGTTCTGGCACTCCTGACCAGGTTCATTGAAATACCCAACTCGCGGGCCAACCCGTTTCCGGAGCCCATCGGAATAATTCCCAATGTTGTTGGGCTCCCGATCAGGCCTTGTGCTACTTCATTAACCGTTCCATCGCCACCAACTGCCACAACCAGATCAAAACCATCGGCAACGGCCATCTCGGCCAATTCCGAAGCATGGCCCGGATGATTGGTAAAAGCATAGGAAACAAGACATCCTTTCCTTTTCAGAAAGGGAACAACATGGCTGACAGCTTTTTCGCCCTGCTTGTGTCCGGCATATTTATTAATGATCAAAAATATTTTTTCAGGTCTTCCGTGTGTCATAGTAAAGCGTTCTTTCTTTTCCTTCGGATTGATTTCCAACCAAACATATAGTTTATATATTCCTAAATTTTCCCGGACTTCTGTTTTTGGTCTTGATTTTTAACCAACATAACAAAACCGGGATCGCCAAAAGATTGCAAATATAAAAAATCTGCCCTTGTCAGGATTTGATTGACGAGTATTAACCAAAACAATGTTGTCAATTTCCAGATAATTCGTCAGTTCTACACAGCATATCGTCTCAAAATGCAAATTAAAAAGAATCAGGGCATAAAAATCCCTGAATATTTGCCCCACTTTAAGTGTTTTCTGCATCAATGCCTTCCGGTTTCCGACTTTCGACTTTTCTCCCCACTTTCTTGGTTCTGGCCAATATAGGTTATGGCGTAAAAAAAAGGCGACAATACCATTTGTCTGATATTTTTTCAAAAGAAAAAGAAATAGAATAGAAAAATCATCAATATTTTCATTTTTCTACTTTTTAAACGATTTATCAATACTTTATCCAAAATAACATCAATTTTTAAATCTAATTGATACAATATAAAAACACATCACGACTATTTGACTATCACCCAATTAAAACAAGATTAACATATTACTGTTTTTAAAAATATTTAATACACCCCTCATTTTTATGCCTTTTATTGCAATATTTTATACCATTTTTCATGTTTACACCCATAATTTTTACCATTTCGTTTGTTAATTTATCTTTAATTTAGACATACCCCCAATTTTAAAAATAATTTTTACTGAATAAATAAATACTTTTGACCAAGCAGATAAAACAAAGGGGTATCCTCTAAAAAAGTTTCTTTTTTCTGAATACCCCCTCATTTTTTAAATACTGAAATAAAAAATTGAACAAATAATAAGTTTAACCCTAAAATTTGATTAACATGAAAAAGAAAATCACCCTCTTCGTTTTTACAGTTCTTGCAATTTGCACGTTGAATGTAAAAGCCCAGGAACCCAGTTCCAGTTCATGGAGTACTGGCGTTGATCTGTACAGTAGTTATATCTGGCGTGGCTCGAAGGCCGGCGCTTTTAGTTTGCAACCAACCATTAAGTACACTACCGGAGGTTTTTCAGTAGGAGCCTGGGGTTCAGGCGATTTAACAACGGGTGCACCTGAAGAAGCCGATCTTTTTGCCACCTATGCATTTAAATCGGGTATCTCTTTGGGAGTAACCGATTACCATTACAACACTTCAAAATATTTTGCAAGTAACGTACATGCCGTTGAAGCAAACTTAGGCTATACCATCGGCAAATTAAGCCTGAGTGGCAACTACATTTTCAATTCAGCATCAGGAGCGGCTGGCAAAGACAAATATTTTGAAGCTGGATACCAGTTTTCGCAGGTGAAACTTTTCGCAGGCGCTGGCGATGGGTGGTACACCACCGACGGTACGTTTCAGGTTTGTAACGTAGGAATTACAACTACTAAAACGATTAAAATTACAGACAGCTTCTCAATACCATTTAGCGGATCAGTGATATTTAACCCGAACAAAGAGCAAGTCTTTTATGTAGTTGGCATGTCTTTCTAAGCTATGCCTGCTAACTTTCAAGTTCATAAAATCACATGTCTAATTTAAAATACAACAATATGAAATCAAGAACTATTAGTCCCCAAAGAGGTCATTTATTTGCTCGATTGAGCGAAAATATGTCGAAGCCCAAAAACTGGAAACTCGGTTTAACAATTTTTGCAGGAAAAATACTTGGCCTTCTTCTAGTCATTTTTGCAATGATGACCCTTCCGGGTTTGATCGGTATGCCGGCAATGGCTGCTGATACCTATACTGCACACGAAACATCGGTAATCAACTCTTTGAATACAGTTTGGACACTTGTTGCCGCATTTTTAGTATTCGGCATGCAGGCAGGGTTCGTTATGCTTGAAGCTGGTTTTGCCAGAAAACGTGAAACTGTAAATATTTTAGTTGAATGTGCTTTAGATACTGCCATTTGTGGTGTATCGTTTTGGGCAATCGGCTATGCGTTCATGTTCGGTGCTGGCAACGGGTTTATTGGAAACCAATATTTCTTCCTGCAAAACGCACCAGCAACATATGGGACAACAGGAGTAGCTCTTCTGGCTCACTGGATTTTTCAGTTTGCATTTGCTGATACCGCTTCTACAATCACTTCAGGAGCAATGATCGGACGTACCAGTTTCCGTGGTGACATCATTTACAGCATTGGAGTTACAGCATTAATCTATCCAATTATTGGTCACTGGGCATGGGGACCAGATGGGTTCTTAGCATTAATGGGAACACCTGGAAACTTCTTGCCATCATTAGGCCAAGGGTTCCGCGACTTTGCAGGTTCATCTGTTGTTCATACCATTGGAGGTATGGTTTCCTTAGCAGGTGCCATTGTTTTAGGGCCACGTATTGGCCGCGTTTTTTTACGCGACGACAAAGAAAAAGGCGGCTTACCTGCAGCCCACAGTTTGCCATTAGCTACTATCGGTGCTTTCCTTCTGTGGTTTGGCTGGTACGGATTTAACCCCGGAAGCACTCTTTCAGCAATGGACTATGAGGGAATTGGACGTATTGCTGCAAATACGACACTTGCTGCCTGTACAGGTTCATTGGCGGCCATGCTAGCTGCCCTTTGGATTGGACCTTTTAAAGGAAAATTTGATACCGGATTTGCTTTGAACGGCATGTTAGCCGGGCTTGTAGCTATCACTGCCCCATGTTACTGGGTATCTCCTTTTGGAGCGGTTCTTATTGGTATTGTCGCGGGTTTTGTTGTATTTGGAGGCATCTACTTTTTGGAATATCTCCGCATTGATGATCCTGTTGGTGCAGTTTC
>JBBIHV010000159.1:0-7979 GCA_037446835.1 Sunxiuqinia sp. | reverse complement strand
CTATCAACACTATTGAAATCCTTTTTAACGTCAGCAAAAATTTCTAAAGCATTGATTTGTGTTGCTAATTTTTCAATACGAAAAAACATCGGGTTTATTATTCAAATCTTGTTCGAAAGGTATCTCAGCAGGTAATCTGAAGTTATCCGCTGAGTATAAGCAAGTTTTATTATTTCACCTCATTAATTTCAATTACGGCACTTGTCAGGTCGCTGTTATTTGGCAACGACAAGCCAATCTTCATGAGGTAATCGCCCGAGAAAGTTTTTCCGTCGGCCATAAAACGGTTGTGCGAATTCGGCATCTTATTGATTTCCAAAATTTTGTAATTCCTTCCAGCGTCAAGTCCCTGCAACCGCACCGGACTAAACTGGTTAAACGACCGGGGATGTAGCGCGTAGGAGAAAAGCACCGATTTGCTTTTGTCGCCGGCAACGTACATCAGCACGGCACGTTCTTCTTCGTAAGGCGAAATCAGCCGGTACAAATCGCCTTTCCAGATCAGGTCCTTCAGGCTCATGTAATTCTTGACAGCCTGTTTACTGAATGCCAATTCCTCCGGTGTCAGTTCGTTTACCCGGATGTCGTAGCCCAATTTGCCCATCATGGCCACGTCGGTCTTGTATTTGAGCGATTCTTTCCCCATCGAGGTGATGTGGTTGCACGATGTAATGCTTGGGAAAAAGTACGAATATCCCCATTGGATGAATACCCGTTCGTAAGGATCGGTATTGTCGCTGGGCCAGAATTCAGTAAAATATTTCAGCGCGCCGTAATCGGTGCGGCCTCCGCCACCCGAGCAAAGCATGATGGGTAATTTGGGATATTTTGCGCGAAGGCGTTCCATTACTTTATAGAAACTGCGCACATAATCGATCTGTACGTGCGATTGATGGTCTTTTTCGTATGGCGACCAGGTGTTGGTCATCATGCGGTTGCAATCCCACTTGATGAAGGCAATTTTTGGATTTTTGGTAAGCATTCCATCCACAAGGTTATACACAAAATCCTGAACTTCAGGATTGGTCAGGTCCAGGACCAGTTGATTGCGGTAATAATGTTCGTCGCGGTTTGGCAGTTTCAGGACCCAATCCGGATGTTTTTCGTACAATTCGCTTTTCGGGTTTACCATTTCAGGCTCAATCCAGATGCCGAATTTTACGCCTTTGGCTTCGGCCTGCTCAACCAGATAGCCCAATCCGTGGGGTAATTTTGTCTTGGTTTCCTGCCAGTCGCCCAGTCCGGCGCGGTCGTTCGAGCGCGGATATTTATTCCCGAACCAGCCGTCGTCGAGCAAAAACACATCGACCCCCAGTTCTTTTGCGCCGCCAAACAGGTCGGTCAACTTCTTCTCGTCGAAATCGAAATAAGTAGCTTCCCAGTTGTTCAGCAAGGTCAGGCGGTTACCGTTTCCGTCGAGTACCCCGTAATTTCGGGCCCATTGGTGAAAATTCCTGCTCGCCTCGCCTTTTCCATGACTGCTGAAGGTGAACAGAAATTCAGGCGTGGTAAATGTTTCATTCGGTTTAAGGTAATATTCCGAAGCAAAAGGATTGATTCCAGAAATCATTCGCAGCGAATTGCTGTTATCAATTTCGAACAACATCTGGAAGCTGCCGGTCCAACCCAGCGTTCCGGCGATTACTTCTCCTGAATTTTCGGTGGCTGGTTTGTTTTTAGACAGGAAGAAAACCGGCGCTTCGTACATATCGGCGCGGGTTCCGAGCTTGCTGTCGATGATTTTAATCCCGGCAGTCAGCTGACTTTCTTCCATGCGCATTTCCTTAGCCCAGTCGCCATGAAACTGGGTGAGCCAGTAATGATCGGCGTCCCAGTGCAGCATGGCCGACGCGTAATTGCTCAACACCACCGGTTTCTTTTCCTGATGCTTGATTTCAGCCCAGGTTTTTAGGATGTTCTCTTTCTGAAAGGCGGTATAATTTAAGGTTACTTCAACCGGATATTTTGAATCTTTCAGCAAAATGGAAGTGGTCACCAGATCGCCGTCACGAACAACTTTCTCGTCGGCCACCAGCAATTCGAGCGACGGGTTTCCATCGTTGTGCAGCACTTTAATGGCAGGCTCAAACAAGTTGTCGGTTCCTGAAGGAACATAAGCTTCGTGCTGAATGGGCAACAATTTATAGTCGTCCGGATTCTTGAGCTTTTCGCCCAGGTAAACCTGATACAGTTTGTGATTGGTACCGACCGAAAAAACCAATGCCGTATTTTCGGTTTCAACTACGATTTGCTTCTGGGCTTCGGGAGCCTGCTGAAATTGCGCTTTTGCACCCGCAACCAACAAAAAAATCAACAAAATCAAAAAAATATTTTTCATGGATGTACAGTTTGATTAGACATAAATTGGCACTGCTAAGGTATTGAAACCAGATGGATCAGGCAACCCGAATCTGAATTGAATTTGAACAGAAAAACATCGGGTATCTTGGCTAAATAGTTTAAATTCGTTTATTCATATTCACATAAATTCAAACCATGAAACTGAAAGCTTTCCATAAATTATCGTACGGGCTGTACCTGGTTGCATCCGAATTTCAGGAAAAAAAAGCCGGATACATCGCAAACACCGTTTTTCAGGTTACTTCTGAACCTCCACAACTGGCTATCTCGTGCCACAAAAACAACTTTTCAGCGCAAACCATCCTCAATTCCGGGGTTTTCTCAGTTTCGGTCCTGAAGAAGGAGGTGAACATGAAAATCGTTGGCGACTTTGGGTTCATGTCGTCATCCGACATCGATAAATTCTCTGGAATAAAATTCATCACGGCTCAAACCGGCGCGCCCATTGTTGTTGACAGTTCTATCGCTTGGTTCGATTGCCGGGTGGTGAAGTCGATCGATCTGGGTTCACATTACCTGATTATCGGCGAAGTGCTCGATTCGGATGAAATTTCGGACGAAGAACCGCTCACATATCAGTATTACCGCGAGAAGTACAAAATGTTTTCGCCAAAGAACTCTCCGACTTACATTGAGAAGTCTGTGATTGACTCCGAGATTCAGACCGTTTTGGTGGATGAGCGGGGCGATGAACCCGATGTGACTTACTTTGACGGAGAAAAATACATTTGCGCCATTTGCGGATTTACTTACAATCCTGATGAAGGCGATCCAACTGCCGGAATCCCTCCCGGAACGCCATTTGAAGCTTTGCCTGAAGATTACAAATGCCCGATCTGCAATGCGAGCAAAGAGTATTTTAAGAAAGTGTAAAATCAGTTGCCCGTGTTCATTAGAAAAAGCTAAGCGCCACAATTTCAAATGACTACTGGCAATTTTCCATATTTTGTTTGATTCGGGTTTTAGTTCAGGGTTGAACTTGATCCCGAATGGTTATAAATGACTTCCGGAACCAATTAACAAGAAAACGTTTCAATCATTTCATTATTTTTGTCATCCAAATTAACATGTAGCATGAAGAACAAAAACTACAACATCGCATTGACCCAGATTTCGCTGGATGCCACACCGGAAGTGAACCTGAAAAAATGTCTGGAGTGGATCCGGAAAGCCGCACATCAGGGTGCCAATGTGGTTTGTCTGCCCGAATTATACAGTTCGTTCTACTTTTGCCAGAGCGAAAACCACGATTATTTTGACTTGGCCGAACCGCTGCACAATGATTCGTACAAGGCTTTCAGCGCTTTGGCAGCCGAGTTGAAAGTTGTTTTGATTGTCCCTTTCTTCGAACGCCGGGCCTCCGGATTGTACCACAATTCGGCCTACATCATCGACACCGATGGTTCGCAAGCCGGATTGTACCGAAAAATGCACATTCCGGACGATCCAAGCTATTACGAAAAGTTTTATTTCACCCCGGGCGACCTCGGGTTCAAAGCCTTCGACACCAAATTGGGCAAAATCGGAACATTGATTTGCTGGGATCAGTGGTATCCGGAAGGAGCACGGATCACGGCCCTGCAGGGCGCTGAGGTACTCTTCTATCCTACTGCAATTGGCTGGCATCCGCACGAAAAAGCCCGGTACGGCGAAAAACAATACAACGCCTGGCGAACCGTTCAACGAGGCCACGCCGTTGCCAACGGCATTTTTGTAGCTGCCTGTAACCGGGTAGGTTTCGAGAAACCGGTGGAGACATCCGCAGGAATTGAATTCTGGGGTGCATCATTTATTGCCGGTCCTCAAGGCGAAATCCTGGCGCAGGCGTCGCACGACCAGGAAGAAATCATCCTGGCCGAAGTTGATTTGAATTTAATGGAAGATGTCCGGCGCAACTGGCCATTCCTGCGAGACAGAAGAATTGACGCTTATGGAGATATTACCAGGAGGTTTATCGATTGAAAGTTCGATATTCAAAACAAATAACTGAATTCATCCTAAATTGATACCCATGATCACCAAGAAATTAGTGCATCAACTTAACTATTTGGTTGTCGCAGGCAATGTTATTTTTGTTCTCTGGATTTTATACAATGGATTGAATGAAGGATTTCAAGGAACATTGGTTGAAATAGTGTCTTCAAGCGGACTAATCGGATTGCTGACAATCAACAGCATTCTTCTTCTGATTAAAACAAAGCATAGAAATTAACAAAATTCAGACCTGACACATTCCGGAAATTCCTTGCCGAGTGGAAATACAACAGGTTAATCTACCCAAAGAAACATGAGAAAAACAATCGCTGTTTTGCTGTTATTAATCCAGTTTTCGTGCAGCAAACCAAAGCCTGACGGGCTGGTCCTGAAAGTGCAGTATCAGCCTGAAAGGACTTATTTCATATCAACCATCAAAAGTAGTGAAACGGTGATTACTTATTCAGGAGAGGAAATTGCCATGCGAAAGCTGAAAAGCATGCGCATCAAAAATCCAACAATCTCGACCCTGAAAACAAAGACCGACACAGAGCTGGCGACCGGGAAAAATTCATCAGGCACCAGTTTCCCGGTTAGCTTAACCTATGTTGGAATGATGAGCCTCGACGGAAAAAACGAAATTCCAAAAGGTACAGTGGTTCAGGGTGTAATCATAGGCAAAAACCTGCCAGCATTTAATTCTGTTATTTCGGGCGCGCTCGACCCGGATCAAAAAGTCAGGCTTCTTCAAACCATCCGGAGTACCATCGCGCAATTTGACTTTCCGGAGCAGCGGCTCAAAATTGGCGATCAGTTCTCGATCGATCGTCCGGGTTCGATGACCATGCAAGGCTCAATCATCGAAACAGTGGTCACCACCACCTACAAACTGCTGAGCATAAAAAATGGCTTGGCGCAATTTGGGCTCAGCCAAAGCTATAAAATGACCCCTAAGATCTTGAACAATTCGTTTACGGGCAAAGGCAACGGAAAAGGCCAGTTAACCTACGACATCGAAAATTGCATAATTCCCGATTACTCCATTAAAACGGAGCTGGTAATGAATAAAAAACTCGACTATTTTGAGTTCGACCTGAAAACCAGCAATGAATTCAGCCAGACAACACGAATAGGCAAACAGTAAAAAGGAAAATCACCTTATCTTTGCAGCCAATTCAACTGAATATTAACAAGGATTTCCCTGAAAACCAACATTAGAATTGATTCCTCGAGTATAAACACAAAAAACAATGGACACCCTATCACGTCGCTTCCCTGCCGAATGGGAAAAACATCAGGCCACACTTTTATCGTTTCCTTCTGAAGGCCGCGACTGGCCCGGAAAGTATCACGCCATTAAATGGGCATTTGTGGAGATCATCAAAAAAGTGACCATTTATGAACCGGTGATCCTGGTTGTAAAGTCCGACGAAATGTGCGAAAAAGTTTCGGCGATGCTCAATCAAGCCCACGTCGATCCCACCCAGGTGAGTTTCATCATCAAAGACACCAACCGCAACTGGATGCGCGATTCGGGCCCGGCCATCGTGAAAACTGCCAATGGTGGCCACGAAGCCATTCAGTTCGGATTTACCGGTTGGGCGAAATACAAAAACCACGGCAAAGATCAGGGAATTCCGGCCGCAGTTGCCAAACACCTGGGTATTCCGGCAATTCCGGCGATGTACGACAACAAACTGGTTGTGCTTGAAGGTGGATCGATTGAAGTGAATGGTTGTGGCACGCTCATCACCACCGAAGAATGTTTGATGGACCCGGTTCAGCAAGTCAGGAACAAAGGATTCAGGAAACCAGATTACGAAAATGTTTTCCGCGAATATTTGGGAGTTACCCATACCATCTGGCTGGGCGAAGGCATTGAAGGCGACGATACCCACGGTCATGTGGATGATATTTGCCGTTTTGTGAACCGGAATACAGTGGTTGCCGTTCAGGAGAAAAATACAAGCGACCCAAACCACCGCAAGCTGCAGGCAAATCTGGAAATACTGCGCAATGCCACCCTCGAAAACGGTGAAAAACTGAACATGGTAACGATGCCCATGCCCGGAAGAATTGACTTTGAAGACCTGCGCCTTCCCGCGAGCTATGTCAATTTCCTAATGACGAATGGCTGTTTACTCGTCCCAACTTTCAACGATAAAAACGACTACCTGGCTCTGGGAATCCTCACTGATTTATTTCCTGACCGGGATGTGATTGGCATCAACGCGGTTGATTTAGTTTGGGGTTTGGGAACTTTGCACTGCCTTTCGCATGAGATACCCCACTTTTGATGGCTGGAAGCCTGTCGGACTTGCCTTTTTAAAATTTAGGTAAGATTTTCTTTTGCCCAGATTTGCGATTATTAATTTCGTTTCCATCTATTGTATGGCTCAATTTTCGGTTGAAAGTTGCCAGGCAGCTCCTCTTAGAAATCGAGAAAACACCACTCGTTAATCTTTTATCCTGCCTAAAAAAGTTTCTGTACCGAACTAATCCCAATCCCTGGCCGATCAACCAAAGAAACTTTACCGTCAACTATTTTCATTCCTGAATACGGATCATTCAGGATCAGCAGGTTACCATCCAGATCGGCCCAATCGGCTTTGGGCGCGAGTTGTGCACCAGCCGAAACGGCGCACGAAGTTTCGGTCATGCAACCAATCATAACTTTCATATCCAGCGAACGGGCCAAGGTCAGCATCTCATGGGCTTCGCGCATTCCCGTGCATTTCATCAGTTTAATGTTAATTCCGGAATAAACGCCTTTGGCTTTTAGCACATCCGGAAGACGTTGCACGGCTTCATCGCCCATTGTCGGCAGCGGGCTGTTGGCTGTGAGCCAGGCCATGTCGTCAAGGGCAGTTTTTGGCATGGGCTGCTCAACGAAAACCACGCCTTTTTCCTTTAGCCAGTGAATCATCTCCAGCGCTTTTTCTTTATCTGTCCAGCCCTGGTTCACATCCACACAAATTGGAACATTGGTAACCGAGCGGATTGTTTCAATCATTTCGCGGTCGTTGGCCTGCCCAAGTTTTACTTTCAGGATTTTATATGGCGCAGCTTCTGCCACTTTTTGCCGTACCACTTCCGGAGTATCAATACCAATGGTGAACGATGTGTTGGGTGCATCAGCCGGATCGAACCCCCAGATTTTATACCAGGGCTGCCCCATGATTTTGCCCACCAGATCGTGCAAGGCAATATCGACAGCGGCTTTGGCCGCGCAATTTCCGGGCATCACCGAATCGACATACCGAAGAATATCGTCCATCTGAAACGGATCGTTAAACTGGCCCAGGTTCAGTGAAGAAAGAAATTTGGTTGCCGTTTCGACACTTTCGCCCAGGTAGGGCGGCATGGAAGCTTCGCCATAACCGGTAACCCCTTCAAATTCGAGGCAGGTAAGCACATCGGGGGTATTTTTGCGCGAACTGTTTGCAAGGGTGAATGTGTGGCGCAATTGCAAATCGTAGGGCAAAAATCTTAACACAAGCCCTTTGCCTGAATTTTTAGTGGTTTTGTTCTTCATAATTGCAAATGTTGATTCTATTCCTGACAAACCGGCGACAGCAATTAGCCCGGTGGTCCGTAAAAAATGGCGACGGTTATTCATATTTCTGAAATTATAAGCGCCTCCC
>JBBIHV010000158.1:0-8090 GCA_037446835.1 Sunxiuqinia sp. | reverse complement strand
ACCTGATTCTGGAAGATGCTGATATTGAAACGGCAGCCCGCCTGTGTGTAACCAGTCGCCTGCTGAATGCCGGGCAATCGTGCATCGGCGCCAAACGGTTTATCGTAGCTCACAAAATTTATGATTCCTTCAAGACTGAATTTGTTCGTTTAATGAGTCAGGCTAAAAATGGAAATCCAAATGATCCTGACACTTCCATGGGCCCTCTGGCACGCCCCGATTTGCGCGATGAACTTCACCAGCAGGTTGAGCGAAGCCGTGAGTTGGGCGCCACCGTTTTGCTTGGCGGGTTCATTCCGAAAGGTGAATCAGCTTTTTATCCGCCCACCGTTTTGGAAAATGTGGTGCCCGGGATGCCGGCTTACCACGAGGAATTGTTTGGGCCGGTGGCGGTTTTATACCGCGCGAAAAGCGAGGAGGATGCCATCCGGATTGCCAACGACACCGTATTTGGTTTGGGTGCCGGGGTTTTTACCGCCAATTTGGAAAAAGGCCGACAGCTTGCCGAAAAAGGACTGGAAGCTGGGTGCGTATTCGTAAACGACTTTGTGAAATCCGATCCGCGTCTTCCGTTTGGCGGAATCAGGGAAAGTGGTTACGGGCGCGAACTTTCACTGGTCGGCATCCGCGAATTTGTAAACATAAAGACGATCGTTATGAAATAGTTGCTCGGATCCACACCCCAATTCATCACTAAAAATAAATGTTATTGAAACATTTATTTGAAACGGTTTATTAAAAACTCGTATATTCACATGCTTGAATAACCTATTTCTATTCTTACTAATTGAATTAATCCCCTTTCCCAATGAGGGTTAATGAAAAAAAACCGATTGCTGACAAACTCATTTTGGAGCATTTGCAGGCTTCCAATCAGGGTGTTTTCGAAATGGTATTTAAACATTACTATTCGGGCTTGGTGGTATATGCCGATCAGATCATTAAAAATACAGAGGTTTCCGAAGACATTGTCCAGTCGGTTTTTATGAAATTGTGGGAAACCCGTCATTCGCTCGAGGTGCGTTCGTTTCGTGCTTATTTCGTTCAATGTGTTAAAAACCGTTGCATCGATCATTTGCGTAATCGCGCAGTGAAGAATAAATTCTGCATGCAAAAGATTGAAAACAGCGAGGTCGAATTTCAGGACGACCTGTGGCTTATTTCAGAACTCGACGAATTGATCCAACAGGCCATGGATAAACTGCCGCCACGCTGCCGCGAAATTTTCATGATGAGCCGTATCGACAACATGAAAACCGCTGAAATAGCGGATAAGCTCAAACTTTCAGGCCGGACTGTTGAAACCCAGATCAGCAAAGCGCTGAAAATACTTCGCGTTGAGTTGGCCGAATATCTTGCCCTTTTCATTTTTTTCCTGATGTAGATACGTGTTCCTGAAGCACTGTTCGTCTAATGAAAGTAATTTTTAAAACGATGGATAAGGAAAGAATGGATATTGATCGGTTGATCATGAATGAATTTTCAGGAACAATTACGCCTGAAGATAAGGAACTGCTTGATCTGTGGGTGGGTTTACAAATCGGAAACCGTCGTTATTATTCTGAACAAAAGAGACTTTGGAACTTGTTTTCTCTTCACGAAATGATGTTGAAAATTGATGAAGCCAGCGCCTATCAGAAAGTTTCCTCCAAATTATTTGCCAAGAAAAAAATTCACTTCTGGACTCAACTTCAACGGGTTGCGGCCATTTTGCTTTTGCCGGTCATTTTCTTGTCTGGCTATTATTTTTACTTACAAAAGGAGCACGCCAACCAATATTCGGCAGTTTACAATACTGCAGAAACCCCGCTGGGCATGCGTTCGAGTTTAATCCTGCCCGATGGTACAAAAGTTTGGCTCAATGCAGGGAGCAAACTTAGCTACCCTGTCCTATTTAACAACAAATTTCGGGAGGTTAAATTAAGTGGGGAAGCTTATTTTGAAGTAAAAAAAGATAAGAAATGGCCATTTTTAGTCGAATCCGGGAACATGAATATTTTGGTTACCGGAACAACGTTCAACTGCAATGCCTATCCTGAAAATAATCAGGTTCAAACCGTTCTGGTTGAAGGCCACGTTTCTGTTTCGAATTCAAGCGCTACCCAATTGGAAGTACTTGAACCCGGAGAATTGGCTATTTACCGGAAGAACAGTCAGCAATTTACCAAAACCAAAGTTGACCTGGAAAAATATGTGGCCTGGAAAAGCGGGAAACTCATGTTCAGGGACGATAAGATGAACCTGGTGGTCGAAAAACTGCAACGCTGGTACAATGTTGATTTCGAGATAAAAGACAAGGAAATTTCTGATTATGTATATACCGCCACATTTATTGATGAAAGCCTTGACCAGGTCTTGAAAATGCTTTCGCTTTCAGCACCAATAACTTATACGGTTTCGGTGCGCAATAAACAAGAAGACCAAACTTTTGCCAAACAAACAGTGAAATTGTATAAAAAGAAAAATATACCTGCTAAAATATAGAAATATGGAATAAAAAAAGGAGAAAGGTTGTTGCAACCAACCTTCCTCCAATTGATTAATAAATATTGCCAATTTATTAACTGTAATCAAACCAAAAGTATGAAAAAAAATCTGTTATTAAACAGAGTCCGAGGCTATTTGGCCTTAAACTCAAAAGTATTTAGGGTTATGAGACTAACATTTTATCTCGTTTTGCTCACAATGTTCCAGACGTTCGCCGGAACATCCTACTCTCAGAACACCCGTCTTAGCTTTAAACTTACTAATGTGAAGGTTAAGGATGTGTTAAATGTGATCGAGGAAAAAAGTGAATTTTATTTCCTTTTCAACAGTAAACTGGTTGATGTGGAGCGCAGGGTGGATATAAATGTTTCCAACCAGCAGATCGAAAAGATTCTGGACAACCTGTTTGCCGGGTACAATGTTGGCTACACGGTGATGGACCGCCAGATCATCATTCAGCCAAATGCTGTTCCCACTGAAGCCGTCGCACAGCAAAAGAAGTCGGTAAGCGGGGTCGTTAAAGACGAATCCGGTGGCCCACTTCCTGGTGTCAGCGTAGTGATTAAAGGGACAACGCGTGGGTCGTTGACCGATATGAATGGAAAATATCAGCTTGAAGTTGCCCCGGGCGACAAAACGCTGTCGTTTTCATTTATCGGGATGACCACCCAGGAAATCGCAATCGGGACAAGCAGTACCATCAACGTGGTGATGAAAGTTGAATCGTTTGGTGTTGATGAAGTGGTGGTCGTTGGATACGGTGTCCAGAAAAAAGTTACTACAACAGGCGCCGTTGTTTCTGCCCAAGGTTCAGACATTGTAAAATCGCCTTCAACAAACATGACCAATAACCTGATTGGCCGTTTGCCTGGTTTAACCACCATTTCACGTAGCGGGGAACCTGGTGCCGACGATGCTATTTTGCGCATCAGGGGAGCGAATACATTGGGAGACAATACTCCTCTGGTTGTCGTCGACGGGGTTGCAAACCGTAGTCTGGCACGTATTAATCCGAACGATATTGAAAGTATTACCATTTTAAAAGACGCCTCTGCCGCGATTTACGGTTCGCAGGCTGCCAATGGTGTTATCCTTGTTACTACCAAACGTGGGGCCATGGGGAAACCAAAAATTACCCTTGGTGTTAACACCGGGGTTACCCAACCTACCCGAATCCCTGATATGGCCAACGCTGCCCAGTATGCCTCCATGCTAAACGAAGTGGCTTATTATAAAAGCTATAATCCAACAACTGATCAGTACACTTTAGGAAGAAATTCAGTTTATTCGGTTGATGATATTAAAAAATACGGTGACGGATCGGATCCCTGGGGCCATCCAAATACCGATTGGTTTGGCGCGGTATTTAACAAATGGGCTCCCCAAAATGAGCAAAATGCGTCAATTTCAGGAGGGACCGAGAACATGAAATATTTCCTTTCGTTGGGCGCCATGTCCGAAGATGGTATTTATAAACGCAGTGCAACCAATTACAAACAATACAATTTCCGTACAAACATCGACGGAAGGGTAAGTAAATACATCAACATTGGGTTCGATGTTGCCGGAAGAGAAGAATTGAGAAATTATCCAACCCGTTCAGCCGGTTCAATTTTCCGTATGCTAATGCGTGGTAAACCAAATATGCCTGCATACTGGCCCGATGGGACTCCAGGACCGGATATTGAATACGGCGATAACCCTGCAGTGACTTCAACTTCTGCAACCGGATATGATATGGGAAAAACGTATGTGCTGGAAAGCAATTTACGCACCGTAATCGAAATTCCATGGGTGAGTGGGTTGTCAATTACTGCAAACGCTTCGTTCGACAAAACGTTCCTTTTCCATAAAAAATTCGAAACACCCTGGTTCCTTTACACCTGGGATGGCAATCCGGAACACATTACCGTAAAAGGGCAAAGAGGTTTGAGCAATCCACAGTTATCAGAAGATATGGCCGACGGACAAAACCTGAGTACGAATGCTTATGCCACTTACGAAAAAACCTTTGCTGAAAAACACACCATTAAATTAATGGCCGGTACGGAAAGAAGGAATGGCCATAACGATGTTTTCAGCGCTTTCCGTAAAAATTATATCTCGTCAGCAGTTGACCAGTTGTTTGCCGGAGCTTCCGACCAATACATGGCCAACGACGGATCGGCTACCCAGAACGCCTACCTGAGTTATTTCGGCCGTTTTAATTACGACCTGAGCAAAAAGTATATGGCCGAATTTGTATGGAGGTACGATGGCTCCTACCGGTTCCCAGCCAACAAACGGTTTGGTTTCTTCCCCGGAATTTCTGCCGGATGGCGTATGTCTGAAGAGAACTTCTGGAAAGATAATATCGCCTTCATTAACGACTTTAAACTTCGCGGATCATGGGGCCAGACCGGAAACGACCGTATTGCCGATTACCAGTACCTGACCACATACGGATACCAGTCGGGCAGAACTTATGTATTTAATGGAGTTGATAACAAACTTCTGCTTGAAACTAAAATTCCAAACCCAAACGTAACCTGGGAAGTTGCCAATCAGGCCAATATCGGCTTTGATGCCCAGTTGCTTGACAACAAATTAACGGTAACTGCCGATTATTTTAACAACCTGCGTACTCAGATTTTGCTTCCCCGAAATGCTTCAGTTCCTAGTTCTGCCGGTTTGACTTTGCCACCCGAAAATATTGGAAAAGTAAAAAATTCCGGTTTTGAAGGAGTTGTTAGCTATCACAATAGTGTTGGTGAGTTAAAATATAGTGTATCGGTTAATGGAAGTTATGCGAAGAATAAGATTATCTTCTGGGACGAAACCCCGGGAGTGCCTTCTTATCAACGTTCAACAGGAAGACCAATGGGTTCGTCTTTGTACTACCAGGCCATTGGCGTATTTAAAGATGTGGCCGCTGTGAATGCTTATCCTCACTGGGCCGGAGCAAGGCCAGGCGATATCATCTTTAAAGATGTTAACAAGGATGGTAAAATCGACGGGTTAGACCGCGTGATGAATGATAAGAGCTATATTCCAAGATTTGTAGGTGCGTTTAGCCTGAATCTGGTTTATAAACAGTTTGATTTGTCTATGATGTTTCAGGGGGCAACAGGATCTGTTCAATATGTTAATCCTGAATCAGGAGATATTGGCAACTACTACAAATACTATGCTGACAACCGTTGGACACCCGAAAACCCAAGTACAACTTTCCCAAAAGCATGGAACCGTGACGAAGAATACTGGAGAGGCCAGGGCAATACCTTCTGGCTCCAAAACATGAATTACCTCCGTTTAAAAAACATGGAAGTTGGATATAACCTGCCGTCGAATATTAATAATTTATTGGGTATTGATGGCTTGCGTATCTATGTTAACGGCCTGAACTTGCTTACTCTCTCCAAACAAAAACTCATCGATCCTGAACTTGAACAGGGAACTTCCTATCCGCTTCAAAGAGTTGTTACCGGTGGTTTAACATTAACATTCTAAAAAGACTAACAATGAAAAAAACATTCAAGATATTGCTGATTATATCACTAGTCGCAGTCCTCTTCTCCTGTCAAAATAAGGATGAATTTCTAAATAAAAAACCTTTAAGCGACTATTCTGACGCTGACGTATGGAAAGATCCAAACCTGGTCGAAACTTTCGTTAACAGCATGTACCGCAACGCATTGGGCTTTCCGTTTGCCATCGAACGCCTTTCTGATTATTCTGACGAATCATTATTTACCCCCGACTGGGGTGTAGCCAACTTTAACAAAGGGTTGATGACAATGGATGATTTGATGGGTTGGGCAACGGACTGGGGCAATGGCGACCCTACTGCCCATACCTTACATTACCGCTGGGCGCCTCTCTATGCTAATGTTCGCCGCACCAATATTTTCTTCTCGAAAATTAATAAGGTACCCGGCGATGTTTCGGTTATCAATGGGTTAAAGGGAGAAGCTTATTTTATGCGGGCATGGACCTATTTTTACCTGACAAACCTGTATGGTGGTGTCCCGATTATTACCAAAGCTTATGGATTAACTGATCAATTTAATGTTCCACGGAATACCTACGAAGAATGTATCAATTTCATTGTGGGCCAAATCGACTCGGCTGCCATGAATTTGCCGGACACTTATCCAACCGATGGACGTGTTTCCAAAGGAGCAGCGCTCGCTTTCAAGGCAAGGGTGCTGATGTATGCCGCCAGCGATTTGCACAATCCGGCCAAAAACGGTATCGTTACCAGCGGGTTTTCTAATCCTGAATTGTTGGGTTATACCAGTGGCGATGCAACTGCTCGCTGGACTGCAGCCCAAAGTGCCGCCAAAGCTGTTATCGACCTGAACAAATACAGTTTATACAAAGCGACTCCCGCCCCTGGCGATTCTATTGCACAGAACTTCGTTGATTTGTTTACTTCAAAAGGGACCAGTGAAGATATTTTGCTGCAATTCTTTACCCCGAAAACCGACGAAAGTTGGTCGGGATATAACCCAGCCTTGTATTGCGGACCGAATGGTTACCACAACTGGGGAAACAATACCCCGCTCGGTGACTTGGTTGACGAATATGAAATGAAAGACGGTAGCACATTTAGCTGGGATAATCCGACCGAAAAGGCAAATCCATATCTGCATCGCGATGCACGTTTATATTCAACTATCCTTTACGAAGGCGTTCAGTGGAGAACTCGTCCGAGCGATGTTTTAACAATGGATCCTTACAGCAAAATTCAGGTTGGCCACGTTTTTGACCAATCGGGCAATATGATTAAACCAGGATTGGATACCCGTGAAGGACCGATCGAAAACTGGAATGGTGGCAAATCAGGATATTATTTGAGGAAATGGGTTGATACCAAGGTTGATCCCCAGTATGTAAAACAGGACGTTCCGTTTAAACACATGCGTTATGGCGAAGTTTTGCTGAACTATGCCGAAGCTTGTATCGAACTTGGCCAGAATTCTGAAGCCATTACTTATATCAACATGATCAGGACACGTGCCGGCCAGCCTGGTTTGTCGGCTTCTTTAAGCGGCGATGCCCTGAAACAGGCATACCGCCACGAACGTCGCATTGAAATGGCCTTCGAGGATCAACGTTTCTGGGATGTTCGCCGCTGGCTGATCGGACCTGATGCTTATCACCAAACACACCGGGTTGAAGTAAAATATATCACTTCAAATTCAACAGTTACCTCATACCGGCAACCCGACGGTACAACTTGGGGTGCACCTGTATTTAGCCAGGATATAATTGGTGGCGATTACCGGGCTTGGGATAACAAGTATTATTTCTTCCCAATCATGCGCGACGAATTAAACAAGAATACCGATTTGGTCCAAAACCCAGGATACTAATCAACTCTTTCAATAACTACCTTTTTAAAACGGCTGTTCCTTCGGGAATAGCCGTTTTTTATTGGTGCAGGCTTTCAGACAGGCCGAGTCATAGATTTTCAAAGTTCCGGAGTAAGGCTTGCTGAAAAGCTCCATTTACCATGAAGTAGTTAAATGTGAATCGCCCCGAATGAAATCACCCGGCATTTTTTCTACTGGTTTTAGTGTTCGAATGAGCTCACGGTTATTCACCCCAAATTTTGGGTG
>JBBIHV010000157.1:0-8151 GCA_037446835.1 Sunxiuqinia sp. | reverse complement strand
TTCCTGAAGAATGTATTCGAAATCTTCGAGTTCTTCAAAACCCCGATTGACATGATTTCTACTTCGGAAGTCTCGGTTTCGGTGACCATTGATAATACAAAACACCTGAAAGAAATCGTTTCAGAACTGAAGGAATACGGCGAAGTTGAGGTGGACACCGATCTTACAATTGCCTGTATCGTTGGCGATTTAATTGCCGAAGAAACTGGCTTTGCCGCCCAGGTATTTTTAGCACTAAAAGAAATCCCAATCCGGATGATTTCTTATGGAGGAAGCCACCACAACATTTCAGTGCTCGTGAAAACCGAACTCAAAAAACAAACGCTTCAGGCATTGAGCAACAACCTGCTGAACATTTAAGCAGTAACGGAATAAATAACAGGGGCAGATGTCGCGGAATTCGGCACCTGACCCTTTTTTACCAAAAATCGTGAATGAAACTGTTTCTTTCATCATCACAGAAATTACACAAACAGCCATCCCTTATTATTTGAAAGTCTTGAAAAATCGAAACGAGGCCATATATTTTACTCAAAATCAGGATTTTTTTAACATTCCACTAAGTTTCTATTTAAAATTGCATATATTTGCAACAATATTTCAATTTTTTTATTAATTATTATGAAAACAGGTAAAGTTAAATTTTTCAACGAATCAAAAGGATTCGGTTTTATTAAAGACAGTGAATCTGACAAAGAATACTTTGTTCACGTTTCAGGACTGGTTGACCAAATCAGGGAAAATGATGATGTGACCTTCGAACTTCAGGAAGGAAGAAAAGGATTAAACGCGGTAAATGTTAAACTAGCATAATAGTCTAATATTTTTAAGGAATTAAAAGAAGCTTCGCCTGCCGCGAGGCTTTTTTTTGTGCCACGAAGTTTATCTCAGCCGGCAGAATCCGCTGAAGGTGCTGCGCGAAGTGAGGCTCACGTTGAACCGGTCGGAAAGCGGTTTGAAACAGGCTTCGGCCAGTTCGGGCCGGTTATTTTCTCCGGAAAGGTGGCTCAGAAAAACATGAAGCAATTCGGGTCCGGCATGATCTCGAATCAGTTCAAACGCCTGATCGTTCGACAAATGGCCGTTCGACGAGGCCACACGCCGCTTTAGCAAGTAGGGATACGAACCTTCCCACAACATTTTTTCGTCGTAATTGGTTTCGAGGAACAACGCGTGGCATTTCCGGAGATGTTGTTTAAGCCGGTCGCATGGCTCGCCAATGTCGGTAAAAACACCCACGTGCCAGCCGTCGTGCTCAATGCGAAAAGAACAGGGTTCGGCGGCATCGTGATTTTTCAGAAATGGGTGAACCGAGAAGGTGCCGCAGCGGATCACTTTTCCGGGAGCAAAAACAACCAGCAAATCCGGACGTTCAGTTTCCCTCAGCGCATCGAGCGTTCCCTGACTGAACCACGCCTGAATCCCCAATTTTTTACTCAAAACCCGCACCCCGCTAACATGGTCGGTGTGCTCATGGCTGACGAAAATCCCCCTTATTTTTGAAGGGTCAAGCCCGGCTTCGTGCATCCTGTTCAGGATTTGTCTGGCTGAAATCCCGGCATCAACAAGAATCGCATCATGCTCATTCCCAATGTAATAACAATTTCCGTTGCTTCCAGAAGCCAAAGCGCAAAGTTCAACCATTTACAAATTTATTTCTGATGATTTTGTTAATTAAAATCCGTGAAAGTTGTTTCTAATTTGCGGCTTGATCCGGCAAATTATTCTTCACCAGTTGAATCACATCCTCCGTAAGAATTTCATCTCCTTTCAAGATGTAATGCGCTTTTTCATAGAATGGGCGTCGCTTTTGCATTAAAACTTCAATAAACGTGTGAAGTTCTTCCAGCGATTTCCCCTTAATTAGTGGCCGTTCGGTTTTTGCACTGATTAAACGGCTGATCAGCGAATCAATGTTCACATCCAAAAAAATGCAAAAACCTGCAGCATTCATTAATTCCATGTTGTCAAAAAAGCATGGAGCACCGCCACCTGTAGCCACGATGACGTTATCGAAAGCGGAAACTTCTTCCAAAACATTGCGTTCTTTTCTCCGGAAAGCATCTTCGCCTTCCTCAGCAAAAATCTGGGGAATAGTTCGAAAATACTTTTCTTCCAGAAAGGAATCGAGATCAATAAAATTCATATTTAATGCTGAAGAAAGTGATCGCCCCAGAGTCGATTTCCCGCAGCCCATAAACCCAATCAGAAATATTCTCATATTTTCAGGAAAAAGTCATTCGTAATAAGTCATTAGAAAAAAGTCGTTAGCATTTGAAAATCTTTATTTATAATATTCCGAATGACTATTGACTTTTTTCAGTAAATTAGAATTCGAGGGTCATTTGATTGGGAGGCTCTTCACCATCTTTCGGTTTGTCAGTCCCGAAAAGAAGGTCTTCAATATCCGGGATTACAATATCGCTTTTCGCTTCTTCTTCAGGCTGTTCTTCTGGTTCTTCGTCGGCAACAACCGGTTCAAGTTCAGAAATCTGGCTAATTTCATAGATCGACAGCCGTTTCCCTTTGGCTTTGTACGACTTAACCCCAATAAATTCTTCAACATTAATTACTTCCGGTTCCCTGCCCTCGTTTTTTCCGCCAAAGTTAAGTTCGAGCCGCGGATGGCCAACCCAACTGAAACTGACAAGCCGGTTTTCGGGAAACTCGCCAATGAACCCAACTTTCCGGTTTTGAATATCGTCAATCTGGAAGCGTTTCACGTAATAAAAGCCCTGTTCCGCATCCAGATAAATGGCAGTCAGCACTTTCTTCGGATTGAATTTTTCGATCAGCAGGACACCGTCGTCAAAATGATTCGACAAATCGAAATTGCAAAGCAGGTATTCTCCTGATTTGTAGATAACCAGAATCAGATCTTCGCCGCCAAATTCGCCCAGATATTTGCCACGGTTTTCCGAATTCAGACGGAAGACATCCTCGTCGAACCAGATTTTCCGGCCTCCAAGTGTCGAAATTCCCTTTTCCTTCAGGGCTATTTTATGAATTTCAAACTTCGTCAGGATATTTCCCATCGAAGCCCGACCCTTGATGGCCAGTTCGCTAAAATCAACCTCGAAAATCAGCTTTTTGATTCGTGGTTTGGGTTTGAGTGTCACTTTCAGTACTTCGGCTTCACCATTCGGATTCTCACTGAAATACAAAATCCGTGATCCGGGAGTTCCCTGTGTCAAATCGTATTCTTTGTCGCGGGTGACGCCCGTTACGGCCATCCGTTTCATGTAAACAAATCCGTTTTTTCCATCGCGGTACACCACGTTGTAAATGGTACGGTTATCGTTTTTCTTGAAAATGGCGAGGTGCAGCAGGTTTTTGCCAATAAAAGCCTTCTCCGAAACTTTGCTCACTACATACGTTCCATCCTTCCTGAAAACGATGACATCGTCGATATCCGAGCAATCGCAGACATATTCGGCTTTCTTCAGGCCAGTGCCCATGAAGCCCTCCACCCGATCGACGTATAATTTTTCGTTGGCCACCACTACTTTGGAAGCAACAATATTTTCAAAATTCCTGATCTCGGTGTGGCGCTCGCGTCCCTTCCCGTATTTGGCTTTCAGCCGTTCGAACCATTCGATGGTGAACTGAATGATGTTTTCAATCTTATTATTAATTTCTTCGATCTCGGCTTCGATGGCCAACAGGTGGTCATTCGCCTTGTCGGTGTTGAATTTCAGGATTCGCGCCATCTTAATTTCCATGAGCCTCAGAATATCTTCGCGCGTCACATCCCGCTTCAGCATGGGCTTCCAGGGCAAAAGTCGCAGGTCGATGTGATCGACCGCTTCGTCCATGTTGGCAGAATCTTCAAACTCTTTGTCCTTGTAGATGCGTTCTTCGATGAATATTTTTTCGAGCGACGAAAAATGCCACGCTTCTTCCAGTTCACCACGTCTGATCTCCAATTCCAGCTTCAGCAGTGCAACCGTCTGATCGGTATTGATTTTCAGGATTTCGCTGACACCGATAAATTTCGGTTTATCGTCCTCGATGATGCAACTGTTGGGCGAAATGGAAACCTCGCAATCGGTAAAGGCAAAAAGGGCATCGATGGTTTTATCCGACGACATTCCCGGGACCAGGTGAATCATAATTTCAACCTTGTCCGAAGTGTTGTCGTCAATTTTGCGGATTTTGATCTTGCCTTTATCGTTGGCCTTAATGATGGATTCGATGAGTGTAGCGGTCGTTTTTCCGAAGGGAACCTCTGTGATGACGAGGGTTTTGCTATCTTTTTTCTCGATCTTTGCACGAACTTTAATCGACGATCCGCGGATTCCGTCGTTGTAGCGCGAAAAATCGCCCGATCCGCCAGTGGGGAAATCAGGGTACAATTCGAACTCTTCATTGCGCAAATAGGCAATGGAAGCATCGATCAGTTCCAGAAAATTATGCGGAAGGATTTTACTGGCCAAACCCACAGCAATTCCTTCGACACCCTGTGCCAGCAAAAGCGGAAATTTCACCGGAAGTGCAATGGGTTCGCGATTACGTCCATCGTAAGATAATTTCCAGTTGGTTGTTTTCGGGTTAAAAACCACGTCGAGTGCGAATTTCGACAAGCGGGCTTCGATGTAACGCGGAGCTGCCGCGCCATCACCGGTGAGAATGTTTCCCCAGTTTCCCTGGCAATCAATCAGCAAATCCTTTTGGCCCAACTGAACCAGTGCATCGCCGATGGAGGCATCGCCATGCGGGTGATACTGCATGGTTTGCCCGATGATGTTGGCAACCTTGTTGAAACGGCCATCGTCCATCTGGTTCATGGCATGCAGGATGCGGCGTTGAACCGGCTTCAATCCGTCCTCGACATACGGAACAGCCCGTTCGAGAATCACGTACGAAGCGTAATCCAAAAACCACTGCTGATACATTCCCGACAGGTAGGTAATCCCGTCCTTTTTTTCTTCCTTCTGGAACTCTTCCTTGTTGATATTTTCTTCAGTCATTTTTACTCCTTGCAATCACTTATTTCAGTCGCATTTTGTGCAATGTTACTCAGCGGGTGACTTGAAGTCACCCGCTGAGTTTCGCACAGCCTCAAAAGTCATCCTTTTCAACGTACAGGTTGTCGATGATAAAATCCTGACGGTCGGGTGTGTTCTTACCCATGTAAAATTCAAGCATGTTTGCTACCGATTCATGTTTTTTCATCTGCACCGGGTCGAGCCGGATATCGGCCCCGATGAAATTTTTAAACTCGTCCGGAGAAATTTCGCCCAATCCCTTAAACCGGGTGATTTCGGCGGTTTTGCCCAGTTTCTGGATGGCAGAAACCCGTTCTTCTTCAGAATAGCAATAATATGTCGTCTTTTTATTTCTAACCCTGAAAAGAGGAGTTTGAAAAATGAACAGATGGCCCATCCTCACGATTTCAGGAAAGAATTGCAGAAAGAAGGTAATCAGCAGCAGGCGAATGTGCATTCCGTCAACATCGGCATCGGTAGCAATAATCACCTTGTTGTAGCGCAAATCGTCCATGCTTTCTTCAATATTGAGGGCGGCCTGAAGCAGGTTGAATTCCTCGTTTTCGTACACCACTTTTTTAGTCAGACCATAAGTATTCAGCGGTTTTCCTTTCAGGCTGAAAACGGCCTGGGTGTTCACATCGCGCGATTTGGTGATCGATCCGCTGGCCGAATCACCCTCGGTAATAAAAATCGACGAATTTTCGCGCTGTTCAGAGGTGCTGTTCAGGTGAACCCGGCAGTCGCGCAGCTTGCGGTTATGCAGATTAGCTTTTTTGGCCCGCTGTTTAGCCAGTTTTTTTATTCCTGAAATGGCTTTTCGCTCCCGTTCCGATTCCTGAATCCTGCGCAGCAAAACTTCCGAAACATCCGGATTTTTATGCAGGTAATTGTCTAGTTCCTTCTGAACAAAATTCCAGACAAAATTCCGGACACTCGGACCGTCGGGACCAATATCCTTTGAACCCAGTTTGGTTTTGGTCTGCGACTCGAATACCGGTTCCTCAACCTTGATGCTGATAGCCGCCACGATGGATGCCCGGATGTCGGACGGATCAAAATCTTTCTTGTAAAAATCGCGGATGGTTTTTACAAGAGCTTCGCGGAAAGCCACCAGATGCGTACCACCCTGCGTGGTGTGCTGGCCGTTAACAAACGAATAGTAATCTTCGCCATATTGGTTTCCGTGGGTAATCGCCACCTCGATATCGCCGTTTTTCAGGTGAATAACCGGATACAGCGATTCCGACTCCATATTTTCTTCGAGCAGGTCGCGAAGTCCGTTTTTTGAATGAAATTTCTCGCCATTGAATTCAAGTGTCAGTCCGGCATTCAGGAACGAATAGTTTTTCATCATATTGACCACATAATCGTCAATATAATGATATCCTTTAAACACCTTCAAATCAGGCGTGAACGCCACAAAAGTTCCGTTGGGCTGATCGGTCGGCACAATTTCCAGTTCCTTAACCAGATTGCCTTCGCTGAAACTGATTTCTTTCACTTCGCCTTCGCGGAACGATTTAATCAGGAAATGACTAGACAAGGCATTGACGGCCTTGATTCCCACGCCATTCAATCCGACCGATTTTTTAAATACCTCGGAATCGTATTTTGCACCGGTATTCATTTTCGACGCGACATCGAGCAGTTTCCCGAGCGGGATACCGCGGCCAAAATCGCGAACGGTCACCAGTTCGTTACTGACATGAACTTCAATCTTTCTTCCGTTCCCCATCATAAACTCGTCGATGGAATTATCGACCACCTCTTTCAGCAAAACATAGATTCCATCGTCGGCAGCCGAGCCGTCGCCCAGCTTGCCAATATACATCCCCGGCCTTTTCCTGATATGTTCCTGCCAATCAAGTGTTTTGATTGATCCTTCATCGTAATTCGACATCATTTTTCCTTCCAATTTGCAACAAATATAAAGAAAACAAAGGTGGTTTCACGATTCGGCAAGCCGACATTAACTAACAACCAACGGTTGAAAACTTATTCAAAACTGAGCCATTTTTCGAAAAAATCTGATCGGGGAATGATCATTTTTAAATCTTAAGGAACCATTCTTATTTATCGGCAAGAAACTTTTGGTATTGATCCTGAAAATACCTTACCTGCCTTACGTGTTGGGTGGAAAGGGGGAACAGCGCCGGTCTTCCCCGGTTATAAGCAGAGATGGCTTTATCCCAGGAATGATGTATTACATATAAATCTTTTAAAAACCGGGCCCCTGCATCAATACTTTTTACCACGTGAAACCGTTCATCTAACTTCGAAACTCGCTGATAATTATACCCTTGATCCTCAAGCATTTTCTGAAGTAATAAACCATGAACTTTATCGGCACCTGTATTCATTGAGGATCCGAAAATTTTTAGCCCATATTGTCTGGCAGTCCCTGGTTGAAACATCATCAGGCCTGCCCCACCGTCGTTGCCTGAGTTTAACTGTAAAGGGTTTCCATAACTCTCCTGCATGATGAGGCCTGCAAGCAGGTTCGGTTCAATTGCGTACTGTTTCTCAATACGGTCAATATACTGATTCCAACGGTATGTCCGCAAGCACCTCCCGTATGTTGAACTGATATCGGTTTTATTAAGCAATTCGGGCGACACCTCGTTAAAATTTAATCCTGAATAATCGGCCAACGTATAATGATCGTAAACCACAAGATTCTTACTGATATGAAACAAACCGCGAATTTTAGCTTCATGCGAATTGAGGATAAGATCGATATTCAAACTATCATAAAGAACAAAAAAGGCAATTAGTGTAACCCCAATAAAGATATAGGAGACAATTGTTGATTTAAGTCGAAAAAGAAGTTTATTAATGCGATTAATTACAAGTGGGAATACGAGTGCATAATTGACATAAGAAATAAAAACAACGAAGAATAGATCGGCTATGAAAACAGCAATTCGATATTCGGTAAACCTGATTATCGGTGTATTGCTCAGTAACCGGTTGTAATAATAAACCAGTGGAGCATTACACAGAAGTGCCAGAGCCACTGAATTAAAAAACAGGAACCAATTTTTGGCGTAAAATTTAGGCTTATTCCTTAACCTGGCGATCAATTTCGGAATCAGGTTCTTTTTCTTTCTTGCCTTTTTATACTTTTTTGCCATTGAATTTGAAAACTCAGTTAACGTGG
>JBBIHV010000156.1:0-8161 GCA_037446835.1 Sunxiuqinia sp. | reverse complement strand
AGCTGTGAAGGCGAGTTCCCAAAGTCGAAACCTTCGGGCTTTTGCTCTTCCCGTTCGCCCACAAGAATGTAATCTGGGTTTTGTTGTTTCATTTGATAGGCTTTTTCAAGGTTTCCAACCGGATAAATCCGCTCGACTCCTTTATCAAAAGCATAACAGGCTGTCGAAAAGGCACGGAAAACGTCTATGATTACCGTCAGTCCCTGTGCTTTTCGGGCCCCTTCGAGCAATTGCAGTATCTCAATTTCCATAAAAGTATGATGTAAAATCAGTATTTAAAATTGGTATTTATTTGTAATTCAATATATTAACCCGAAGTCTTTACATTGCTTTAATGTTGCCTGATTCTGTTAACAAAAGGGTAATAGACACTTAATGTATGTTGTACAGCATATTTGCATCAAAGCGTGTATGTTTGCAATGTATTTAAACAAAGAAAAACATGAAAACAATTAAATCATTTTCAAAAGTAACAATGTTGATTGCATTTGTAGCATTTGCAAACACATTAATGGCAGCAGGAAACTTAAAGGTAAACATTCTTCCGCTCACCGCCGACAAGGCTGTTGTGGCAATTTCAAATACCGATGCCACAAATTTCAAGATCAGTATTGAAAACAACAACGGGGAAACCGTTTATTACAAGGAAACCAATGCCGACACCAAAGATTACCGTAAAATCTTTGATTTCTCTGACCTTGACCGCGGGAACTACAAATTGTCGGTTTCAGCTAACGGATCGACTACCGAACGCTCGTTTAAAATCGAAAACAAGAACATTTCTGTTGGTTCGGAAAAAAGCCTGATTGATCCCTATTTTGCCTATAATGATGGTGTCCTGAAATTATCTTACCTGAATTTTCCGGAAGAAAACCTGAGCCTGAATTTATATGATGGCAACGATCTGGTTTACTCAAAAGAACTGGGAAACAAATTCAATGTGATCGAGGGGTTTAACCTTGCAAAACTTTCGAAAGGAAATTATTCAGTTGTCCTTTCAGGTGAAAGTAAAAACTATTCGTACAAACTTGATGTAAAATAATCAATCTGTAAACCCCTTTAACAAAAGATGCGACTTCGAAAGAAGCCGCATCTTTTTTTGCCCCTGATAAACAACTGATTGGTTGACTGGAGTTCATCCGATCAGTTCTCTGCAAATTCGAGCCAAAATTAAAATTAACTTTGCATCCAAATTTTAGCATTTATGAGAAGTGAAGAAGTTGAAATAATGGCTCCGGTCGGATCGTATGAATCGCTTGTAGCAGCTATTCAGGCCGGGGCGGGATCGGTGTATTTCGGTGTGGAACAACTGAATATGCGTGCCCGTTCGTCGAACAATTTTACCATCGACGATCTGAAGAAAATTACCGGAACGGCACACGCAAAAGGGGTGAAAACCTATCTTACCGTGAATGTGGTGGTGTTCGACACCGAACTGGAACAACTTCGCCAAATTATTGATGCGGCAAAGGAAGCAGGCGTTTCGGCCATTATTGCTTCCGACATTTCAGCCATCCTGTATGCCCGCAGCATTGGCGTCGAAGTCCACATTTCAACCCAGGTAAACATTACCAACATCGAAGCGGTTCGCTACTATGCTCAATTTGCCGATGTGATGGTGCTCGCCCGTGAAATGAACATTGGCCGTGTCTGGGAAATTTCCCGTCAAATCAGCGAACAAAATATTACCGGGCCTTCCGGAAAATTGGTACGGCTCGAAATGTTTGTACACGGCGCGTTGTGCATGGCTGTTTCGGGCAAATGCTACCTGAGCCTGCACGAGATGAACTCGTCGGCCAACCGTGGAAGTTGCATGCAATCGTGTCGCCGGGCATATATCGTGACCGACAAGGAAACCGGCGCCGAACTGGAAATCGACAACGAATACATCATGTCGCCCAAAGACCTGAAAACCATTCATTTCCTGAATAAATTGCTCGACGCAGGCGTTTCTGTCCTGAAAATTGAAGGCCGGGCGCGGTCGCCCGAATATGTTTTTACCGTGGTTGAATGTTACCGGGAAGCGGTTCAGGCCTATTTCGACCAGACTTTTACAAACGAGAAAATTGAGGACTGGGACCAACGACTTTCCAGCGTGTTCAACCGGGGCTTCTGGGACGGCTATTACCTCGGCCAGCGGCTGGGCGAATGGAGTAAAAATTACGGTTCGATGGCATCACAGCGAAAAGTTTATGTAGGCAAAGGCCTGAACTACTTTTCGAACCTGAAAGTGGCCGAATTCAAGCTTGAAACCGGCCCGCTGAAAGTGGGCGACGAAATTTACATTACCGGGCCAACCACTGGATTGGTAAAAACCACGGTAACTGAGATTCAGCTCGATAAACATTCGGTTGACGAAGCGCCGAAAGGTTCGTACATTTCCATCCCGGTTGAAACAAAAATCAGGAAATCGGATAAACTCTACAAAATTGTTGAGGCTGCGGAGGTGAAACAGCAATAGTATCCAACGGAAAAAGAAAGGAAGAAAGAGGAAATCCTGTTAACAATTCGCTGAAACCATCCAAAGAGACCAACAATCTTCTTATTTTTGAGCAAAAGATTACCTTATATGCGAAAAGTTAGTATCATTTCAGGAATTGTAATCCTGCTGGCAGCGGCAGTTTTTCTGGGCCTAAAATATTTTCCAGCCAAAACCCAACAACCGGTCATTCAAACCTTCTCGACCAAACAAAACCCTGCCTTCAAAGCGGTCCCGCTGAAAAGTCCGTTGGTGATTGAGGTAAAAAATCAGGAAGGACTTTTCCGCGCCCTGAAAGGGGAAAGCCGGATCATGGCCGAACTGAACGGGATACCTGAATACAAGGAACTCTTTTCAGACATCAGCAGTTTCCGAAATTTTGTGGGCAGCCGATCGGGGATCGCCAAAATGCTGAAAGGCAAATCGGTTATTATTTCAGTCAACCCCAGCGGAAAGAACCAGCTCAGCAACCTCTTCCTGGCGCAAATGAACAACAAAGATGAATCCAGTTCGGCCTGCCAGATTGTTTCCGGTGAACTTGGCCCCGGATATACCGTGAGCGAACGAAAATACGACAACACAACCATTTACGCAGCAAAATCGGGCAACCCAACTTTTTATTTTGCCTGCTTCAACGACATTTTCATGGCCTGCAAAGATTTTGTCCTGATCGAAGAGGCTGTCAGGCAAACACAATCGATGAATCTTCTAACCAATCATGAATTTACCGAAGTCTATAAAACAATTGAAGAAACAGCTTTGGCCAATATTTTTATTAACCATCGCACTGTTTCACAGATTCTTGGCAAACTGGTTTCTCCTGAAATCAAGAAAACGATCAATCAGATTTCGTCTTATTCGTCCTGGTCTGAACTCGACTTTTCGGTACGCCCTTCCGACCTGGAATTTAACGGGTACAGCGTCACCCGCGATTCGACCGATAATTACCTGAATGTTTTTAAAAATCAGGAAGCCGGAAAACTAACCATCGATCAGGCCATTCCGGCAAACGCCTCCTATTTCGTGGCGTTGAACCTGAAAAATACATCCGCTTTTATCGGCCAGTACGAAACCTACCTCAGGGCAAAAGGCAATTTCTATCCGCGTGAAGTTGACCTGATGGAATTTCAGAAAAAAACCCGGACCGATGCCGTTAAACTGATCAGGGAAACGGCAGGGACACAGTTTGCCGGAGTGTACACCAACATCAACAAATCGGAACCGATGCAAAACCGGTTTTTTGTTGCTGAATTGCAGAATGAAACGGAAGCACGGGCAAAGTTTGGCAAAGTCGTTGCCGAATACAACAAAACAAGCATCGACGACCGTACCAATCTGCACACAGAATATCAGGCTGGCGGCAAAAAAACGATTGAAATTTACCGGTTGCCCATTGCAAATTTGGCCGAATCGCTTTTCGGGAAAGCCTTTTCAGGAATTAATACCAACTATTTTTCCCTTTACGGAAAGTACCTCATTTGTGGCGACAACATTTCAGGCCTGAAAAGTTACCTCCAAAGCCTGGTTTCCGAAAAAACAATGGCCAACGATTCAATTTATAAATCGACTATGAAAAATGGGCAGGAAAAGCCGAATTTTTTCTTGTTTGCCCGGATACCAAAAATTTTCAGGTTAAAAGACGTGTTCCTGAAACCCGAAATTAGTGCCATGCTTTCTGATAATGAAGATGTTATACGCAAATACAGCATCTTTTCGTGGCAGTTTTCGCTTGCCGGCAAGATGATTAAAAACCGGATCGACCTGAAATATGACCCGAATGCCAAAGAAGAGCCACAGGCCGTTTGGCAATTGAAACTCAACGCACCGCTTGTGCGGCAACCGAAACTGGTCCTGAACCACAAAGATTTGCCCAACCGCGAGGTGATTGTGGCCGACAAGCAAAACAACGTTTCGCTCATCACCAAAGAAGGGCTGGTATTGTGGACCATGAACATTCCGGATGAAATCGTTTCGGATATTTACCAGATTGATTTGTACGGCAACAAACGTTTTCAATACCTTTTCAACACCAAGACACAACTTTATGTCATCGACAGGTTTGGGAAAAAAGTCGGCAAATTTCCGGTTACCCTGAAATCAATCGCTTCGAATGGCGTGTCGATAGCCGAATACGGGAAAAACAAGGAATTCCGTTTTTTCATAGCCGGCGAAGACAAACAAATTTATGCGTTCGACCGCGATGGCCGGCTGGTTCCGAAATGGGGATTCAAAGGTTCTGAAAGCCTGGTCAAAGATCCTGTCCAGCACTTTGATCTCGACGGCAAAGACTACCTCGTCTTTTCAGACAAGCGCAACGTCTATTTCCTCGACCGGCAGGGCAAAAGCCGTGGAATCCAGTCCGAACCATTCGATCGGTCATCAAATCCACTGTATTTCAGGAACAACGGGAAACCGGTTCTGATTACCACCGACTCGTCGGGTAAAATTCACATCCTCGATTTTAGCGGTCAGCAGCAAATTAAAGATGTTGGCAAGTTTGGCACGGGGCACCGTTTTGCCGCAGAAGACATTGACGGAAATGGTTCGTTGGAATACCTGTTTGCCGATGGGAAAAAACTCACGGTTTTTTCTCCGGAAGGCAAAAAACTCTTTGAGCGCACCTTCCCCGACGATATTAGCCAGACCCCGTTTGTTTGCACCATGGGCCCCGGAATCCTTAAAATTGGAGTGGTGGTGAAAGGAGCCAATAAAATATATTTACTCGACAAAAAAGGGGCGATTACCCGTGGTTTCCCGCTCGACGGAAATTCCCGCTTTACACTGGGCAAGTTTAACGATTCAAATTCGTGGTTTAACCTGATTGTTGGAAGCGAAGGAAATACGCTGGTGAATTACCGGATTGAATAAATTGTTTGTGCCCGGGTTCAGAAGTGTTTCAAATATGATCAAGTTCACCATTTGAAATATCAAAAGGAATATATCTTTGGGCTTCTGAACCAAATAACTAATCTGATATGAATTTTGAACAAATAGCTGCCAATTTTCAATTGCAGGGATCCGTTGACCGGGTCAAACCCCTGGGCGAAGGGTTTATCAACGACACATTTATAATTTATACCCGGGAAGAAGCTTTCCCCGATTATCTGCTGCAACGCAAGAACAAAAAGATTTTTACCAATGTTCCGGCCATGATGGAAAACATTGTGAAGGTCTGCACCCACATCAAACAAAAGGTAATTGCCCGAAACGGCGACCCGATGCGCGAAGCCATGACTGTAATTCCTGCCCTCGACGGGAAACTGTATTTTCAGGATGAAGATGAGGAATATTGGGCAGTCTGTATTTTTATCGGCGACACCATCAGCTACCAGGCGGCCAAAACTCCGGAACTGGCTTTTCAGGGCGGAAAAGGAATCGGGTTGTTTCAGTCGATGGTGGCCGATGTGAACGAACCGCTGACCGACATCCTGCCCGGATTTCACAACATCCGCTACCGGTTTAACCAGTGGGATGCGGTCCTGGCCAAAGATCCGGCTGGCCGCAAAGCAAAGCTGACCGAACAAATAGGCTGGATTGAAAGCCGTCGCCAGGAAATGCTCGACTTCTGGAAACTGGTTGAAACCGGCGAAATTCCAACCCGAATTACCCACAACGACACCAAAATAAACAACATCCTGTTCGACAAAAATGGCAACGTTTTGTGTGTCATCGATCTCGACACCGTGCTGAACAGCACCTGCCTGAACGATTTTGGCGATGCCATGCGTTCGTACACCAACACCGGCCAGGAAGACGACGAAAACCTGGATGCCGTTTCGTGCGATTTATCCATTTTCGAAGGTTTCACCAAAGGCTATTTGTCGGAAGCCATTCGTTTCCTGAACGAAAAAGAGCTGGAATACCTGGCATTCTCGGCCAAATACATCACGTTCGAACAGGTTCTGCGCTTCCTGATGGATTACATCGACGGCGACAACTATTACAAAATCAAATATCCGGGGCACAATTACCAGCGAACGCTTGCCCAGTATAAACTGCTGACCAGCATGGAAAAACAATATCCTGAAATGTGCCGGATTGTGCGCACTGTCGCTAATGACCTCGCTTAATCAGTTTCCGGAGTCTGATCGTGGTCAAAAGACAGTTCAAAATCTAAAAGTTGAGAATTCTGATTCAAAAAATACAACAATGAAAGTTCATCAAATACTCGAAGGCTTTTCAAATCCGCCACTGGAATTGATTTCCGAAACACTCGATTTAGAAATTGAATCTTTAAAGCTTGACGTGGTGAACTGGGATGAGTTTCCTTACCAACCTGATGTTACCGTGCAAATTGCATATAACGACGATGAATTGTTTCTGCAATACAAAGTTCGCGAGCAGTCGGTAAAAGCCAAAATTACCGAATCAAACGGCCGGGTCTGGACCGACAGTTGTGTCGAAATTTTCCTTTCGCCTGAAGGGAACGACGAATATTACAACCTCGAAATGACCTGTATCGGCACGGCCTTGCTCGGGTTCCGCAAAGAAGGAGGTCTATCAGCCTATGCTTCTGAAGAACAGATCGCTTCCATCCGCCGGATTTCGTCGCTTGGGACAAAACCTTTTCCGGAGCGAAAAGAACGAACAAGCTGGCAAATCATCGTCGCAATCCCCTGGGAAGTTTTCTTTAACCACAACCTAAAACCCGCTTCAGGAAAGAAAATGCGCGGCAACTTTTACAAATGCGGCGACGAACTGAGTGTTCCGCATTTCGTTTCGTGGACACGGATCAAAACCGGGAAGCCCAATTTTCATGTTCCCGAATTTTTTGGTGGCCTGGAGTTTGAATAGTATGATAAACTGAAAAGGGGATCCGGAGAAGGGAAAAGAAAAAAATCGGTGGAAGAATTTGGCTAATATTGTATCCCGGAAATTTAACAAATAAATGGAAGTTGCCGACCAAATATTAATTGCAGGTATTAAAAAGAACGATTATACCAGTTATAATCAGCTTTTTATGCGCTATTACAGTCGGCTGTGCGCGTATGTTTTCGGCATTGTTCAGGACGAAAGCGCTTCGGAAGACGTGGTTCAGGAATTGTTTATCCGCTTGTGGACTCACCGCGAAAAGCTGACCATCAGCGAAAGTATCTCCGGATATTTATACCGGGCCTCAAAAAATGCCGCGCTCAACTACCTCCGGGCCGAAAATAGCCGCAAAAATAGGCTTAACCAAATGCCTGTTTCAGATTTTCAGGCAGACGAAGCCCAGGTTGAAGCGGTTGAATTTAGCGTTGCCCTGCACTTTTGCATCGGGCAACTTCCCAAACGCAGCCAGGAAGTTTTTCTGCTCAGCCGTTTTGACGGGCTCAAACAGAAGGAGATTTCCGAGCAAATGGGCACTTCGGTCAAAACCATTAAAAACCAACTCTGGAAATCGCTGCAATTCCTGAAATCCTGCATCGAGCTGAAAGGAGCGTTTGAAAGGAAAACCTAGGCCAAACAGCAGAATGGAGGCCGAAAAACGAAGACCGGAAGGCTTCGCGTTTTAATCACTTCTTAAAATAAAATCAAAAAAAGATTGTTCAGGATAGGACTTTTCCCGTTTTGATGTGTCATGCAGGAAAAGAGGCCAAAAAAATGGAAGAAAAAAATCCGATAGGGGAGCAGGTTATAGATCGTTTAGTGAATAAAGATTTTTCGAATTCTGAAAATCAGCAGTTGGATGAATGGCTGAAA
>JBBIHV010000155.1:4763-8219 GCA_037446835.1 Sunxiuqinia sp. | reverse complement strand
TTTCAAATCAGGAGAGTTGTAAAAATTGGAAGAAGCCTGAATCGAAAGTCAACGGGCTGTTTATCCAATAGTCAGCTTTGTTCCGCTTACGCTTACGGAGTAGGATTTTAGTGAAGTGGCCGCCGGTCCCTGCAATACCGATCCGGAGGTGTTGAAAACTGAGCCGTGGCAGGGGCAGACGATGCTTTTGGCCGAACTGCTGTAATCAACGGTGCATCCCTGGTGTGTACAGACTTTAGATAATGCGACATAGCTGGACTGACCAGTCCGGATAAGGATGATATCGCCATAATATGCATATCCGCCAACGGTTTGCAGTGAACTGTACGTTGCAGAACTCAGGTCAATGACCTGCGGATTCGATGAACTGGGAGTGGCCGGTGCCGGAGAACTTCCTTTACTACATGATTCAAATACTGCCGGAGCTAAAAATAACACACTTCCACCAAGCAAGGCTTTGCTAAAAAATTCTTTTCTGTCCATTGTAAACCGGTTTTAAATGAATATTGTAAAAAAATCGTAAGGTTTTAAGGGGGACAAAACTTGGTTAGGAAATGCTTTTACTAAAAAAAAATAATTTTCGGACTTGTTGGTTAAACAACCCGGCCGTTTTTTGGTTCAAAAGTTCAATCTGAAAAGCGTTGGTGTAAACTTTAAAAATTAGTAATTGTTATTTTAAATGCTTATTTTGAATAACTGAAAACCAATTGATCAACTATGGATAAATTTTCGCAGGTAGGAAATCAGGAAATTGCAGCAATTGAAGAATTGTATTCCACTTATTTAACGAATCCGGACTCGCTCGACGCCAGCTGGAAGAATTTTTTCGCCGGATTTGAGCTGGCCCGTAAAAATTATGCCAACCAAACAACAACCGCGTACGATCCGAAAATTGACAAGGAATTTGCCATCCTGAATTTAATTCACGGCTACCGGCAACGCGGACACCTGTTTACCAAAACCAACCCGGTTCGTTCGCGCCGGAAATATTCGCCAACGCTGGATATCGAAAATTTCGGACTGCAAAAATCCGATCTGGATACTGTTTTTCAGGCCGGAAACAACATTGGCATCGGCCCCGCTTCGCTTCGGAAAATCATTGAACATCTGGAAGCCACGTATTGCGAATCGATCGGCGTAGAATATGTTTTCATGCGCGATCCTGAGCTCATCAACTGGCTCAAAGTCAAGATGGAATCGGTCCGAAATTCGCAGCATTTCACGCCGGAAAAACAACAGCATATTTACTATCATTTAAAACTGGCTGTCGGGTTCGAAAATTTCATTCATAAAAAATTTGTCGGTCAGAAACGCTTTTCGCTTGAAGGCGGCGAGGCCCTGATTCCTGCGCTGGATGCCGTTATTGAACACGGTTCGGAACTGGGAATCAACGAATTTGTGATCGGGATGGCCCACCGTGGCCGGCTCAATGTGTTGGCCAATATTCTGGAAAAACCCTACGAGCATATTTTTAAAGAGTTTGCCGGAGGCGCCGAGTACGAACAGGAAATTTCGCTGGGCGATGTTAAATATCATTTAGGATACGAGAACACGGTGGAAACCGATCGCGGCAAGAAAGTTCACCTGAACCTGATGCCCAATCCTTCGCACCTCGAAACCGTTGGCCCGCTGGTTCAGGGAATGGCCCGTTCGCGAATTGATACCCGGTATGGCGGCAATTACGACATGGTCGCGCCGATTGTCATTCACGGCGACGCTGCCATTGCCACACAGGGCGTGGTTTACGAAGTGATCCAGATGTCGCAATTGGCCGGGTACAAAACCGGGGGAACCATTCACCTGGTCATTAACAACCAGGTTGGTTTTACCACCAATTACCTCGACGCCCGTTCGAGCACTTATTGCACCGACGTGGCCAAAGTGACCCGTTCTCCCGTCTTCCATGTGAACGGCGACGATGTGGAAGCCATTATTTTTACAGTAAAACTGGCTATGGAATTCAGGCAGAAGTTTCATTCCGATGTGTTTATCGATATTTTGTGTTACCGAAAATACGGTCACAACGAAGGCGATGAGCCGCGGTTTACACAACCGTTGCTTTACAAGGCCATTGAAAGTCACCGTAACCCGCGCGATATTTATGCCGACAAACTGGCTGCTCAGGGATCAATGACTGAAGAAAAAGCCTTGGAGTTGAACCGCGAATTTGATCAGTTGCTGGAAGAAAAATACCGGATTTCAGAAAAAATTGAAAAAGTTAAGGTTCGTAAGTTTCTGAACAGTGAATATACCGCTTTTGTAAACCCGCATAAATTTGATATTCACCGTCAGGTAAAAACCGGCGTAAAAAAGAGCGAACTGGTCCGGATTGCCGAACGAATCAATCATTTGCCAGAGGATAAGAAATTTTTCAAGAAGATCGACCGGATTGTGGAGGATCGGCGCATGATGATGCTCGACAACCGGATGGATTGGGCGATGGCCGAATTACTGGCTTACGGAACCTTGCTTGAGGAAGGATTTCCGGTCAGGTTAAGCGGACAGGATTCGGAGCGTGGAACATTTGCCCACCGGCATGCCTCGTTTGTGGTAGAAGATACCGATGAAAAGTATTTCCCCCTGAAAAACATAAGTGATCAGCAGGCAGCTTTTCACGTTTTCAATTCGCTGCTCTCCGAATATGGCGTTCTGGGCTATGAATACGGTTATTCTCTGGCTACCCCGAAAGGTCTGACGATTTGGGAAGCTCAGTTTGGCGATTTTGCCAATGTGGCCCAGGTTATTTTCGACCAGTACATTTCATCGGCTTACGAAAAGTGGGGCATGATGAATGGATTGGTCATGTACCTGCCGCACGGATACGAAGGGCAGGGACCGGAACATTCAAGTGCGCGGATCGAACGTTTTCTGAACCTGGTTGCCGATAATAACATGCAGGTTGTTGTGCCGACCACCCCGGCAAATATGTTTCATTTGCTGCGTCGTCATTTGCACTGGAATATTCGCATCCCGCTCATTATTTTTACCCCGAAAAGTCTATTGCGCCATCCGATGGTGACTTCCTCGGTCGATGAGCTGGCCGAAGGTTCATTTCAGGAAATTATCGAAGAGGTTGTTCATCATCCCGAAGAAATTCGGAAACTGGTGTTCACTTATGGAAAACTGTATTACGATTTGCATAAACGTCAGGCCGAAGAAGGCATCACCAATGTCGCTCTTGTACGGGTTGAACAACTGTACCCGCTCAATGGTGAACAAATTAAGCTCATCATCGCGAAGTATCCGAATGTTAAACGCATCATCTGGGCACAGGACGAGCCGGCCAACATGGGGGCCTGGCAACATGTTCAGCGGTTTCTGCCCGATGTGCCTTTCGAACTGATTTCGCGGCAGGCAAGCGCCAGTCCCGCAGGAGGTTTGATGCAGCAACACAATATCCGCCTGAAGAAGATTCTGGACGGGATTTATACTGAAAAAGTTCTGGCCTGAGTGAAA
>JBBIHV010000155.1:0-4663 GCA_037446835.1 Sunxiuqinia sp. | reverse complement strand
AAAACCAAAAATAGACCCAACATGTTGATCGAACTAAAAGTGCCAACGCCCGGAGAATCCATTACTGAAGTCGAAATCGGGAAATGGCTGGTTGCCGACGGCGATCATGTCCTGAAAAATCAGGAGGTGGCCGAGATTGAATCCGACAAAGCCACCTTGTCGCTGACGGCTTCTGAAAGTGGACAAATTAAAATACTTGTTCCGGAAGGTGATCGGATTGCAGTGGGAACCGTGGCCTGTACCATCGATTCCAGTGCAGCTGCAAGTGAGCCCACCAAAGTAACTGCCGCGGTTTCGACGCCCGAAAAAACAGTTGCTGCTCCCGTTCACGAAAAGGTAATTCCTGAAATTGCCACAAAGCCTGTTGAAACAAACATCAAAGTTACGCCGGTTGCCCGCGAAATGATGGAAGAATATCATTTGTCGATGGAGGACGTGCTGAGCGGCCTGCACCGGATTTCAAAAGGCGATATCGAGGCGGTGCTGTCGCTTCCAAGACAGGAAAACCCGATTGTTCTTTCTGATGAAAGAGCGGTTTCGAGAAACGAGAAGCGCGAAAAAATGACCTCACTCCGGCGTAAATTGAGCGAAAGGCTGGTTGCTGTGAAGAACGAAACGGCCATGTTGACCACTTTCAACGAGATTGACATGAGCCGGGTGATGGACATGCGAACGAAACTTCAGAACAAATTTGTTGAGAAATATGGCCTGAAACTGGGATTTATGTCGCTCTTTACCAAGGCAGTAGCCGAAGCCATGCAGTTTCATCCGGCTATTAATTCGCAAATCAGCGGCGAGGAAATTGTCACTCCTGAATTCGTGGATGTTGGCATTGCTGTTCAGACTCCTAAAGGGCTGATGGTTCCAATTGTCCGGAATGCCGAAAGCAAGACCATTGCCGCCATTGAACTGGAAATTAAGGAACTGGCCGAGAAAGCCCGGACCCGGAAAATCAGCGTGGAAGAACTGACCGGAGGTACATTTACCATTACCAACGGCGGAACTTTTGGATCGCTGCTTTCAACTCCGATTATCAATCCACCACAGTCGGCTATTTTGGGGATGCACAATATTCTCGATCGTCCGGTAGCGGTGAATGGACAAGTGGTTATCCGGCCCATGATGTACGTGGCTCTGTCGTACGATCACCGCATCATCGACGGTAAAGATTCGGTTGGTTTTCTGGTAAAAGTGAAAGAACTGATCGAGAATCCGGAACGGTTGCTTACCAACGGACGCAATCCTGAGGAAGTTTTGCTGGGTTTGTAATTTCAATATTAACCTCTTACGGCTTTGTTGAGTTCTGATGTCCGTCGGCTAAAGCCAGACAGCAAAGGAATCGATTAGTTCAGTTCAGCATTAACCTGGATTGAAGCAAAGCCTATTCTTTGCCGTTCACTTCAGTGAACGGACACCAGCAAAAAAACCATCGCCTCTGCATTCAAACAGATCATAATGTACCGAAAATAAAAAAGCTCTTCTCTTTTCAGAAAAGGGCTTTTTTTATTCATCAGGTTGTTGCTGCATTTTTTTTGAAATGTTGCCGGAAGCTCAGACGGCGGATTTTTGTGAGAAGTTATCTGAAAGATGGTTGCCGACCGGTAAGAATTCACTAAATTAGGGGAGCAGAACAATAAAAGCTTTGATGCTTTCTGATTCATTTAAAAAACGGTGCTTATGAAAATGCTCCTGATTTCTTTTGTTTTACTCGCTGTGGCAGCGGGTTGTTCCCAATCGAAAATGCCTGCAACAAAGCATCATTCCGTCATTCATAATTCGAGGGTTGAAAAATCGGCATTCGGACATACCGAATTGGTTTATATTCCGATATACAGCGATATTTATTATGTCGATTCGCAGCATACTTTTTCGCTGACGGCTACCCTGAGCATCCGGAATACCTCCTTCAAAGACAGTATTTATGTTTTCTCAATCGATTATTACAATTCAGCCGGACAGAAGGTGCGCCGCTACAACGATGCTACCGTTTTAGTCAAGCCCATGGAATCGGTCGAATTTGTGGTTGCTGACAAGGACGATACCGGTGGCGTGGGAGCCAACTTTGTGGTGGAGTGGGGCGCAAAAGCTGCCGCTCAAAGGCCATATTTTCAGGGCGTGATGATTGGAACCATGGGCCAGCAGGGAATTTCGTTCACGACTGAAGGGATTGTAATTCAGGAATAGTTCAGCTACCTAACTGTCAGCGGTGTTTTCGACCCAAACGGTATCGTCAGTCCAAGCCAGGGAATAGCTACCAATTGGTTAATTCCGTCGCCAAGAGGAATGACAACTCCAAAGTCGAGTCCCACGTGCCTAATGATTCTGCGTCCGCCAACCATCATTATTACTGAAAAATTATCGGGTGTTCCGATGAAATAGTTTTCAGTAATAAAATACCCCTTTGGACCGGTCCGTATCATTCCACTGATATTAACCGTTGGACTGGTTGCAATCTGGCCTCCGGCAAATGCCCAGCCGAGCCCGATGTTCAGATTTTTGTCTTTTGTTCCGAAAGTTGAAATTCCGTACAGAATGCCATAACTTCCGCTGTTCGTGCCAATTACAGTTCCCAGCAGGGCGCCTGCTCCCAGATTCAATTTATTTTCGACCACCGGCACCGAAAATTTGGCCGTTATCCAGGCTGGGGTGGGGGCTCCGGCAAATAGAAAGAGTGGCATGGTGCCAATTCCTGCCGAAAAATGATTGGAAATTCCGTAAACAACCTGGTTAAACAGAATCCAGACATTTTGGTAGTAGCCTTCACCTTTTGTAAGGTTATAGCCGTTTGGCGCCCAAAAATAGCGGGTCGATTGCGGATTGTCGAACCAATAACTGCCGTTTTTTTTCAGGATTGCTGTAATTTCAGTAAGCTTTTTAATATCGGCAGTCGGGATGGAGATTTCGCCCAGTTTCTCGGTTTTTACCCTGATTTTGGTGGCTGTGCGTTCCAGAATTTGGCCAACATACTCGTTTCCATCCACGGTTTCAATCCGGTATTTGATTGAATCCTGATTGTTTTGAGCGTTTATTGCAGGAGAACCAATTAACCAAATACAAATAAAGATAAACCCGATCAGAATTTTTTTCATGGTATAGGAAATTTGATTAATTGATGAATGAATTTTTTAATATAACCCTTCTCTGGACAGATTGTTTATAAATGGGGCTTTCAGAAAAAAATAGCAAAAAAAAGCCACCCGCATGTGAAACGGGTGGCTCTATCTGTTTGAAAATGTTAGAGTCCTGTTTTTTATACAATTAAAAAATCTATTCCGAAACGACCTCGAAAGCCAATTCAACAACAACTTCCTTGTGCAGTTTGATTTTAGCCGTGTAGTTTCCTACTTCTTTTACGCTGTCTTCCGAAATCATGATCTGTTTGCGATCGATTTCAAATCCTTTGGCATTGATGGCTTCAGCCAGCATGATGGTATTTACCGAACCGAAAATTTTTCCGGTTGTGCTGGTTTTTGCCCCAATAACCAGTTGAAGCGTTTTGAGTTTCTCGGCAACACTTAAAGCAAGGTCTTTCAATTTTGCTTCTTTGTGGGCGCGTTGTTTCGTGTTCTCAGCCAATACTTTTTTTGCTGATTCGGTGGCAATAACTGCCAACTTTTGAGGGATCAGAAAGTTTCGTCCAAAGCCGTTCTTTACAGAAACGACGTCGTCTTTCGAACCTAAACGTGCAACATCTTGCAATAATATAATTTCCATTTCTATTCAGCTTTAAAAATTATTTCATCATATCAGTAACATAAGGCAGTAACGCGATATGACGGGCCCTTTTAACTGCTTTGGCCACTTTGCGTTGGTACTTCAAAGAGGTTCCGGTAATCCGGCGTGGTAAAATTTTACCTTGCTCGTTCAGGAATTTTTTCAAAAATTCAGCGTCTTTGTAGTCAATGAACTTGATTTTGTTCTTTTTAAAGCGGCAATACTTTTTCTTTTTGATTTCAACCGATGGTGGGGTCAAATATCTGATTTCACTTGAATTTGCGGCCATAGTTTAGTTCTCCTTTTCAGTTTTAGCTTTTGATTTGTTCCTTCTTTTTTCGCTGTATGCAACGGCGTGTTTATCCTTGCTGAATGTCAGGAAGCGGATAATGCGTTCGTCGCGCCTGAATTGGGTTTCCCACGTTTTTGCGAACGTTGGGTCGGCGGCAAATTCGAAGAGTTGATAAAACCCTGTCGATTTTTTTTGAATGGGATAAGCTAATTTGCGCAATCCCCAGTCCTCTTCTGAGACCATCTCGCCACCGTTTTCGGTGATGATGTCCCTGAATTTTTTTACCGTTTCCTTTACCTGGGCATCAGATAAAACGGGAGTAATGATGAAAACGGTTTCATACTGGTTTTTCATAAAACATCTAAATTAATTAAACATGAATACTTTAAACCTAAATTTAGGTGGCGCAAAATTAGAACTTTTTTACGATTAATCAAATAGGTTTTCATTAATTTATCCTCAGGTCGATATTAAGACCGGGTTTCTTCATTGCTAGTTTCAACGTACTTTTATCCGATCTTTTGTTTCAATCCGGCTCTGGTTATAGCAGGTCATCAATCTCGTTCAGGTAAACTAACTTTTCATCTGCCCCAATCAATTGGTAGGAACGGATGAGCCGTTCAATTAACCGCTTGATCACAATCCGGTCGGGACAGG
>JBBIHV010000154.1:2215-8412 GCA_037446835.1 Sunxiuqinia sp. | reverse complement strand
GCATATTGTGCAACATTAATTCCTAAGTATCTTTGCGGTTACAAAAATACAAAATAAAGTCATAAAAGATAAAGTTGTTTTTTTAGCCGCAGATAACTCCTGCTTTCTGAACGATCACAGCCCGTTGCTGACCGGAGATTGTTAAAATATCAAACGTAACCACACAAACTATGAATGCATTATTAGGGATTATTTTTCACGCGCTCGGTGGTGGTGCCTCGGGTAGCTGGTACATGCCGTATAACTGGGTGAAGAAATGGCGCTGGGAAATCTATTGGATTACGGGTGGAATTTTCTCCTGGTTAATCATGCCATTTCTTGCCGTACTCCTGACCATTCCTGACTGGCAGGGGATTTTACACGCGTCGAGCGGACGTGTTATTTTCAACACCTATTTTATGGGTTTGCTGTGGGGAATCGGAGGTCTGACCTACGGACTGGCTATCCGCTACCTGGGCATGTCGCTGGGTAACTCGGTATTGCTGGGGATTACTTCCGTAGTTGGCTCCCTGGGATTACCAATTCTGCGCAATGTTCCGGGGGTTGCTGGTTTAATTCCGGCCGGACTGTCGTTTTCCGATTTGTTTGGCAGCACCGGCGGACGAATCGTCTTGCTTGGCATTGTGATTCTGTTAGCCGGAATTATCCTCAGCGGACGTGCCGGAATTAGAAAGGATCAGGACCTGGGTAACAGTAAAGAAGGAGTTAACAGTGAATTCAAGCTGTCGAAAGGATTGATGATTGCCATTATTTCGGGCGTTTTAAGTGCATTTTTTAGTTTTGGGATCGATGCGGGAAAAGAAATGGCTGCTGTTGCCCGATCATTGGCGGTAGAACAAAGCTATCCTTTCGTGACCCAAACCGGAACCGGATTTAAATACCTCTTCGAAAACAACATTATCTTTTTCGTCATTCTCTGGGGTGGCCTGACCACGAATGTGATTTGGACAACCGCCCTGATTTTCAAGAATAAAACAGGTGGCGACTTCGTTGACACCAAAACACCTCTGCTGCGCAACTACCTTTTCTGCGCACTGGCCGGAACCACCTGGTTTCTGCAATTCTTTTTCTACGGGATGGGCGAAACCAAAATCGGGAATGGCGCCAGTTCGTGGACCCTTCACATGGCCACCATCATCCTCACTGCCAACCTGTGGGGGTTCTGGCGTAAAGAATGGAAAGGCGTGTCGAAGAAAACGTACAATATGATTCTTTTGGGCATCGGCGCTATCCTGTTGTCGGTGATTGTTATTGGCGTTGCCAAGTGGCTCTATCCTGAATTAAACGCGCTCGGATAATGAAACGCCTTGCCTTTAAAATGTACCTGAACGAAGGTCAGAAGGAAGAATACCGGAAGCGCCACAACGAAATCTGGCCCGAATTGCGGCAACTCCTGAAAGATGCCGGGGTGAGCGAATATTCCATCTTCCTCGACGAAGAAACCAACACCCTGTTTGCGTTTCAGAAAGTGGAAGGGAAGGACGGTTCGCAGAATTTGGGACAGACCGAAATCGTTCAGAAATGGTGGGCTTTTATGGCCGACCTCATGAAAACCAATCCCGACCATTCGCCGGTGTCTGTTCCGCTTGAAGAAGTGTTTTTCATGGAATAGCCTGACCGTCAATTTGTTTTTAATACGTATATTCATTAATTAACCGCGACACTAGCTTAAATTTAACCAATATGAAACAAATTTTTAGATCGACATTTTTGATTGTCATCGCATTAACAATCAGTACACTGAGTGCTTTTTCGGCTGCAAAGGCACAGGTCGGGCAACTGATCTGTGAATACCACATCAACCCGCTTGGAATTGGCGTGCCAAACCCGCGCCTGAGCTGGCAGATCAGTTCGCCGGAGCAAAATGTGCTCCAAACGGCTTACGAAATTAAGGTTACCGACCAAACAGCCAACGGCAAGCTCATCTGGACTTCAGGAAAAGTAAATTCGGCCCAGTTGGTTGACGTAACCTATGATGGTCCGGCATTAAAATCGATGCAGCGGGTGTACTGGCAGGTTCGTGTTTGGGACAACAAAAACAAAGCGACAGCCTGGAGCGCTCCGGCCTGGTGGGAAATGGGCCTGCTTCAACCCGACTTGTGGAAAGCTTCGTGGGTAACGTTGGGTTCTGAACCCGATGTCAAAGGCTCTAAACCTTGTCAGTACTTCAGGAAAGATTTTTCTTCAGGAAAGAAGGTGAAATCGGCTCGGGTTTATGTCACTTCGCTGGGGCTCTATCAATTGTTCCTGAACGGGCAAAAGGTCAGTTCCGATTTGTTTACCCCGGGCTGGACCAGCTACAACAAGCGAATTCAGTATCAGACGTATGATGTGACTGCTCAAATTCAGGCTAAAAATACGATGGGCGCCATTTTGGGCGACGGTTGGTATCGCGGAAACATTGGCTGGGCGAGCGCAAATGGTTACTACGGAAGTAAAATCGCTTTATTTGCACAGCTTCAGATCAATTACACCGACGGGACCAGCGAGACGGTTGCTACCGATTCGAACTGGAAGGTAACCACCGGCCCGATTATCGCGTCAGATATTTACAACGGGGAAACCTATGACGCCCGGAAAGAAATGCCCGGATGGTCGAATCCCGGATTTGACGACAGCCAATGGGAAAAAGCTTCCATTCTCGATCACACCAAAAGTACGCTGATCGCCCCGCAGGGCGATGCAGTAAAAATTACCGAAGAGATTAAACCAATCAAATTGATTACCACACCGAAAGGCGAATCTGTTTTCGACATGGGCCAAAATATGGTTGGCTGGGCGAAACTGAAAGTTTCAGGAAACAGTGGCGACACGATTACCCTGAAATTCGCCGAGGTACTCGACAAAGAAGGAAATTTCTACACCGCAAATTTACGTGCTGCAAAAGCTACCGACCATTTTATCCTGAAAGGCAATGGCGAAGAAACATTTGAGCCGCATTTCACCTTTCACGGATTCCGGTATGTGCAGCTAATCGGTTACCAGGGGCAGCCTTCACTCGATATGATTACCGGAGAAGTGATTCATTCAGACATGAAGCCCACCGGAACATTCACCTGCTCAAATCCGATGATCAACCAGTTACAGCATAACATTCAATGGGGACAAAAAGGAAATTTCCTGGATGTTCCGACCGACTGTCCGCAGCGCGACGAACGCCTGGGCTGGACGGGCGACGCTCAGGTTTTCAGCATGACAGCCGCCTTCAACTTTGACGTGTCGGCATTTTATACCAAGTGGTTGGGCGATGTGGCTGCCGATCAGCAACCCGACGGGCGGATTCCACATGTTATTCCGGATGTGCTCAAAGGCGATGGCGGTTCGTCAGCCTGGGCCGATGTTTCGGTTATCGTGCCCTGGACAACTTACCTCACCTACGGCGACAAACGGGTACTCGAAGTTCAGTACCCCAGCATGAAAGCCTGGGTTGACTACATGAAAGGCAGGGCTGGCGACAAACTTCTCTGGACGGGCGACTTTCACTTTGGCGATTGGCTGGCTTTTGCCACCACCAACTCCGATTATCCGGGAGCCACTACCGAAAAAGACCTGATTGCAACAGCCTATTATTCCTATTCATCAGGTTTGCTGAGCAAAATAGCTGCAATTCTGGGCAAAACCGATGACGCAAAATTCTACGGAGTGCTTTCTGAAAATATTAAGAAGGCGTTCTGCCACGAATTTGTAACACCCGCCGGGCGACTGGTTTCGCATACCCAAACCGCTTATTGTCTGGCGCTGGCTTTCAATATGCTTCCTGAAGATTTAATTCCAAAAGCCTCAGCCTACCTGGCTGGTGACGTGAAAAAGTTTGGCCACCTCACTACCGGGTTCGTGGGTACACCGCTGCTTTGCAAAACCCTTTCAGATCATGGATATGCCGATCTGGCTTTTATGCTCCTGAACCGGAAAGAATATCCGTCGTGGCTGTATCCGGTTACCCAGGGTGCAACCACCATCTGGGAACGCTGGGACGGACAGAAACCCGACGGAAGTTTTCAGGATGTGGGCATGAACAGTTTTAATCACTATGCTTACGGCGCGATTGGCGAATGGCTTTACACCTATGTGGCCGGAATAAATATTGACCCGAAACAGCCCGGCTACAAACATATTTTACTGGCACCTCATCCCGGAGGCGGCCTGACCAATGCAGAAGCTGATTTCGAATCGGGTTACGGAAAAATCAAATCGTCGTGGAAACTCGACGGGAACGACATGGTTTACGAAATCACCGTTCCGGCAAATACCACGGCAACCGTTACCTTGCCCGATGCCAAAGCCGGTCAGGTTACGATGAATGGCAAGCCCGCTTCTGTAAAAACAGACGATGGCTCGGTTTCGCTCGAAGTTGGTTCCGGAAGTTATACGTTCAGGTATCCGAGCCCCATCCCCAACCCTTCCCCGAAGGGGACGGGAGCCTTGCAGTAAGGGTTCGGGACGAAAGTTCTTTGGGGAGCGATGTTTTGAATACTGATTCATTAAGGCGCATCCAACGTTCTTTCCTGAAACTAAAAACTGTTTGTGCTGCAGCAGAAAGATGATTAGAAAGTCGTTGTAAAAATACCAACAATCAAAAATTCCCCTCCTTTGGAGGGGTTAGGGGAGGCTTTATTATGAACAAAGAGAGAATTAATACGGCCTATCAACTGGCCAAAGAGGAATATGCTGAACTGGGTATCAATACCGATTTGGTACTCGAAAAGATGAACGAAGTGGTAATTTCGCTTCATTGCTGGCAGACCGACGATGTGGGTGGATTCGAAACTCCGGATGCCACGCTTTCAGGCGGAGGAATTCAGGCTACCGGAAACTATCCGGGTAAAGCCACCACGCTGGCCGAAATGCGTGCCGACCTGGAGAAAGTACTGTCGCTGCTTCCCGGGAAACAACGCCTGAACCTTCACGCCATTTATGGCGATTTTCAAGGTGAATTTGTTGACCGCGATCAGATTGAGGTCAAACATTTTCAAAGCTGGATCGACTGGTGCAAGGCGCAGGGAATTGGCATGGATTTTAATGCCACCTGTTTCTCGCACCCGAAAGCGGCCGATGGGTTCACGCTTTCAAGCAAAAATGAGGGAAACCGCAAGTTCTGGGTCGAACACGTGAAACGTTGCCGGGCCATCTCGGCCGAAATCGGGAAGCAATTGGGAACACCGTGCGTGCACAACACCTGGATTCCGGATGGATCGAAAGACACGCCGATCGACCGGAACGGTCATCGTGTGCTGCTGAAAAAATCGCTCGACGAAGCCATGGCAGTTGATTATCCGAAATCGCAGATGAAAGATGCGGTTGAAAGCAAGCTGTTTGGCATCGGCGCCGAGTCGATGACCGTTGGCTCGCACGATTTTTACCTCGGATACGCGATCAAAAACAACAAACTCATCTGTCTCGACAACGGCCATTTTCACCCGACCGAGCAGGTAGGCGATAAAATTTCGGCAGTGCTTCAGTTCCTCGACGAGTTGCTGTTGCACGTCACCCGCCCGATTCGCTGGGACTCGGATCATGTGGTAACCTTGAATGAAGATTTGCAACTAATCGCTTCCGAAATCATCCGAAACAATTACCTGAACCGCGTGAACATTGGACTCGATTTCTTCGATGCTTCCATCAACCGGATTGGCGCCTACGTGGTGGGAACCCGTGCCGCTCAAAAAGCGTTTATGATTGCCATGCTCGAACCAACTGCGCAACTGGTTGAACTGGAGGAAGCCGGTAAGAATTTCGAACGGCTGGCCATCTTGGAAGAGCTGAAATCCAAACCATTCAGCGCTGTTTGGGATTACTATTGCCTGAAAGCCGGCGTTCCGGTTGGAGCCGGTTATGTCGCCGAGATTCAGAAATACGAAAATGAAGTATTATCGAAGCGATAGGAGAAACGATCCAAAATTTTGTTAGTCCTGAAAAACCTTTTCGTCAATTTCTGATGAAGAGGTTTTTTTTGGAGCTTGAATTTGGAATATCGGTGGGTTCCTGAAAGCGCTCGCCGAAGCTTTTTATCCATTTTCACGACCACCAGCCTTCTGAAAATCCAATTCGCACGTTTGTCCTTTTTTCATACTTTTGATCCGGAATATTTCACAGCCAACAATGGACGATCAATCTGTCTGGAACAAAATAGTTGAGGGCGACGTGGATGCTTTGCGCATTTTGCACGACAAATATTATCGTCCGATGTGGTTGTGGGC
>JBBIHV010000154.1:0-2115 GCA_037446835.1 Sunxiuqinia sp. | reverse complement strand
TCAGGATTTTTATGCTGAATTGTATGCGGCCATCCAGAAAATTCCGGAACAGCGGCGTCGGATTCTGGAGCTTGCCGTTTTTGAATCGCTGTCGTACAAAGAAATTGCCGAAAAGCTCGACATTTCGGTCAATACCGTGAAAACCCAGATGGGCCGCGCATACCAGTTCCTGAAAGAAGAGCTCGATCCGAAGAACTTCCTGCTTTTTCATTTTTTCCTGAATCGGATGCCCCAAAAGTCTAAATCTCAATAAATACGTCATTGCGAGTGCAGCGAAGCAATCTGTTTATCAGGGAGATTGCTTCAGTCGTTCCTCCTTCGCAATGACGATCCTTTTGGGGATGTTCACCTGTGTTAATCCATATTTTTTAGTCCGGAAATTAACCTTTACAAAAAATAATCTGAAAATATTTGCTTCCCTTGTCACCCTGCTCTGTTCCGTTTTGCGTCGTTAAGGATATACATTCAGAGGAAAATGAACAAAAACGATGAAAATTTCTGGGATTTAATTGCCGGAAAACTGCACGGGGAGCTCGATGACGACGAAAACGCAAGCTTTGAAAAAGCGCTGGAAGATCCGCGAAACCAGGCTTTTTATGCCAAAGGGCAAAAAATTCATCAGGGTCTGGAGGAGGCAAAGCGATTGAAGAACGCATCGCCTGCTGAATCATGGAATCGGATTGAGAAACAGGTTCGGAATAAAACCATTGAACTATACACCCGAAGATTTTTAAAATATGCGGCAATTCTCGTTGTTGCATTTGTTGCCGGATTCTTCGCCAATCAAATTTTATCGGATAAAAACCAGCGGGTTCAATATGCCGAAGTGGAAGTGCAGTACGGGCAAACCAGCCACCTTTTCCTTTTCGACGGAACCGAGGTCTGGCTGAATTCAGGTTCAAAATTCAGGTATCCCAACAAGTTTAACCGGAATGAGCGGAATGTTTATCTGGAAGGGGAGGCATTTTTTAAAGTGGCGCACAATAAAGATTTGCCTTTTAAGGTAAAAACCGGAAAACTTGAGATCGAAGATTTGGGTACTGCTTTTAATGTTTCGGCTTATCCGGGAGAAACAAGCCAATCGGTTGTGCTGGTCGAAGGAAAGGTTCAGATCAATAATCCGGAAGGACAAAAATTGGGCGAGATGGTGCCCGGACAGATTGCCGTGAAAACCGAAGGCGCTTCTGAACTTCAGATACAAAATACCGATCCCTATTTTTATACCAGTTGGAAGGATGGAAAAGTGGTTTTCAACGGCGAAAAGCTGGGCGATATTGCCAGGAAAATGGAACGTTGGTACAATGTAGAAATCAGGTTTGAGAAGGAAAGTTTAAAAGATTTCAAATTTTCGGGAACCATCTTGCGCAACAAGCCCATCGACCAGACAATTCTGGCCATGGAACAACTGGCCCCGATCAGGTTTAAATATCAAGTAAAAACCAACGAGAAAAACACGATAACAATCGTTGGGAAATGAGTTAAGAAATAAGACATATTTATTGTCACATTTAAACTCACTCACCCCAAGCCCGAAGACTCGGGCTTCGCCCCTCTCTACTCGAAAAGAGGGGAAGAGTCCCGAATCGGGACGAAGGGGTGAGTCAATATTTTAGACAAATAGAAATGCGACATTAATTATTCTTTCAACTTAATTCAAATTTTTCAGGAAGAAAAAAGAAGGCGATGAAATGCTTGGACCCATTTCACCGCCGGAAAATAAAACAATAATTGTTTCATTAAACTACACAAATTTATGAAAAAACATCGAGAATGGGACAGTCGTACCTGGCTGCTAAAAAAACTATTACGGATTATGAAACTAACTGGCTTTTTACTTCTGGCTTTTGTTATCAGTGTGAGCGCCTCGGTGGGCTATTCACAGTCAACAAGGCTGAACCTGCATGTTGAAAATGGTTCGTTCAAGGACGTGCTTAAACAGATCGAAAATCAATCGGAGTTTTATTTCTATTACAACAACGATGAAATAAACGATTTAAAGAATGTTTCGATCGACGTGAACGGGATGAAAATCGAGGATGTTCTCAACAGACTCCTGACCGGGACCGACCTGGAATACAAAATCATCGACCGTTACATTGCCCTGAAGAAAAAGGA
>JBBIHV010000153.1:0-8440 GCA_037446835.1 Sunxiuqinia sp. | reverse complement strand
TCGCCGGCTTCGCCCATAATCGCGCCAGCCTTGCCGCCTAAAAGTCGGGCGAACAAAACCGGGTTAATTCTTGATATATAAGCCTTTCCGTCGGCTTTTTCATAAATGGCAATCCGGCAGGGCATCATGGCCGAAACGGCCCGGTGTTTGTCGTTGCCCAGAATGCGCACGGCAATATCCGGTTTACAAATGGAAAATACTTTGACTGGTCGTACGGTGAACCCATTGTTGGTCATAATTTGCTGAAGGTCGTATTCGTGTGGCATTTTCCAATCGTTGTTTTTTGTCGATTCGGTCAGCGCTTCAACTGTCCGGACAAAATCGAACTTGCTTTCGTTTACCGAAAACATGATGCGGCGGAAAATATACATCAGGATTGCCCCGACAAGAATAAATCCTGAAAAAAAACCTGCTAAAAACATGGGCGTATATTTTTATTAATGATTGAAAAACAATTGATTCAAGCAATTGTTTAGAAAAATCTTGTGGCAAATTTCTTCAAAACATTCATTCATTTATAAAGACTGTCGGCCACCAGCACAATCATCATCAGGAGGTACAAAAAGTTCAGCTTCAGGAAAGCTGGCCTGACTTTCAGATCATTTTTCAGGAGAATACTTCCGGAGAGTGAAAACAGGAGGTAGAAAATGTAGAACAGCAGAAAAAACATCAGTACGCTCCCCTGAAGAACGTGAACGGCCACGACCATAGCAGTGGCAACCGTTGCAACAATCCAGGTAAAGCTCAGGCGTTTGATCTGGTTATCGCTAAAAATTTTATGCAGGCTGGGAAAACCGGCCAGTTCATATTCTTTTCCGAACATGAGCAGCAGCAGCCAGAAATGCGGAATCTGGCCAATGAAGAAAAACAGCGCTACCCAGATGATGTGTCCGTCGAGCCAATTGCCGCCACCGGCAAACCAGCCGATGTAGGGTGGTAATGCCCCGACCAGCGAACCTGGCACCACGGCAAAGGCGGTCGCTTTTTTTAATGGGGTATAAATCGCGTTGTATGAAATTAAGGTGATCGTGGCCGTCAGGAAAACTATGGGCGGGAAAGTGGCCAGCAAGATCAGGGAGCCATAGCTAAAAAAAGAAAAAGCCACCCAAAACGCACCTTTCGGGCTTATTTTTCCTGAAGGGATTGGCCGGTTTTTGGTCCGGGGCATCAGGGCATCGGTCTTGTATTCCTGAAGGTGGTTGATGGCGCCCGAACTGCACGACATGAGAAAAACCCCGGCCATCAGCATCCAGGCCTGGTCGTCGAGCTGTTTGGTTTGCAGGGCATAGCCGGTTAGGGCCGATAAAGCAATGGGCAAAGAAATGCGTACTTTGCCCAGTTCGGTGATTATTTTTATCCAGGATGAAAGACCGGTTTTTGTCATTTCAGTGTTTTCAGGTATTCAATAATCTGTTTCACATCGTCATCAGAAAGCTGCCCTTTGTAAGGCTGCATCAGCCCTTTGTTAAAACCTTTCACAATATCGGCGTTCGGGTCGTAAATTGAACGTTTGATGTATTCATCATCGGCCGTTATTTCACGGTCATTTCCGGCAGTCGCAACTTCTACCTTCGAACCATAAACCCCTTTAAACGAAGGCCCTACCAATTTACTTCCATCAACCGTGTGGCAGGCAAAACAACCAATTTTTTTCATGATCTGCTGGCCTCTTGCCGCTGGGGGTTCGGCTGTTGCCACTGCTGCCTGTTTGGTGGTGTCGGCATACCAGGCGTTGAATTTTTCCTGTGGCATAGTTTTCACCCAGGCGAACATATAGGAATGGTTTAACCCGCAATAGGAGGAGCAAAACAAATCGTACATTCCTTCGCGTTCAGGAATAAACCAGGCGGTTTTTTCCCTGCCGGGAACAATATCTTCCTTAATCCTGAATGATGGAATAAAAAGGCCATGAATAACATCCATAGAAAGCAGGTGAAGAATAACCGGTTTATTCATCGGGACAAAAAGCGTGTCGGTCGTTTTCCCGTTTTCGTACTTAAAAGAAAAATTCCACATCCGGGCGGTTACCTGGATGTTAAAGCCATTTTTGGGAGTTTTTTTCATGGGTATCCATCCGGCCCATCCGTAATAAAACATAACCATAACCAGGATGGTGGGTATAACCGTCCAAATTACTTCCAGCCTGGTACTTCCTTTGATTTGGGTCGCGACGGGATTTTTTTTGTTGTTGTACCTGTAAATAAAATACAACATGGTAAATGTCAGCCCGATCAGGAAAACAAAAGATACACCCAAAATGAACATGAAGGCCTTATCGACGCCCGAAACAAAATTGGATGCATTAGCCGTGGTTGATAGGATATACATAGTTTTTATCTGAAATAGTAATCTAAAAATGTAATGAATATGAGGGCCATGAACACCAGGAACACAAAGCCAACCATGATCCGAAGAAAAGGCTGGTCGAATTTAAGGTGCATGAAAAAGGTTAAAACCAGGACCGATTTTATGGTTGAAAAAATTAATGCCCCCAGAACTGAATATTCACCCAGATTGATTTTAGTTATCCCGATCGACATAAAAGTAAAAGTCACCAGCGCGATTAGGATGTAGAAATAAGTACTGTAAGGTACGATATGATGTTTTTCATTTTCCATGCTGAACGGTATTTCTTAGTGAATTAAATAGAATAACGGGAACAGGAAGATCCAGATCAGGTCAACCAAATGCCAGTACAGCCCGGCATTTTCGAGCAGCGACGGGCGGTGGGCATGAACTTTTCCGGTCTGTACCCCGCGCAATGCGAAAATAATGATCACCATTCCGACGATAATGTGAATGGCATGAAGGCCGGTCATCACGAAATAAAGCCCAAAAAACAGGATCTCGCCCTTGCTGAAGTCGCTGATCATGTGTTTCGAACCCGGATAAATGCCGTGCTTAAACTTCAACCCCCATTCAAAATACTTGTTTATCAGGAAGGTTACGGCCAGAATGAGTGTTACCGAGAGCAGAAAAATGACCAATTTCTTGCTCTTTTTCTGAAGGGCGGTGGTTGACATGGCAATGGTCATACTGCTCACCAGAAGAATAATTGTATTGATGGCACCAATCGTAGTGTTCAACTCTTCGGCACCCATTCGAAAAGCTTCCGGGTTTAAAAAACGGTAAATGGAATAGACAATAAACAAACCCCCGAACAGGAGAAGTTCAGTAAATATAAAAAGCCACATCCCCAATTTAGAAGCTTCCTCGTCGTAATGTGGTTCCACATGTTTTGTTACTTGTTCCATAGAATTTGGATTCGTTGATTAGTATTCGTAAGGTCCGTCCTTTTCACCGTAAACGGGTATTTCTTCAAAATTTTCGACCGGAGGTGGCGATGGCACGGTCCATTCCAGCGTTTTTCCATTCCAGGGGTTCATCTCGGCAATTGGCCCACTCCTGGCCGACCTGAATAAATTAATAACGATAATAACCAGTCCAAATGCCAGAACCCACGAACCGAGTGTTGATAGGATGTTTGCCGAATGGAATTCAGGTAAGTAATCGTAATAACGGCGCGGCATACCCATGATGCCCAGGTAGAACATGGGTGAATACAACGTCAGGAACCCAACAAAAAAAGTAGCCCAACCCACTTTTGCCCATCCTTTGTCGTACATCCGGCCAAACATTTTCGGGAACCAGTAGTGCAGCGCCCCAAAAAATGCAAATCCAACACCGCCAAAAACGATAAAATGAAAGTGTGCGACCACGAAAGCCGTATCGTGCACATAAACATTGGTGGCCAGAGCGCCAAGTACCAGACCTGAAAGTCCTCCGATCATGAAAACGAAAATGAACGAAACCGCCCAGAAGAACGGAACTTCAAGATGGATCGATCCTTTGTGCATGGTCGAAATCCAGTTAAAAACCTTGATGGCGCTGGGTATGGCAACCAGAAATGTTAGTACAGAAAAAGTATATTGGGCCGTGCCGCTCATTCCTGAAGTAAACATGTGGTGCCCCCAAACAAAATATCCGACAAAGGCGATGGCCAGTGTGGAAGCAACGATGGCTTTGTAACCAAAAATATGTTTTTGCGAAAAGGTCGGGATAATTTCAGAAATGGCCCCCATTGCTGGAAGGATCATCACATAAACAGCCGGGTGCGAATAAATCCAGAACAGGTGCTGGTACAAAATCGGGTCGCCGCCCAAAGCCGGGTCAAATACGCCAATCCCGAAGATGCGTTCAAGGGCAACCAAAACAAGGGTAATCCCAACAACCGGAGTGGCCAGAAGCTGAATCCAGGCTGTGCCGTAGAGCGACCAGGCGAACAGCGGCATTTTAAACCAGGTCATACCCGGTGCACGCATCCGGTGAATGGTTACAATGAAATTTAAACCGGTCAGTATCGATGAAAAGCCAAGCACAAAAGCCCCAAAAATGGCAGGGAGCAGGTTGGTCCCCGTTCTGAAACTGTATGGCGCATAAAAAGTCCAGCCCGTGTCGGGAGTACCGTTTCCAAACAAGACCGATGAAATAACCAGTATAGCCCCCAAAACATAAATGTACCACGACAAGAGGTTAATTTTCGGGAACGCCACATCTTTGGCCCCAATCATCAGTGGCAGCATAAAATTCCCAAACACCGCCGGAAGCCCGGGTATCACAATCATAAAAATCATGATCACACCGTGAACCGTAAAAAGGGCATTGTAATCTTTGGGGCCCATGATGGTTGGCCCCGGGGCGATGAGCTCCAGTTTCATGGCCAGGCCGAGGCCCACGCCAATAAAAAACATGACCATCATCGAAAACATGTACAAAAGCGCGATGCGTTTGTGGTCGGTCGAGAAAATCCAACTGAATATTCCCTTGTATTTCCCCTTGTAATCGAGGTAACTTACATCGTGTGGAATTTGTGCCGCTGTTTGCATAAATCAAATCTATTTGTTTGTTTTTGTATTTTTTGGCTTGAATACCAGGACCAGGAAAAAAATTATCGCCAGGAACAGGATTATCGTGCCCGAAATCTTGGTCACGTTTAGCACATAAGCTTTTCCGATGGGATCGTAAGAAAAGCAGTACTGCATAATTTTGCTGATTGTTGGGGCCGACAGGCCTTTCTGCGACTCGATGATGGCCATTTTAAATTCGAATGGCAGAAAATAAATGCCGGTCAGGTAACGGGTAATTTTTCCTTTTGGGCTGACCACGCAGATCGACGCGGCATGGGTGAAATTATTTCCAGTTTTTTTGTACCTGAAACCCGTGGCATTGGTCCCTTTGGCAATGCTGGCGCTGTCGGAAACAAAAAAATGCCATCCTTTGGCAATCGCTTCCTTTTTCTTCACCAGGTTCAGGTAATTGGCTTTTTTCCTGATCCCCAGATCAATTGTTTCCTGAGGGTCGAAACTGATGGTCAAAACCTGGTAGTCAACCCCCGGAACAAGGTCCGATTCGTCCATCACTTTGGCCAGCCCTTCCATCAGCGGGCTGCAAATTCCGGGGCAACGGAAATAAACCCAGTTGATAACCGTGGGTTTGTCGATTAAATCGGTGAGCCTGACTTTCTGGTTATGCTCGTCAATCAAAAAAATATCTTTCGGAAGGTACTCGTCGAGGTGTTCAACAATGCCGATTTCAGGATCGTTGGCTGAATCCTGAGATGGCTTTTGTCCGAACAAATTGTTCCCGGCCAAAAACATCAGGAAAACGAAAAGCTGGATTGCCCTAACCCAAAATGGCCTGAAAACAGAACCAGGCAATTGATAAAATTTGATTCGAAGGTTCACATTTTTTCTCATACTGAAATTTTGATTCTTGGTTTTCAAAAAATATTGTTGGTTCCATGGCAATCAAATGTTTTGCGCCTGAAAGGTTCAGAATCTGCAAATTCCCAATAAAAATTCGGCCTTTTTGTCCTAAGAAACCCAAAACGTTATTGAATGTTTATGAAAAACCGGATAAACCTGCTTTTTTTTATCAATTTCTGAAACCAATTTCCTGAAGAAACAACTTTATTAAGCGTAAAATTCATCATTTCAAGGAATTAGATCCAATCTCAATTGTTTGATGCATGCACCCGGAATTGAAAGTCAGCGATTTTTCAAGCCATGTATCCTGAAATTGGCCATAAATCAGCAGCATCTTCCTTTTTCGATCATCACTTTGGGCGCCAGTTGCTCGATGGACGGGCTCACGAAAGGAATTCCAAGCGACATTCCGCGAAAGATAAAAAGCAGCCCCAGCATGAGAACAAGAAATGGCACCAACCGCCGCGTTTTCAGACTGATTGTCTGCCCAAATGAATGGTTCCGCGTAGCAACAAGCAGAAGCGGAATTGTCGCGATGCCAAAGCACACCATAAAAAGTGAGCCTGTCCAAACGTTCCCTGAACTGATTGCCCCGGCAATGGCCAAAAAAACCAGGCCGCATGGAAGCAGGCCGTTCAGCAAACCAATCCTGAAAAGCGAGAAACCGGTACGGTTGACAGATAATCTTTTCATCCTGAAATTCAACCGTGCCGAAAAACCACTGAACAATCCGGAAATGCTGATCTGTTCTCTGAAAATTACCGGATACAAAACACTGACGAGCATTGCCGAACCAAGCAGGATTGTTGCCCACTGCTGAAGCCCGGCCAAGCGCAGTCCACGGCCAAGCATCCCGAAAAAGATGCCCAATATGCTGTAAGAAATCACCCTTCCAGAATGAAAAAGGACCGGCACGGCAATTTTCGGCAAAAGGTTTTGCTTTTTTAGCCGGAGGGCAACCCCATCCGGGCCGCACATTCCCATGCTGTGCATGCTGCCAAGGATGCCAAGGATGATAGGTGTAATGAAATCCATATTGCTTAACTAAACGACTTTGAACCCCGATTCAAAATTTCATCCGGGCCGCCGATCCCTTTTGCGCTTAAACTTAACGAAAAACCTTCAAATTACGATTGCCGAACGCTCTATTCATTCGTTCGGACTTGAAATTACAACAATAACAAAACCATTAACCTGAGTTCAAACCATACAAACGAACGCAGAAAAGTACCAAAGCGACAAAGCAAAAGCAGTCTTAGGAACTTTGGCATTCAGGTACTTCGGCACGTGTTTTAATGAGAATATGTTCAATTCCAGGGCCAAAACCATCACAAATAAACCATCGGCGGCGGATTGACCTGCCTGCATATTCCTTTCAAACAGGCATCTTCGGTAGAATCTATTGGTATTCAATTAAATCTATTCCATTTTTTAGGTTTCGCAGCCTTTTATTCGTGAAATTCAGGTTAACTTTAGATGTTCGATTTTGTAATCGAGAACGGCGTTAAAACTTATGGCGTTCTGGATTGTTTTCCATATTTCTCAGTTTAACTTTTACCAAACCCGATGAATTTATTCAGAAAAATCTACCGGTTTTATCACGAAGGTTTCTCAAACCTGCCCCAATGGGGGAAACAGGTTTGGCTGATCATCATCATTAAAATTTTTATCCTGTTTGTAATCCTTAAACTATTTTTCTTTCCCGATTTTTTGAAAACAAACTTCAGGAACGATGCCGAACGGAGTAACCACGTGCTCGAAAATTTAACCAATATCAACAAATAAATTTAAATTTATGATCGAAGGAATTGATTTATCACTCGTCGATTGGTCGAGGGCACAGTTTGCGCTCACGGCCATGTACCACTGGATCTTTGTCCCGCTCACCCTGGGGCTCGGGATCATTGTCGCCATCATGGAAACCCTGTACGTCAAAACAGGCGATCCGGAATGGAAACGTATTACCAAATTCTGGATGACACTATTTGGGATCAACTTTGCCATCGGGGTCGCTACCGGGATCATCCTCGAATTTGAATTTGGCACCAACTGGTCGAATTATTCCTGGTTTGTGGGCGATATTTTTGGCGCACCACTGGCTATCGAAGGTATCCTGGCCTTTTTCATGGAATCGACATTTATCGCCATCATGTTTTTTGGGTGGAACAAGGTGAGCAAAAAGTTTCACTTGCTTTCTACCTGGTTAACAGCAATCGGTGCCAATTTGTCGGCGCTGTGGATCCTGGTTGCAAATGGCTGGATGCAAAGTCCTGTAGGAATGATTTTTAATCCTGAAACAGCCCGGATGGAAATGACCAGTTTTTGGCAAGTATTATTTTCGCCCATGGCAATTTTTAAATTTTTGCACACCACGGCGTCGAGTTTCGTTTTGGCATCCGTCTTTGTAATTGGAGTTTCGGCCTGGTATATCCTGAAAGGCCGCGATGTGGCTTTTGCCCGCAAAAGCATTGTAGTGGGGGCAATTTTTGGTTTCCTGGCTTCAATTTATACCCTCTTTACCGGCGACAGTTCGGCAAGGACTATTGCACACCAGCAACCCATGAAATTTGCCGCTTTCGAAGGTTTATACAATGGCAGCGCAGGTGCTGGCCTGATTGCACTCGGGGTGATGTCAACCAACACGGCTGACCCAAGTAACCAAAACCTGAAAGACT
>JBBIHV010000152.1:0-8446 GCA_037446835.1 Sunxiuqinia sp. | reverse complement strand
GGCAATTGGTCGAAAAATTTCTTTTTGGCTTTCAGGTATTCGGCAAACGTGTGGTGGTAATCCAGATGGTCGTGCGTCAGATTGGTAAAAATGCCGCCGTCGAACGCAATTCCGGCGATGCGGTCCTGGTCGATGGCATGTGAACTGACTTCCATGAAACAATATTCGCAACCCGAACCGACCATGTGCGCCATCAATTCCTGAATCTGCAAGGCATCGGGTGTGGTGTGTGTGGCCGGAAACTCTTCGGTCCCGACATAATATTTTATGGTTGAAATCAAGCCGACCTTGTAGCCCAGCAGCGTGAAGGTTTTGTACAACAGGCTGGCAATGGTTGTTTTGCCGTTGGTGCCGGTTACGCCAACCACTTTCAGGTTAGCCGACGGATTTCCGTAGAAAGCTGCGGCCATCTTTCCGAAGGCAGCCTGTGTGCCGTCGATGCGAACCAGGGTCACTCCGGAAGGGTGAATTTCAGGAAATTCTTCGCAAACCACCGCGACAGCGCCTAATTCAACCGCTTTCGCGATAAACTGGTGCCCGTCGGTGTGTGTTCCCCTGACGGCAACAAACAAATCGCCCGCTTCCACTTTCCGCGAATCGAACTGTACCGCACGAATGGTGACCGATAAATCTCCCCGCGTTTCAAGCAAACTGATTCCTGCTACTATGTCTTTTAACGCTTTCATTGCTGAGGTTTTTTGTTTGTTGTGGCCTTTTTCTTCGTTCCCTTTTTCTTCTCCAGCGCTTTTTGTGCAGCAACCTTTTTCTTCCACTTGTCAATGGCAGCCTGATTTGGTTTTGCGGCAGCCTGATTTTGTTTTGCTTTTAGCGCAGCAACTTTTTCCTTCCACTTCTTAATGGCTTCGGGGCTCGCTTTTGGTTTTTTTGCCGGATTTTGATTCACCTTGGCTTTGGCGGTTACCGGTTTTGACTTATCGGGTTTTGAAACAGTTTGTTTTTTAGGTTTTGGATCTGCTTGTTTTTTAGGTTTTGGAAGACTGGCAACCATTTCCCCATGAATGGAATCGCCAGCAGCCAGGCTGTCTTTTTTGAAAATTTCAAGTTCATCAAATCCCAGGTCTAACGACACCAACTGCCCCTTTGATAGCGGCGTTTCAGGATCGGGCGATTGGCGCGAAACACGTCCGAAGCCATTTAGTTGTGCCTTATATCCTGAACTTTCAAGCAGATAAACGGCATCGTTTGCCCCCATCCCGATTACATTCGGAACGGTTCCGGGAGCATCAGTTTCGCCGGTTACAAAAACGGTGGCGGTGTCGCTGGTCACTGCAACACGCTCTGCTGTCAGGTTTTGCGACTGGGTTTTGAAACCCAGGTCCTTCGACAAGAGTACCACGTCTTCCCTCAACCCGGGTTTTACCTGCGGCACTTCGCGTGTAGGAGGAATGGAATCGGCAGCCGGTTCGAGGTACGAGGCATAAACTTTGTCGGCAATTTCGCGAAAAACCGGGCCGGCCACCGAGCCACCGTAAAATGCGCCTTTCGGGCCAACAATCACTACGATGCAACTGTATTTCGGATTATCGGCTGGAAAATATCCGCAAAACGAAGCCTGGTATTTTTTGGCGCCGCCACTGGTGTAACCCTTGTCTTCGTTGGCAATAACCGCGGTGCCGGTTTTTCCGGCAATCGAATAATATTTGTTTTTTAAAGATTTACCTGTTCCATAAAGCACAACTCCCTTCAGCATATCCTGCGCTTTCTGCAAGGTGTTTTTCGAACATATCGAAGAATTCATCACTTCGGTATTGAACTTCCGGTACAACATCCCGTCTTCGCGAACCTCGCTTACGAATTTCGGTTTAACCTCGACACCGTTATTGGCTACTGCATTGTAAAAGGTGAGGGTCTGGATCGGGGCAATTTTTATTTCGTATCCGTGGGCAATCCAGGCCAGCGACGGGCCCCACCAATCGGGATCGGTCGGGTATTTAATGAATGGGGCAGCTTCGCCTAAAAAGCCCAGGCCCAATGGTTTGTTGAGGCCCAAACTATACAGGTGGTCGATGAATTGCCGCTCTTTGCCTTCGTAACATTTGGTAATAATTTTAGCCACCCCGATGTTCGACGACACCTCAAAAATCTTCTTCATGCTGATCAGGCCGTGGCCGCCGTGGTCGAAATCGCTGTCCTTCATCTTTTGCCCGCGATATTCCCACAAACCACGCCCGGTATCGAACATGTCTGAGGTGTCAACCAAGCCTTCTTCCATGGCAACAATCAGCGACATTAGTTTAAAAGTCGAGCCAGGCTCGCTGCAACCCGCGTGGCCAAAGGCAAAATTGTAGGTTTCGCCGTAAGTTCCGTCTTTTTTCAGGCCCAGGTTGGCAATGGCTTTGATGTCGCCGGTCTTCACTTCCATCACGATGGCCGTTCCCCATTCGGCCTGGCTGATTTCCATTTCTTTGCCCAGTGCTGTTTGTGCATAATCCTGAAGGTTGACATTGATGGTTGTGATTACATCTTTTCCTTCCTTGGGTTCAATCAGCGGGGTGTTGATCCAGCTTCCGGAGAAATTGCGTTTGAGTGCCATCCCGTTTTGCCCGGCCAGGTAATTTTCTGAAAGCCCTTCAATTCCGGTATAACCAACGTTGCCATGCACACCGCCAAATGCGCCCTTGTTCAGCACGCCGATGGTGCGGCTGGCCAGGTCGCCGTGAGGGAGGATGCGCCGGTTTTCGGTTACCGGGATCAGCCCTGAACCGAAGTAGCTGCGCGAGATCATTTTCAGGCTCTTGAAATCCTGGAATTTATTGTGGTCGATTTCTTCCGGGTTAATTAAAAACCACCTGTTTTTCTTGTCGTAGGCAGTTCTCAGCCGGTTTCTGAAATCGGTTTTGTCGAAGCCAAAAAAGGTGGACATCTCGTCAACAAACTGTTCCGATCCTTTATCAAAAATTTCCTTGATGCGCGGTGCCTGCAAATCGAGGCGCAACTCATAATACGGCACCGAAGTCGATAGGATGCTGCCGTCGTCGGCACAAATATTTCCGCGTTTGGCCCATATTTCGGTGGTATTGCTTTTCAGGTCTTTGGCGATGCCTTTCCATTTCTCCGTGTCAACGTTCTGGATATAAATAATCCGGCCGACGATAACAATACCGAATAAGGCAATCGCAAAATAGACGATGCCGAACCGCAAGGTTATGGCTTTCCTGATTTCCATTATTTAGTATCCAGTTTTTTTACAATTATCCGTTTGGCCGGTTCAAGCGGCTCGATCAGGTCGATTTTCCGTTCAACAACCCTCTTGGCTACTTCCGAAGGCCGGTTGATGTACATGAGTTCTGTTTCGTGGATGACCGATTCGGCTTTATATTCTTTCAGCGAATCGCGGACCATCTCCATCTTACGGATGGTTTTTTCGGTCCAGTACCGGTTGGTGATCAGGCCAATGCCCAAAAGGGCAAGAAAAAACACGAAAGGCAACTGTTTGGTCACCTTTTCGCTGGCCAGGATGGTCCCGCCCAGTACACTTTTCAGGCCTGCAGCCGAGACTTTTTTGCCGGTATTTTCTTTTTTCGCTGTCATGCTTTTTTTTCTGCAATTCTAAGTTTTGCGCTCCGGGCCCGCGGGTTCTGCCCAATTTCTTCTTCGGACGGGACAATCACTTTGCGGTTAATTACCACCAGCGGTGAATCCACGTTTCCGAAAAAATCCTGCTCCTGCTTTCCTGAAAAATCGCCCGATTTAATAAAGTTTTTCACCATCCGGTCTTCCAGCGAATGATAGGTTATCACCACCAACCGCCCGCCTGGCTTAAGCAATTCGATGCTTTGTTCCAGAAATTCGTGCAAAACGTCCATCTCTTTGTTGGTTTCAATGCGCAGGGCCTGAAAAACTTTTGCCAGGTATTTGCTTTCCTGAAATTTGGGGGTACAGGGCGCGATGGCTTCCCTGAACTGACCGATGGTTTTGACCGGTTTGGCATTGCGGGCCGAAACCAGTTGTTTGGCCAGGCGACCGGCATTGTCGATTTCGCCGTATTCGCGAAACATGTTCCGGAGTTGCTCTTCGGAATAGGAATTTACCAGGTCGGCAGCCGTTTGCGACGAATCGCGGTTCATGCGCATATCCAGGTCGGCGTCGAAACGGAATGAAAAACCGCGTTCGGCCACATCGAAATCGTGCGACGAAACGCCCAGGTCGGCCAGTATCCCATCGACCTGTTCCAACCCATGAAACCGTAAAAAATTCCGGATGTATTTAAAATTGTGCCTGATAAAAAAGAAGCGTTCAGAACCGATCACATTCGCCGCAGCATCCTCGTCCTGATCGAAAGCAAAAAGGCGGCCCGTTTTTAACCGGTTGAAAATTTCGCGCGAATGGCCACCGCCACCAAAGGTTGCGTCAACATAATCGCCATTTGCTTTAATTTCCAGCCCGCCGACACTTTCGTTCAGCAAAACCGGCACATGATATTCTCTTTCCACCTTTAAACCTCTTCATTACCTAACAATCGTGCATAATTACTTTCAAAGTCGTCGTTTAACGATTCGACATATCGGTTGTATTCTGCGGCATCCCACAACCTGATGCGGTCTCCCTGCCCGGTAAATACAACATCTTTGGTAATCCCGGCCTTTTCGAGGAAGTTGTTCGGGATGTTCATCCGGCAGCTTTCGGGAACCGGAATAATTTTGAAGTTCCGGTAAAACGAATCGAGCAGCCGGCTGTGCTGTTTATTGTCGCGGTTCAGTTTCGATTTGATGAGGGCGATCCGTTTTTCCCATTCGGCCATTGGGTAAATATTTAAGCACTTTTCATAGGGATCCATCTCGATGGCCAACTGGCCACCGGGAATACTGCCACCCATTTCGTTTTTATAATCTGCCGGCAATACGACCCTTCCTTTTTCGTCGAAGGTTGCTAATTTTTCAGCCGAGAAATCCATTTTGTACAAGTGCTTAAATTTGTATCGTAAAAGTAAGAAAAAACAATCAAATTTAGTCACTATATTCCCTATTCAGTCACTTTCTTCCACCTCAACGCCCGGCAAAAATGTTAGCAGACTGTTGATAACTTGTGAGTAATTAGAAATACGTGCATTTAAACATCTAATTGTCAAATCTTTAAATTTATATTCGGAATTGTGAAAAATCGTTAATAAAACATTCCGAACGCAAAGGTAATCATCCAAAAAAAGTTCAAAAGAAGAAAATGCAGGTTGTTGAAAAGTTATTTTGCGGTTCGTTTGGGCTGAAGCAAAATCAGGCATGAATAAATGGTTGGCGGTTGTTACATTTTTTATATTTTCGGCTTCGATAAAAAACACACGATGAACCCTGAAAATCAAGAACCGGTAAAACCGATCAACATAAAAAAGATGTTCATGCAAAAGAACCCCAGGCTTGCCAAAAAGCTTCCGGGTTTTGTTTACAGGTACATCAACCGCATCCTGCACATCGAAGAAATTAATGAACTCCTGGCCGAACACGGAAACGAACGCGGGATAGAATTTGCCCGGAGTATGGTCAAACATTTTAACGTGCAGGAAACGATAACCGGGATTGAGAACATCCCCGCTTCCGGAAAGTTTATCTTCGCTTCCAACCATCCGCTGGGCGGGTTCGATGCGCTCCTGATCTTGTGCAACATTGAGCGTTTTTTTGGGCAACCCATCACCCTGGTGAATGATGTTTTGATGAATATTACCCAACTGAAACCCATTTTTATACCGCTAAATAAATACGGTGGCCACAACAAAGATGTGATCCGCCAACTCCACGAAGCGTATTCGTCCGACAAGCAAATCCTGATTTTTCCCTGTGGATTTGCCTCGCGCCGCCACAAAGGGATCATTCAGGACCCGGAATGGAAAAAACATTTCGTTGTAAAAGCCATTGAATACCAGCGCGATGTTGTTCCGGTTCATGTAAGTGGCCGAAATTCAAACTTCTTTTACAATCTGGCAAATTTTCGCACATTTTTCAGGATAAATTGGAACCTCGAAACGTTTTACCTGGCCGACGAAACTTTTGGGCACAAGAACCAAAAATTCACCATCACCTTTGGGAAGCCGATTCCGTGGCAGCATTTCGACAAAAGCAAATCGAATGAACAATGGGCAGCCGATGTCAGGGAGTTGGTTTACAAATTGCCGGCTCATTCGTAAAACCAAGATATATTTGGAGAAGAAAACATATCTGACAGATTTTTTTTAGTTTTGTACCTCCATAAAATCATCGTAAATAGATATGAAGGATATTATTGCACCGGTTTCAAAAGAAGCATTGATCGCTGAACTGACGCCGGACAAGCTGATGAGGAAGACCAATAAGGGCGACAATGAAATCTATATAATTACCTACCAAGATTCGCCCAATGTAATGCGTGAAATTGGTCGGGTGAGGGAAATTACTTTTCGTGACGCTGGCGGGGGAATGGGAGAAGAGGTTGACATTGACGAATACGACACCTGCGATGATCCGTATAAACAGTTGATTGTTTGGGACCCGCAAGCTCTTGAAATTATTGGTGGATATCGTTATATTTTGTGCAAGAACCTTCCGGTCGATAAAAACGGAGTGGTACAGCTTGCAACCACTCATCTTTTCAATTTTTCTGAAAAATTTATCAAAGAATACCTTCCATACACGCTTGAACTGGGCCGATCATTCGTTCAGCCACATTACCAGTCGAGCAAGGCAGGAGCCAAAGCACTTTTCGCACTCGACAATTTATGGGACGGACTTGGGGCGCTAATTGTTGATCATCCGGATATCAAGTATTTCTTCGGAAAAGTGACCATGTACACCCACTTTCACACCAAGGCCCGTAACCTCATTCTGTATTTCTTCATGAAATACTTTAAGGATCATGAAAATCTGGTGACCCCGATACATCCCATGGACCTGGGCATTGACCTGGTAGAAATGGGAAAAGTATTCAACGGAGGATCGTACAAGGAAGATTACAAAATCCTTTCACAAAAAGTGCGTGAATTTGGTGAAAACATCCCGCCACTGATCAACTCCTACATGAACCTGAGCCCGTCGATGAAAACCTTCGGGACTGTAATAAACGATCACTTTGGTTATGTTGAAGAAACCGGAATTATCCTGACCATTTCAGATATATACGCGGCAAAAACCGACCGGCACATCGAAACCTATTTGCGCACCAAAGAAACAAAAGACTGGCCATTGCCTGAATAAACACCACCATGTCATACTATCACGAACACGAAAAATTCCACGTCGCCGTCGATTCCATTATCTTTGGATACGACGAAGAAGGTCGTGAATTAAAAGTGCTGCTCCTGAAACGGAATTTTCAACCGGCAAAAGGTGAATGGTCGCTCATGGGCGGATTCCTGAAAGGCAATGAGTCGCTGGATGAAGCCGGACGCCGGATTTTGAACCAGCTCACCGGGCTGACCAACGTTTACATGGAACAGCTGTATTCGTTTGGCGAGATTGACCGCGATCCGGGCGCGCGCATCATTTCGGTCTCCTACTTTGCGCTCATAAAAATTAACGATTCCGATCTCGAACTGGTTAACTCGCACGGGGCAACCTGGGTCCCCATCTCCTCGCTGCCCAAACTGATTTTCGACCATTCGGCGATGATCGAACGCGCGCTGAAAAAACTTCAGATCAGGGCCCGCACACAGCCCATCGGGTTTGAGTTGTTGCCCTACAAATTCACCATTCCTCAACTTCAGGGGCTTTACGAAGCCATTTACAACAAAGCGCTCGACAAACGAAACTTCAGGCGCAAACTGCTTTCCATGGACTTGCTTGAAAAACTCGAAGAAAAAGAAAAGGAAACTTCGCGGAAAGGCGCGTGGTACTACCGCTTCGACCCGAAAAAATACGAAGATTTGCTGAACCGGGGTTTTAACTTCGAACTCTGAAAAAATGTAAAAGGCAAGCCGATGAGGTTTGCCTTTTACATTCCTATTCGGATTGCATTCACGACGCTCTCTGAAAAAATTGGTCCGCACACCAGATTGGCATTAATAAAATACTTATTTTCAATAACTTACGACTGATTTTTTTTTAAAAATCATAATTTAAATTCATTCCAAATTAGTGTTTAACTAAAAATTACAACAATTTTCAGGGTTACCTTCCGTATATTTGAGTAATCAATATGTAGTTTTATTTAAATCCACCTTTTCTGAAGAACCTTCGATACGGCTGGGTAAAAACAGCGTGTTGAAGATTTGTTTTTTTACAGAAACAGGAAAAATAAAAAGGGAAAAGCCCGGTCCCTTTAAAAGAAACCGGGCAACAACAATTTGTTTTTAACCGAAAAGGGCAGCAGCAACTGCTCTTTCCAAAACATTTCAAAAGTATGAAAAAATTGATGTTTATGGCAGCAATTGCTATGGTTTTAACAGTATTTAATGTTGTCAGAAAGATGAGCTGCCTGTTGACAAACAAGTCAGCGGGGAATTGAGTTCTAAAAAGCCGGATGT
>JBBIHV010000151.1:3349-8478 GCA_037446835.1 Sunxiuqinia sp. | reverse complement strand
TTACTGTCGCGTATCATGCGACGTATCAATCGGTTATCGGTTGTCGAAATGTGGTTCTGGTCGTCGATCGAAATCTGCGTCAGCGCGGAAAGGAAAATTTTAAACGTATTCTCTGGCCTGATATGGGGTACCAGGTTTGGATTCATTCCATGTATTCCTTCAACAATCAAAATACTTCCGGGCCCCAGGCACAATTTTTTCCCAGAAGGAAATTTCTGCCCGACCGCAAAATTAAATTTGGGCAATTCGATGGTTTCGCCGTTAAAAAGCTGGATCAGTTGTTTGTTAAAAAACTCTATATCAATGGCTTCAATGGCTTCAAAGTCATAATCGCCATTCTTTGATTTCGGTGTTTTTTCGCGATCAACAAAATAGTCGTCGAGCGAAATGGTGGTTGGTTTCATCCCATTCACGGCCAGTTGAACCATAAGCCGTTTGCTAAAGGTGGTTTTGCCGGAAGCCGATGGTCCGGCAATCAGCACAATTTTTACTTTGTCTTTCCGGTCGCTGATTTGGTTGGCAATCTCAGCCACTTTTTTCTCATGAAGAGCCTCCGAAATCTTGATAATATCACCTCCCAGATCGCTGATTGTAAATTCATTCAGATTGGCCACATTGGGAACATTGAGCAATTCAGCCCAATCTTTATGTTCCTGAAAAACACCAAAAAGTTTATCAAGTCTGGAATAGGGTTGAATTTCGCTAAAATTTTCAGGATTTGGTATCCGGAGCAATAAACCTTCGTAATAGGCAACCAGATCGAAACCCTGCAAATAGCCGGTTGACGGGACCAAATGTCCGTAAAAATAATTGGCCAGCCCATCCATAAAATAGAGGTACGAAAACAAATCGCCCTGTTGTTCAAAGAGTTTGGCCTTAAATGGCAGATTTTGAGTTCTGCATATCTCAACCGCTTCTTCTGTCGGAAGTCCTACCTTCTTAAACGGAACATCCTTGTTGACCCATTGTTGCATCTCTGACTTAATCGCAAAAATATCGGAATCGGTAATCGGGCGTTCCAGTCCGGCGAGTTCACAGTAGTACCCGCGCGAAATGCCGTGCATCATTTTAAGCTTTACCTGCGGAAAAACCTCGCGCACCGCGGCATACAGCACGAATATCAGCGAACGCACATAAAGCCTCATTCCGTCGGGATGCGAGTAGTCGATAAATTCAACTTTTTTTGATTTCACAACCACAAAAGTCAACTCCTTTATCCGGTTGTTTACCAATGCTCCCAGGATCGGATTTTTGAGTTTTACCCCACAATCATTTTTAATTTCCATGAGGGTCACCCCCAGTGGGTAAGTTTTCTTGTGACCTGTATTGACGCAATAAATATCGATGGTGTTCATTTTATAAATCATTTATTTTCAGGAAATAAGGCCCTCGACAGGCATAAAACACTCCATTATTTTAGTTTTTTCAATGCGTTGCTATTCTGAAGCGATGTCATTTGGCTAATGGCCATTTCGTTTAGGGTTATCAATCTTTGCTTTTGTGAAATTTCCTGTTTGATGAGCATGGCGTTGATGCTTTCCAGGTTCGACAAAACAACCAATTGCTCCAAAGTGGCCAAATCCCGAATATTTCCCTTCCTGTCAGGGTTTTCGTCTCTCCATTGTTTTGCTGTTTTTCCAAACATGGCCACATTAAGCAAGTCGGCCTCGTCAGCATACACATACGATTTTTGCAGCGACGATAGATTTCCAGGAATCAGGTTTTGCTTAATGGCATCGGTATGAATTTGGTAATTTACTTTGGCTAAAGTCCGTTGCAGGTTCCAGTCCAACTTTAAGCGGTCAGTCTCTTCCAACTTTAGCCGTTGGTATTCTTTAACCAGGTAGATTTTAAATTCAGCGCTGATCCACATTCCAAATTCGAAAGCAATATCCGGATGTGCATAAGTGCCACCATACCTTCCAGAAGTTGCTTTCAGGCCAATGGCATTTGTTTTTTCGACCCATTCTTTTACGCTTAATTTATAGCTGTTAAGTCCGGCCTTACTTTTAATTGTGGCGAATTCGCCATAATTAAATGCCGGGTTGTAGATCGATTCCCAAATTCCTAAATATTCAATTGTATTCCGGTTACGAAGCCAGTCGGAAATAAAAAAATCTCCATCTTTGGCTTTAATCATATCCGTAATCGATATAAAATCCTGGTTATTGGCTATAATTATATTAATTTCTTTCCCTAAAACGTTAAGTTTATCCATACTGTTCCCATTATTTCAATCCTAATTTAAGACAAAAAAACCAAAACACCTCCAGGTTATTGTTTGTCGTTGATTCAGGAACTTCGCAGTTCCATTTTCAGATATTTGGCTGTGAACGATTCTTCGTTCCGGATAATTTCTTCGGGAGTTCCAAAACAAACCACTCTACCACCCTCTTTCCCGCCTTCCGGACCAATGTCGATGATGTGGTCGGCCACTTTGATCACATCCATGTTGTGCTCGATTACCACCACCGTATTTCCGCGCTCAACCAGTTTATTCAGCACTTCGAGCAGCACCCGGATGTCTTCGAAATGAAGCCCGGTCGTGGGTTCATCCAAAATGTACATGGTTTTGCCGGTGTCTTTTTTTGCCAGTTCGGTAGCCAGTTTTACGCGCTGCGATTCGCCTCCGGAAAGAGTGGTGGACGACTGGCCCAGGGTGATGTAACCCAGCCCCACTTCCTGAATGGTTTTCAGTTTGTGGGCAATGGATGGAATGTGCTCAAAAAATTCAACACCCTGGTTTATGGTCATATCGAGCACATCGCTGATTGACTTGCCTTTGTAACGAACTTCGAGCGTTTCGCGGTTGTAACGGCGGCCGTTGCAGGTGTCGCAATGCACGTAAACATCGGGAAGAAAATTCATTTCAATCTGCTTCAATCCGCCGCCCTGGCAATCTTCGCAGCGACCGCCTTTTACGTTGAACGAAAACCGCCCGGCTTTGTATGCCCTGATTTTGGCTTCGGGCAATTCGGCAAATAAATTCCGGATATCAGAAAAAACTCCGGTGTAGGTAACCGGATTGCTGCGTGGCGTGCGGCCCAGGGGCGATTGGTCAACCTGCACCACTTTGTCGATGTGGCTGAGTCCGATGATGGATTTATAGGGAAGCGGATCTTTCAACGATCCGTAGTAATGCTGGCTTAAAATGGGTTGCAGGGTTGAATTAATCAGGCTCGATTTTCCACTTCCTGAAACTCCGGTAACGCAAATCATTTTTCCAAGCGGAAAACTGACCGAAACATTTTTCAGGTTATTGCCCGTGCAGCCATTCAGCGAAAGGACATCCCCGTTTCCTTTCCGCCGTTTCTCCGGAACACTGATTTGAGCTTCGCCCGACAAGTATTTCGAGGTCAGGGTTCCGGCTTTCAGGATTTGTTCGGGAGTACCTGCGGCCACCACATGTCCGCCGTGCTGCCCGGCAAACGGGCCCATGTCGATCACATAATCAGCATTCAGCATCATGTCTTTGTCGTGCTCCACCACAATTACCGAATTACCGGTATCGCGCAACTGTTCGAGCGAGTTGATCAGCCGGAGGTTGTCGCGGTGGTGAAGGCCAATGCTGGGTTCGTCGAGAATATACAACACATTTACCAGCTGCGAGCCGATTTGAGTAGCCAGCCGGATACGCTGCGATTCGCCGCCAGACAAGGTGCGCGAAGTGCGGTCGAGCGACAGGTAATTCAAGCCGACATCTTCCAAAAAACGGATGCGGTCGCGAATTTCCTTGATCACCTCCACGGCAATCTGACGTTGCCGGTCAGACAAACGATCTTCGAGATTGGTCAGCCATTCGCTGAGTTCCGAAATATCGAGCCGGGCCAGTTCCGAAATATTTTTTCCGTCAATTTTGAAATACAGCGATTCCTTTTTCAGGCGTTGGCCGTTACATTCGGGGCAAGGCGATTCGCGCACAAACTGGTTGGCCCACTTCTGAGCCTTCTGCGACGGGTTGTCATCTTTTTGTGCATCAATGTATTTGATCACTCCCTCATAAGTCATCATGTAATTCATCGAGGTGCCGAGCGGCGAATTCTTCAACTGAATCCGTTCGTTGGTGCCGAAAAGGATGGCGTTTAATCCGTCCTCCGGAATATCTTTGATCGGTGTTTTCAGGGTAAAACCGAACATTTCGCCAAGCGCTTCAATCTGCCAGAAAACCAGTGTATTCTTGTGCGGGCCAAGCGCGGCAATTCCGCCATTCAGGATATTTTTGGCATTGTCGGGAACAATCTTTTCCAGGTCGATTTCGCTGACCATTCCCAATCCGTTGCATCGCTCACAGGCGCCCTGCGGCGAGTTGAATGAAAAATTATGGGGCGCCGGTTCGTTGTACGAAATGCCGGTCGTCGGGCACATCAGCTGACGGCTGTAATATTTTACCTGTTGGTTTTCGTGATCGAGGATCATGCAGATGCCCTGACCGTTTTTCATGGCAATTTGCAGCGAATCGTGCAAGCGCTTGTCGCTGGCTTCGTCAACCACCAGGCGGTCAACCACAATTTCGATGAAGTGGTTTTTGTAGCGGTCAACCCTCATGGCCGCTTTCAGTTCGGTTACCACGCCGTCGATTCGCGCATTCAGGAACCCCTTCTTCAGGATTTGCTCGAACAACTCGCGGTAATGGCCTTTTCGGCCTTTCACTACCGGGGCCAGAATCAGGACTTTTCTTCCGGCGAACGATGTTTTGATCAGTCTAAGAATCTGGTCGTCGGTGTATTTCACCATTTTTTCGCCGGTGTTGTACGAATAGGCGTCGGCCGCACGCGCGTACAACAGGCGCAGAAAGTCGTAAATTTCAGTCACGGTGCCGACCGTTGAGCGTGGGTTTTTATTGGTGGTTTTCTGCTCGATGGCAATAACGGGGCTCAATCCGGTAATCAGGTCCACATCGGGTCGTTCCATGTTTCCGAGGAAAGACCGGGCATACGCCGAAAATGTTTCGATGTAGCGGCGCTGACCTTCGGCATAAATGGTGTCGAACGCCAGCGACGACTTGCCACTCCCGCTTAAACCGGTGATGACCGTGAGTTTATTGCGCGGAATTTCGACATTCACATTCTGCAAATTGTGCACACGCGCCCCGTGAACCACAATCATCCCTTCTTCTTCCTCGGTCTGAA
>JBBIHV010000151.1:0-3249 GCA_037446835.1 Sunxiuqinia sp. | reverse complement strand
GGGTTTCGCCCCGGGCTATTGATATTTATCCCTTTCAGTGAAAAACAACTTAAAGATGATACCCGAAGCCTTCCCCCGCGTTGAAACGGAAGGCGGTTATTACTCTGTCCGGAATCCTTTTACCGGGATTTTCAGGACATACGTTTTTCTTCCGGGATTTTTCAGTAAGGTATCGCGCAACCACGGGTTAAACATTTTCAGGATTTTATAATTGATACCCTTTTCGATTGCATAAGTTGCCAGGTTCGGAATTGACCCTTTTACTTCAACATTTGTGGTTTCAATCTCCGGATAAAGTTCGTTTTTTTCAATTCTGAACCCATATTTTTCGGGGTCTTCCATCACCAGTTTGAGCGCCAGGATACGAAACACATACCGTGTGGTTTCTTCGCCAAATTGTAAATCGTAATAACTTTTAACCCGCTGGGAGCTGATCTGCTTGTCAACAAAAGCCCTTCCTCCGTTGTACGAAGCGGCAACCAGCGACCAGCTCTGGTATTTCTGAAAAGCTGAATTCAGGATTTTACAGGCTACCAGCGTTGCTTTTTCAATGTTGTACCGCTCATCCACTTCAGCATTCACTTCCAAGCCACTTTCCTTCGCGGTTGATTCGAGCAACTGCCACAAACCCGCGGCTTTTGCGGGCGAAAGGGCACGGGGGTCGAAACCGCTTTCGGCAACGCACAAATATTTAAAATCGTCGGGTATCCCGTTTGCTTTCAGGATTGGCCCGATGATGGAAAAATAACGCGGCATACTTTTTAGGTAGCGGATGGTTTGCGAATGAAAATAAGCGGTTGACAGCAGCTCTCGGTCGAGGTTTTCGCGCACATCGAAATATTCCATGGGTACTTTTTCGCCAGCGAAAGTTAATGTTTCAGGCAGTTCAACCGGTTTGATGAAATGGGTTCCGGAGGAATCGGGCAACTGTTTTGCCACGTTTGAGTTTGAGCAGGCGACTAGCGGAAGAAAGAACAGGATCAAAAAAAATCTGGCAATCAACGGGTTTAGGGAATATCTTTTAAAACTCATAAAAAGCATTTCAAAATTTGACAATTTGCAAAAATAGCGGATTTAATTTCCTCAGTCAACAATCCTTTCTTTTTATTCAAACAAAAAACCGGTCAATCCATTTGACCGGTTTTTTGTTTCACAGAGGATACCACAGTACATCGCAAGTCCTTGCATTTCGGACTATCTATGTTTTTATTACAACGGGAATAAAGCCAATTTGTTTTATGTTTTGGATATTTGAATAATCGTACAGCGTAAATCCTTTGGCACCAATCAGAAACAGGTAATTGTTCATCGGAATTACATCGTAGGCATTGATCGACGGAAAACTGGCCACCATGTTTTGAGTAACGGCCAACGGATCGGCAGCATTGTAAATTTTCAGGCCTGCATCGCCATCACAGATAAACAGCAGGTCGCCGTCAATTCCCAGTCCGTGCGGGCTGTACATCGGGTACGATTTGAGGGTGGTAAACTTGGAGTAGCCGCTGCTCATCTGGACCACATCAAGTTGGTTAACCGTGCCGTGACAAGTTGTTCCGCCATGCAGGGTTACAAAAGCCAGGTCGCCTTGAATAACCACCGGGTCGCACGATGTAATGTGCGAGTAACTGCCAACCTGCGAAGGGCTTTCAGGAACTTCGAGCGAAAAAACCATCATGCCGTTCTGGGTTCCAAGAAACATGTGGTTATCGGAAATAAAAATGGTTTCCACATTCCAGCCTATTCCTGAAGTATTCAGCAAGGTTGCTTCGGAAGCCGAATTCAGCTTGAAGGTGTACAAACTGTACTGATCGACCACGTAGAGCATATCCTTGTACAAGCCGAAACGGGCCATGCTCCCGCCAACTCCGTAGGTTGTCCCGGAAGCCCCGTTGATCCCGGCACTGTTCGGCACAGCCAAATCAAATCCCGTTTTTCCGTAGTTGTAATAAACCGGATAAACATGCTGTTCGAGCTTCTGGCGCACACTTTTCACTTCCCAGCCGGTCACCACGCCTTTGTCACGATCGACTTCGGCCACCGGGTATTTGGTGTCGTAAACCGGCAACGTATAGGGGAAAACATCTTTCACACGGCCAATTTCGGCAATCTTCGAGAAATCGGAAACATCAATCGAAACCAGATCGACATAGCTGTCGGCATACAAAATATTGTCTTTGATGGCGATGTCAACATTTCCGGGAATCTCGATAAAACCCTTGTTCTGCGGATTTTTCGGATCGCTCACATCAAAAACATGAACGCCTTTCATTGCTTCGTTAATGAAAATATACTGGCCTTTGAAATAGATTTTGCCGGGATTGTTTAACTCGCGCGGAGCTGTCATTTTAACAGCCGACCGCAAATGGTCCAAACTCAGGTAAACCGGCGAATTGGCTGTAAATGTTTCGAAAACCTGATCGGTACAAGCTGATCCGATGAAGAGGAGGAGCATCAGCACGGGGAAAATATTTTTGATTTGTTTCATGGCAGCATTTATTTAAAGATGAACCCGATTTTTAGTGAAAGGCGCGAAAAGTTCGATTCGAGCTTGTAATTATCTTCTCCTGAATAGTTTAGCTGATGGTGCCTGTACCCAAAGGAAAAGTACCAGCCAAAATTATCGGAGGTAAAACGCTCGAACCCAAATGACGGATTTATCATGAAACCTCCTTCGGCATTCAGTTTCGTACTGGGTTGCGGGCCAGGATAGTAATTTGAATACGACGGGTAATAATTGGAGTAGTACTGCCGGCTGCTATTTTCGAGAGCAACCTCGTAGCCCGCCTGAAGATTGAAGAATGGCGTAAATCTGGTATCGCGGAATTTGTACTGAAACTGTGCAAAAACCGGCATATACGATTCGTTCAAAAACTCGGCGCCCAGGCCCGCGCCAACATACATTTTGTCAGCCACTTTATAATTCACGGAAGTCATAAACGAAAACGGCGCGGTCTGGCTGTTTCCGGAGTTGCCCTTCAAAATGCCCATCGAAAGGTCGAAAAAATAACTTTCATCCGATACGGTTTCACGTACCGGTTTCGAATACCTCGAAACACTGTCAACCTCATCTGCTTTGAAAACCCAAAGGTTTCCGGCTGAATTTATTTTCACGGTTTCCAGGTCGTAAGTAATCAGTTGCCCCCGTATTACAGCTCCCGATTTCAGGTAAACAATGTCTTTTTTGGCGTTTTGGCCAAAAGCCGGAAGCAAAAACAGAGCAAGTAGAAACAAGGTTATAAGTTTTTTCAT
>JBBIHV010000150.1:0-8529 GCA_037446835.1 Sunxiuqinia sp. | reverse complement strand
ACCGACAGCAAATTGGCTTCTATCTTCGATATGTCGATGATGTCGTTAATCAGGTTCAGCAACATCTCGCCATTTTGCCTGATGAGCCTTACAAACACCGCTTTGTCAGTTTCGTCCTGAGTGTCGTCTTCCAGCAGTTCTGAAAATCCAATGATTGCATTCATCGGAGTCCTAATTTCGTGCGACATGTTGGCCAGAAAGGCGGATTTTAGCCGGTCCGATTCCTTGGCTTTCTTTTCTTCCTCAATGAGCCTTCCTTCGGTTTCTTCTCTTTGCCTGATCATGTTGTTTGCTGCAACAGCGGCCCTTTTGAATTCTTCAAAATGCAATTCAGAAACAGTGAGTTGTTTGAAACTGGTTTGTGACGAAAAAAAGAAATTAAAGAACCGTCCGAAATCAGAATTGTATTTTTTGTTGAACCGATTAATAATAAATGCTTCCAGGAAAAGCAGGGCAATAAGGATCAGCAAGACCATTAAAATATTGTTTTCTTGTTCCTGAAAGAGTGCTTTCTGTTGTTTTTCAATACTTTGTTTGATGTCGTTAAGATAAAAACCAGCACCAATTAACCAGTTATAATCTCTAAATAATTTTACATAGGAGCATTTTTCGGAAGGGACAGTTTCGTTCATTTTGTTCCATTTGTAAAAGAAGAATCCACCTTCCGGAAGTTTTTTTGCAGCTTCGAGCTCCTGCTTGAAAACCATTTTTTGGGTACTGTCGGCATTTGAAAGGAAATTCAGGCCACCGTGGTAAATTTTTCCATCTAATACCAGTGGCGTGCCATCTATTTGATTCATAAATACATAACCTCCAAACCTGAACCTGACAGAACTTAATTTTTGGGAAATTTCATTTTTGAAACTGGGGAAGTAGTCGTCCAGGTATTGCTTTGATCCGAAGTACCAATTAAAGTGACCGAATTTTTTAACAAAAGTAATCTTCTCATTTGGGGCCGATTCAGGATTAATCTTTGAGTGAACGGCATAATTAAGGAATCCTTCATTGTTTTTTTGAAGGAAATTTAGTTCGTTAAGAACAACCTTCGCACCATTCGAATCTTTTAAATTCAACAAATCCCGGCCTGCAAAACCTGGTCTTCGGGGATAATAAACTCCTTTTCCATCCAGTCTCGAAATGAAAACTTCTTCATATTCCTGATCGAATTTGAGCGAAGAAATGGTGGCAATGATCATTTCCTTAATCTCAGCTTCCGGCTTTAACCCTTTGTATTTCTGATAAATAGCATCTGCTGTAAGAAGTGCCTGATTTACATTTTGCCTGATTTTGGAATTGGTCCTCAATTTGAAAGCTTCATTTTGATGCCGGATGTATTCGATTTCATTCTTGACAATTTCCTGAATGTAGATTTTCTGATTTTCAATAAACTCAGTACTCTTTTGTTGGTTTAATTTATTGAAATGAAGTGTTTGCTGAATAATAAGAAAACTACTAATCAGAAAAGTGGTGGCCACGGTGATGATAATCAGTGTTTTGCTCAGGTAGGTGGAGATTTTTGAAGGAAGGATGGACTTTCTGAAAAGATTACCTGACATTCATTTTGGCTTAATGTTGATTGAATCCGGGAATATTTAAGTTGGCAAATATAATAATTTGATCTTCAACACTACGCATGTTTTCATATTCCTTTTGCGGGATCCCGATGAAATTGGCCCCTGTTTGTTTAATATGCTGTTAAAATCTGTTAAACAAATTAAACGAATTACAAACAGTAAAACGTTTTTAAATGCTTTACGTTATCTTTAAAATTCGATTCACAAAGTCAAGAATTACTAACAACAAAAAGTAAAAGCGATGACAAATTTAAAAAAAGGATTATTTACCTTGTTGGTGGCATTGGTTGGCGGATTTATCGCACTTTGGGCGTACACGCGTTACTTTGACGATCCGAAAATTGTGACTGTGCAGCAGGATCAGTCGATGAAATATGCCAGTGTCCCTACCTCTTATTCAGGCGACCTGCCTGATTTAACTTTTGCTGCTGAAAGCTCGGTGCATTCTGTTGTTCACATTACGGTAACACAGAAGGGAAGCTCCTCTTCCTCTAGCAGCATTTTTAATTGGTTTTTTGGCGAAGGGGGGCAACAACCACAGCAGATGCCTATTCGTCAGGGTTCAGGTTCCGGAGTTATAATTTCTCCTGACGGGTACATTGTTACCAACAATCATGTGATTGAAGATGCCGATGATATTGATGTGGTATTAAACGACAAACGCGAATTCAAGGCCAAACTTATCGGAACCGATCCATCAACTGATGTGGCATTGATTAAAATTGAAGCATCGGGTTTGCCTGTAATTAAATTTGGGAATTCAGATGACCTTAAACTAGGGCAATGGGTTTTGGCCGTTGGAAATCCATTCAATTTAACATCAACAGTCACGGCAGGTATTGTCAGTGCAAAAGGCCGTAATATCGGAATCAATCCTGATCAGATGAGTATTGAATCATTTATCCAAACCGATGCTGCCGTTAACCCGGGAAATAGTGGAGGGGCACTGGTTAATACCCGGGGCGAACTGGTGGGAATAAATACGGCAATTGCCTCGCAAACCGGCTCTTACAGTGGTTATTCATTTGCTATTCCTGCAATTATTGTGCAAAAAGTGGTGGCCGACCTAAAGGAATATGGTGAGGTGCAACGGGCGCTTCTGGGAGTTAACATTGGTGATGTAGATGCTGAAGTGGCCAAGAAGTACAACCTTGATAAAATTGAAGGCGTATTTGTTGGCAAAGTACTGCCTGACGGTGCCGCTGCACAGGCCGGACTGAAAGATAATGATGTAATCATCAGTGTTGACAATGTGGATGTAAATTCGACATCTGAACTTCAGGAACAAATTAGCAAACACCGCCCTGGCGACAAAGTTGCATTGGTGGTAAAAAGAGATAATAAAAAGAAACCATTTAACGTAACGCTTCGTAACAAGCACGGAGATACAAAAATTGTTAAGGGAGATGAGGAACAAGATGGTTTTTTTGGTGCGAAATTTGCTGACATTTCTAACCGCGAAAAAGAAGGATTGGGAATCAGGTATGGAGTAAAAATCACTGAACTTGGTAGTGGAAAATTCAAAGACGCGGGAATCAAAACAGGATTTATTATTACTCAGGTGAACAAGAATGCCATCACTGAGGTTGATGATTTAAAACGCATAATTAAAAACTCAAGGGGTGGAATATTAGTTGAAGGAATTTATCCAGATGGCGAAGTTGCTTACTATGTTTTCGGAACCGATTCGAAATAACACGAATTTCCTGAATGTAAAAAAGTAAACAATAAGCGAATTTGAAATACCATTTGAATTATTGACCTCAAAAGCCTATATTTGCACGCTATTTTTTTGAAGGGTATATGAGACAATTAAAGATTACAAAATCGATTACCAACCGTGAAAGCGCTTCGTTGGATAAGTATCTGCAAGAGATTGGAAAAGAAGAACTTATAACTGTCGAGGAAGAAGTGGAGTTGGCGCAGCGGATTAAAAAAGGTGATCAGGCCGCATTAGAAAAATTAACAAGAGCCAATCTGCGTTTTGTGGTTTCGGTAGCGAAACAGTACCAGAATCAGGGATTAAGTTTGCCCGACCTTATAAATGAGGGAAATCTGGGACTTATTAAAGCTGCTGAAAAGTTTGATGAAACCAGAGGTTTCAAGTTCATTTCCTATGCCGTATGGTGGATTCGCCAATCCATCCTTCAGGCCTTGGCCGAGCAATCCAGAATTGTCCGTTTACCATTGAATCAGGTAGGCTCTTTAAATAAAATCAACAAAGCTTTTTCAAAGTTTGAACAGGAAAATGAGCGCAAGCCCTCTCCTGAAGAATTAGCCGATTCATTGGATTTGCCCGCCGATAAAGTTGCCGATACCCTTCGTGTTTCTGGCCGTCACATTTCGGTTGACGCCCCTTTTGTTGAAGGTGAAGATAATAGCTTGCTGGATGTCCTGATCAATAATGATTCGCCAAATGCCGACCGTGCCCTGATGATGGAATCACTGGCTCGGGAGATCGAACGGGCTCTGGCAACTTTAACTGAACGGGAAAGCGATATCATCCGGATGTTTTTTGGCATTGGCTGTCAGGAAATGACTTTGGAAGAAATTGGCGAACGGTTTGGGCTCACCAGGGAGCGGGTCCGTCAGATCAAAGAAAAAGCCATCCGCAGATTGAGGCACACTTCCCGAAGTAAATTGCTTAAAACATATCTTGGATAATCCCAAATAAAAAAACCGCCTTTTAAGCGGTTTTTTTATGGCTAAAAGCGAACAGAAGTTTATCTCATTTCAATTTTATAACCTCGCTCCCGGCCAGCAAAAATGCACCGGTTCCATATACTTCCCAACTATCAGCAGAAAAGTTCTTTTTCGGATCGGCACCAACGGGCTGGCACCAACCCACATGACCGTCGGCTTGAATCAAGGTGTTCAATCCTTTCCATGCTTTTTGAACTACCGGAAGAAAGGTGGCTTTATCGAGTAAGCCATTATTAATGCCCCAAGCCAACGCGTAGGTATAAAATCCCGATCCACTGGCTTCTCCGCCCGGATAAGAAGCAGGATCGAGCAGGCTGGCTCTCCAGAGTCCATCTTCCTGCTGAAGTTCTGCAATTCGTGCGGCAATTTCTTTGAAAAGTTTTTCGTAGAATGGCCGATCAATATAATCTTTAGGTAGTTCATTCAGGATAATGGCTAAACCGCCCATGACCCAGCCGTTCCCCCGCGACCAAAAAATCTTTTTCCCATTTGCCTCGTGACGATCGGAAGCATCGCCTTTGATAACGTAACCCAGATCGCGTGCAAATAGATGTTCTTTTTTATCGTAAAGCAGATTGTAGCATTCGTGGTATAATTCGTTACTTTTCTCTATGTATTTTTTATCACCGGTGGCCATTGACAATTTAACCATTGCCGGAGGAGCCATAAACAAAGCATCGCACCACCACCAGGTAATCTGCTCAATTCCTTTTGCCGCATAAGGTGTCTCCAAAAATTGTTCCATCTGGTCGATAAAGGGTTGAATCATAGCCTTATCTTTCTTAATTTGGTAAAGGTCAACGTAAGTTTGGCAAATGGCAATGTCGTCGGCATGTTGTGGGCGCGGGCCAGGTTCCCATTGGTTCTTTTGTCCCATTTCAAGCATGGCATCCAGAAGTTTTTTATCGCCGGTTGTTTGATATGCAGCCGAAACTCCAGCGTAAAATGCCCCGTTTGTCCAATCCCAGAGTTCGTGTTTGGGGTGGGCGAATTGCCACAATGCTGCTTTGGTCATGGCTTTTTTTATTTGTTTCGGACGGAAACATTTATCCTGCTGATTCTTAGAGTAAGAAGTTATTCCAATCAGCATGAAAATCAAGAGAAATGAAAGCGTTTTTATCATTAGAATTCATTTTAGGTTGGCTATTGCAATCGATTGTACAAACATACATATTCCTTTTAAAGTATTCCTTCAGGAGAATCAAACAGAACAAAAATATTTTTGAAACCGTCTGATTCTGAAATGGGAATTTGATGGGAATTTTGGTATTTCAAAATTAATTAAACGTAAAATTGACCTGACTGTAATTGAAATACTTGTTTTAATTTCAATTTATAACTATACTTGCGCCATAATTCAATTTTAGAAATGAAAAAAGCATGCGGACATATCGGCCATCATCATCTGATTCTATCAATTGGTAGGCCGTAATCGTTTGTCCGTAAACAAAAGATATTAATCACAGAAAAAGGCTTGCCAAATACGGTAAGCCTTTTTTATTTAAAACATCAAGAAAATGAGTGAAATTTTAAAAATTGCCATTCAAACCAAAGGCAGGCTCAACGAAGACTCGGTTAAGCTGATCGACGATGCCGGAATCAGGCTTCCGCTAAGTTCCCGGAAACTGATTTCTACATCCAGTAACTTTCCACTGGAAGCTCTGTTTCTTCGCGACGATGATATTCCGCAGGCAGTGGCTGGCGGAGTGGCCGACGTTGGTATTGTTGGCGAAAACGAAATGCTCGAGAAGAACGAAAACGTGGTAATTGCCAAACGGCTGGGTTTTAGCAAATGCCGCCTTTCACTGGCTATTCCAAAAGATGATGAATACCCGGGAATCGAATATTTCAACGGAAAAAAAATTGCCACATCGTATCCTGAAATTCTGAAGGACTTCTTCAGAAAGAATAATATTACCGCTGAAATCCACGTCATTACAGGTTCGGTTGAAATTGCTCCCGGAATTGGCCTGGCTGATGCCATATTTGATATTGTAAGTTCGGGAAGTACATTGATTAGCAACCGGTTAAAGGAAGTTGAAGTTGTTGTTTATTCTGAAGCCGTTTTGATTGCAAACCCGAATTTATCGGCATCTAAACAGGCCATTCTAGATGAATTAATCTTCCGGATGGAATCGGTGCAACGCGCCGACAAGAAAAAATATATTCTGCTGAATGCACCCAACGACAAGCTTCAGGAAATTGAATCGCTTCTCCCGGGAATGAAAAGTCCGACGGTGATGCCTTTGGCCGAAGAAGGCTGGAGTTCGGTACATTCGGTCATCGAAGAAAAACATTTTTGGGAAATCATCGGTAAACTGAAAGCTGCCGGGGCCCAGGGAATCCTGGTTATCCCGATTGAAAAAATGATTTTATAATTCCGAAATGGTATGAAACCCAGGCAACTGCTATATTTTGTAATTCCTTGTCTGATTTGGGGCTCAACCTGGTATGCAATCAAATTTCAGCTCGGACAGGTCGATCCGCTGGTATCGGTGGTTTACCGGTTCTTTCTTGCCGGAATTCTGCTGACCGTTTTTAGCATCTTCAGGCGGCTTAATTTGAAATTTACCTTTCGCGAACACCTGCGCATGATGCTTCAGGGCGTGATTCTGTTTGGGTTTAATTACTGGCTGGTCTATCTGGCTGAAGCCAATCTGGCGAGTGGCGTGGTTGCCGTCATTTTTTCATTTTCCATTTTTACCAACATATTTTTTAATTACCTGTTGCTGAAAGGGAAAATTAAAAAAGAAGTGATGGTGGGCGCTGTTCTCGGCATTGCGGGTACTTTGCTCATTTTCAGTCATGAATTGCAAAATGCAGAGCAGCTGAACATCGGATTTCAAGCCTTAGTGTTTTGCTTTGGCTCCATTGTTTTGGCCTCGCTGGGAAATATACTTTCGAAATACAACCAAACCCGTAAATTGCCTGTTATTCAAACCAATGCATTTAGTATGACTTACGGTAGCCTGGCCATGATGCTGATGGTCCCTCTTTCGGGAAGAAGTTTTTCCATCGATTTTTCGCTACCTTACGTGGGTTCGTTGCTTTACCTTTCGGTCTTCGGATCGATTGTGGCTTTTACATTTTACCTGAAGCTGGTTGGCGACATCGGGCCCGACCGTGCAGGATATTCAACGCTTGTGGCTCCGGTTATCGCGCTGGTAATCTCTTCTTTTTTCGAAAATTATCAATGGGGACTGGCTGCTGTTTTAGGCGTCTTACTGCTTTTTGCCGGAAATTTCATGGCCCTGAAAATGAATACGATTAAAATTCAACGCAAATGAAAACGATCATAAATCCTGATAGAAACGTTTGGAATAAATTGCTGAAACGGCCCACTTTCAGCGTGGCTGAACTGACTCAAAAAGTTCAGGGAATCCTTGATGAAATTAAAGCGGATGGAATTCAGGCCATTCAGAAATATACCGAAAAATTTGATGGTGTTTTTATCAGTGACATTACCGTCACTGAAGAAGAAATTGCTGAAGCTGTTCCACAGGTCAGCGCCGGGTTGCAGGAATCCATCCATACAGCAGCCACCAATATTCAGAAATTCCATGAGTCGCAAATTCTGGTTACCAGAAAGATTGAAACAACTTCCGGAGTTACCTGCTGGCAAAAAGCGGTCGCTATCGAAAAAGTTGGTTTGTACATTCCCGGGGGATCCGCGCCGCTGTTTTCTACGGTTTTGATGCTGGCCATTCCGGCAAAAATAGCGGGTTGCAAAGAGATTGTACTTTGCACTCCTCCTGATAAATCGGGAAAAATCAACCCCGCAATTTTATTTGCCGCACAGTTGGTTGGCGTGACGAAGATTTTTAAAATTGGTGGGATTCAGGCCATTGCCGCCATGGCTTATGGTGTTGACTGTGTTCCGAAGGTTGATAAAATATTCGGTCCAGGTAACCAGTTTGTAATGGCCGCCAAACAGTTGGTCAGCATCAGCGATGTGGCCATCGATATGCCAGCCGGTCCGTCGGAAGTGGCGGTAATGGCCGATTCATCGGCCAATCCGGCGTTTATTGCTTCCGACTTGCTCTCGCAGGCCGAACACGGGCCGGATTCGCAGGTAATTCTGGTGACAAACGATCAGGCGCTGGTCGAAAAAGTTGATCAGGAACTGGAACGACAATTGGCAGTGCTGCCTCGTCAGGCGATTGCTGAAAAGGCGCTGGCAAACAGCCGTGCAATCGTTCTTTCCGGAGTTCCGGAAATGGTCGATCTGATTAATTTATATGCTCCTGAACAC
>JBBIHV010000149.1:1722-8649 GCA_037446835.1 Sunxiuqinia sp. | reverse complement strand
TTAACTCCCTCCTTAATCATCTTATTTTTTCTTTTTCATAATCTTTCTTTTCCTGATTGGATTCTTTATCTTCGGCAGACCAATAATCAGCCCCAATTAGCCTAATGGAAAGCAACTTCAGATTTCTAACCACAGAATATCCAATTTTAGCAAATCTTGGGAATTTAGCGGAACGATACATTCACGATGACCCCAACACTTCTTTGTTTAAGATGAGGTTGTTGGGTGAAAAGATGGTGGAAACGATTTTTGAAATCCATCAACTCGACTTTCCTTATGAAAATACTGCTTTCCGGAGATTGGAAACGCTGAAGGATGAAGGAATTCTGGAAGATAATATCCTTGGTCTTTTTCATACCATCCGGAAATCGGGAAATCTGGCGGTTCATGCAGGAAAGCAGGCTGAAGAATCGGCCATGGGCTTACTTTTCAGCGCTTTTAAAATTGCCAAATGGTTTTATGAAACCTATTCTGTTGAGGTTTCTGACATCAGTGCCGTTAAGTTTCACCCGGCACAAAAAGTTGATCTGGAACAGGATTACAAAAACCTTGAACAGGAATACCTGCAACTGGAGCAAAAGTTTGCTGAGTTATTGAAGGAAAGGGAAATCGGGGCTTTGAGTGCAGAGAAATCTACTCTGATCAAACAACGATCAAAGAAAGCTGCCCTGAAAATTGAAATGTCGGAGGCTGAAACCCGGCTCCTGATTGATGCTCAGTTAAGGACTGCCGGATGGGAAGTTGACACGCTCAACCTGAATTACAAATTGCATGGTACACTTCCGGAGAAAGGCAAAAACAAAGCCATTGCTGAATGGAAATGTGGAAGCAAATGGGCTGACTATGCTTTGTTTATTGGCTTAGAACTCTATGGATTGGTAGAAGCAAAGAAATATGCTCAGGATATATCGACCGACTTAACACAGGCCAAGCGATACGCTGAACTCGCAGAAGTGCAAACTCAGGTTCAGTTATTGGGAGAATGGGGAAATTACAAAGTACCATTTTTGTTCTCAACCAATGGACGACCCTATTTGCAGCAACTGGCAACCAAAAGCGGTGTTTGGTTTATTGATGTCAGGAATGAAAAAAATCACTCCCGGTCGTTAAAAGGCTGGTACTCGCCGGAAGGATTGCTGAAAATGTGGGAGCAGAACATTATAGAAGCGGATAATAAGCTGAAAAACAGCAAGCCTAACTTTCTTCAGGATAAAAATGGCCTTTCTTTAAGGGATTACCAAATGAAAGCCATCGACCGGGTTGAACAGACCTTCATGAACAGTCCGGAGACTAAACGGATGCTGCTGGCAATGGCCACAGGAACCGGAAAAACCCGCACCATTATTGGTCTGGCTTACCGACTGGTTCAGTCCAACCGCTTCCGGAGAATCCTGTTTATGGTTGATCGGCGATTGCTGGCAAAACAGGCACTCGATCATTTTAAGGATGATAAAATTGAAGACCTGAATACTTTTGCTGAAATCTATCAGATACAGGGATTAAAAGAATTGATTCCGGAGACAGACACGCGGCTGCATTTTGCCACTGTTCAAAGCATGGTAAAACGCCTGTTCTATTCTGAAGGTGATACTTTGCCCATCGACACCTACGACTGCATTATTGTGGATGAGGCTCACCGGGGATATTTGCTGGATAAGGAGATGGATGACGAAGAACTTGGTTTTAAAGATCAGGGCGACTATGTAAGCAAATACCGGCGTGTATTGGATTATTTTGATGCCACAGCCATTGGAATGACCGCTACGCCAGCCTTACACACCACAGAAATATTTGGAGTACCCATTTACAACTATTCCTATCGCGAAGCGGTGATCGATGGCTTTTTGATTGACCATGAGCCACCTTACCTGATCAAAACAAAACTGGGAGAGGAAGGAATTATCTGGGAAAAAGGTGATCGGCCAAAAGTGTACGACAAAGAGAACAACCAAATAATTGAATTGGCTGAGTTGGAAGATGAACTGGCCATCAATATCGAAGGATTCAACAAAATGGTCATTACAGAGTCGTTCAACCGGACTGCAATCAGTCAATTGGTTCCTGAGATTGATCCGGACGGAGATGAAAAAACCCTGATTTTTGCCGCAACCGATGAACATGCCGATCTGGTTGTCAGTATTCTGAAGGAAGAATTTGAGAAAATAGGCTGTGATCTAAATGACGATGCCATTCAAAAGATTACTGGAAAATCGTATGATCCGGAGGAACAGGTCAGGCGATACAAAAATGAGAAATACCCAACCATAGCGGTAACGGTTGATTTGCTCACTACCGGAATTGATGTGCCTGCCATTTGCAACATTGTTTTTTTAAGACGTGTCAAATCCAGGATTCTGTTTGAGCAAATGTTAGGCCGTGCTACCCGTCGCTGTGATGAAATTGACAAAGAAGTATTCCGGATTTATGATGCAGTGCGGATTTATGAAGCTCTTCAGGATTATACCCAAATGAAACCGGTGACCGCTAACCCGCTAACTACATTTGCAGAATTGGCGGAGGAGCTGGGACGGATTGCAAGCAATGAACGCGCTGCGAAACAACTGGAACAGATCATTGCCAAATTCAGACGGAAGAGCAAAAACATTAACGACGATAACATTGACCAGTTCAAATACCGGTCGGGAGGCCATGGCCCGGAAGGTTTTATCAACTTCCTGAATGAATCCCAAAACCAGGGTACATTGGATCAGGTAAGTGAAATGGCTGGTGTCTGGAAATTTCTGGACGAGCTAAAACCTTCACCAACCTTTCAGTTTGTATCGGAACATGAAGATGAAAGCCGTGGAATTGAGCGCGGATATGGCAACAGCCAGAAGCCGGAAGATTACATCCAAAGTTTCAAACAGTACATTACTGAAAATCTGAACAAGATGGCTGCATTGCAAATTATATGCACCCGACCTCAGGAACTCGACCGGAAATCGTTGAAAGAACTCAGGCTTCAGCTCGATCAGCTTGGGTTTAATCAACGGACTCTGAACACCGCATGGAAAGCTACCCGGAACGTGGACATTGCAGCCGACATCATTTCTTTTATACGAACCTTGGCTTTGGGAGATGCTTTGATCAGCCACGAAGATCGGATCAGAAGTGCCGTTGAGAAAGTACGGGCAATGAAAAACTGGAACAAGATTCAGCAAAAATGGATCGACCGGTTTGAAAATCAATTGTTGTCGGAAAACATTTTGCAGCACGACGATTTAAACCAAGCTCCATTTACCGAAAACGGTGGATTTGACCGGCTGAACAAGGTTTTTGAAGAACAACTCGATCAGTTGATTATTCAATTGAACGAGAATTTATACCAAACGGCATGAGTCTAAACTAGTTTTCAAGAGATATTACAAAACTAAAATAAAGAAATTCTTATTTTACTTTAATGACTAAAAGTATAATAACAGATTTTTTATTTTACCTTTATCCCCACTATGATCGAATTAGAAAAATACAAATCAGGGCACTTTGAAAAAGCATTTAACTATCGCTATTTTGTGCCTTCATCCATTAACGATGAGTGGATTTGGCAGGCTCCTGTAATTAACAGGTTACTCGAAAAGGCAGCGGTAAAGTTGGGCGAATTAAATTCATTTGCCCGTTTGGTGCCAAACATTGACTTGTTTATTCAACTCCATGTTACAAAAGAAGCTGTGGTTTCCAGCAGGATTGAAGGAACACAGACCAATATGGACGAAGCCATCCTTCCGCTGGAAGAGGTAAGACCTGAACGCCGAAATGACTGGCAAGAAGTCAACAATTACATTCATGCCCTGAACGAAGCAATTCCGGAGTTACAAAGACTTCCAATTTCATCAAGGCTACTTCGCCAAACCCACAACACCTTATTAAAAAGTGTTAGGGGCGAACACAAACTTCCGGGTGAATACCGGACAAGCCAAAACTGGATTGGTGGCAACTCGCTTGCCGATGCTGTATTTATTCCGCCAAGCCATCTTCTTGTAAACGATTTAATGGGCGATCTTGAAAAATTTCTGAACAACGATGAGATCAATGTCCCATCCTTAATCCGGATTGCCATTGCTCACTACCAATTTGAGACAATTCACCCGTTTCTTGACGGAAATGGTCGCATTGGCCGTTTATTGATTACACTTTACCTGGTCAGTGAAGGAATACTCGACAAACCCTTGCTTTACCTTTCAGCCTGGTTTGAAAAAAACAAAGGTTTATACTACGACAACCTGAGCCAGGTTCGTACCAAAAACGATATGCTTCAATGGATCAAATATTTTCTGGCAGGAGTAGAGCAAACCGCCGGACAGGCCGTGAATACCTTGTCGAATGTGTTAGCGCTTAAAACGAAGATTGAGCAGGAGATCACAGCCGATTTTGGCCGCCGGAGCAATTCAGCCTTAATCCTGCTGAACGCCTTGCTCGAGAACCCTTTCACCACCATTGATAGAGCAGCAAAAACCTGTTCGTTGAGTTATAAAGCAGCGAACGATTTGGTGGCCCTCATGCAACAAAAAGGCTACCTCGCTGAAGTAACCGGCCAAAGCCGGAACCGGATTTTCATTTTTGAACAATACTTAAACGCTTTTAAAGCAGATTAAACTAAAATAATGAGTGCAGAAGAAATTGCCGCCAAACTTTGGGGCCTGTGTAATTTACTCCGCGACGACGGAGTAACCTACCACCAATACCTCAACGAATTAACCTACATCCTTTTCCTGAAACTGAGCGAAGTAAAAGGCTTTGAGAAGGAATTGCCCGAAGAATACCGCTGGCAGAAGCTGAAAGACATCAAGGATAACAAGGAATTGTTTGACACCTACCGCGAATTGCTGGCTACCATCAGCACCAAAAGCGAGAACGCCAACATCAAGGAGATATTTACCAATGCTTCGTCCACCCTGCGGAAACCGGTGAATTTGAAATCGCTGATCAGCAGCATCGACCTGCTCGATTGGTACGAAGAACACGACCGCGATGTGATGGGCGATATTTATGAAGATTTGCTGGAGCGCAATGCCGGCGAGAAAAAAAGTGGTGCCGGACAGTATTTCACCCCGCGCCCGCTGATTAATGTGATGGTCGATCTGGTTGCCCCGCGATTGGGCGAACGCTGGAACGATCCGGCCTGCGGTACATTTGGATTCCCGATCTCGATAAACCAATACCTGTTGACCCGCCACGATTACATTTACAAGGACGAAAAAACCCGGGTAATTCAGCAAACCACCGCGTTGAGTGGCGTTGAACTGGTACAGGATGCCCACCGCCTGGCTTTGATGAATGCCAAGCTGCACGGGCTCGACAGCACCATTTACCTGAACGATACGCTGAGCGATTTTGGCAAAAGCCTGAAAGGGTTCGACGGCGTGCTGGCCAATCCTCCGTTTGGAACCAAACAAGGAGGCGAACGCCCCAGCCGCGACGATTTTACTTACCCAACGGCCAACAAACAGCTCAACTTTTTGCAGCACATTTACCGCTCGTTGCACAAAAAAGGCGGAGCCCGCGCGGCTGTGGTATTGCCCGATAACGTGTTGTTTGAAGATGGCGATGGCGCCAAAATCCGCCGCGACTTAATGGACAAATGTCGTCTGCACACCATTCTGCGCCTTCCAACCGGTATTTTTTATGCCCAGGGTGTGAAAACCAATGTGCTGTTTTTTGAACGTGGCACAACCGAAACCGGAAACACCGATAAGGTTTGGTATTACGACATGCGCACCAACACGCCCAACTACGGAAAGCGCACTCCGTTTACTTTGGCCGCTTTTGATGGGTTTATTAAAGCTTACACCGGAGGTTTGACCATTGAAAACGTGGGTTTGGAATACGACGGAAAAGTGGACGACCAAAAACGTGCAGCCATAACCGACGAACGCTGGCAGTGTATTACCCGCGAGCAAATTGCCAAAAAGAACGACTCGCTCGATTTGGGACTGATAGCCGACAGCTCGCTGAGCAATGGTGAAGATTTGGACGACCCGATTGACATTGCCAAAGAAGCCGTTTTGGAATTGAAAAGTATCATGGGCGAACTGGATGCGATTATCAAAGAATTGGAATAGAAACTCAATTATTCAGCCAGTGGCTGACCAATTGAGTGGATATTAGCAGTTTCCGAAGGTATCCTTTGCCGTCTGCTTTAGCTGACGGATGAATAAAAAAATACAATATTGGCTTTAGCCACAGGTTTTTGGGCTAAAGCCCGGGATTCTCGCCTGCATTCTAACCGTTGACTGAAGTCAACGGCAAAGGATAACCGCTCATCGGTCAGTTGTTCGGTTAATAAAAGAATCCCAATTTTAAGTAAGCCAATTTACAAAACATACAAATGCAGAAGGAATTACCAATAGGGTGGATAGAAACAAAACTTGGAGTTGTTGCTGACAATGTTCAATATGGATATACCGCAAGTTCCCAAGAAATTAAAGAAGGAGTACGTTTTTTAAGAATTACTGATATTCAAGATAATAGAGTTAATTGGGAAACGGTACCAACCTGTATAATTGATCCTGAACAACAAACTAAATTTGAGTTATTACCAAAAGATATTGTTTTTGCTAGAACGGGTGCTACTGTTGGCAAAAGTTTTTTAATTGACGCATTGCCTTATACAACTGTATTTGCATCCTACTTGATACGACTTTCCGTTTATCAAAATATCCAGATTAAGTTCGTCAAATATTTTTTTGAATCAAGAAATTATTGGATGCAAATTTCTGATAGTGCTTCAGGAATAGGACAGCCAAGTGTAAATGCTAGTAAATTAAAAGAAATACGATTCCCCCTTCCTCCTCTTCCCGAGCAGCAGCGCATTGTGGCCAAACTCGATACCCTGTTTGGGCACCTCGATGCCCTGAAAACCCGCCTCGACCGCATCCCACAACTGCTGAAAGACTTTCGCCAAAAGGTACTTACCCAAGCTGTAACCGG